>NZ_JBHSPA010000014.1:0-206867 GCF_042656245.1 Nonomuraea insulae
CTGCTCAGCCAGCTCCTGCGGCTCGGTACTCGGCATAGTCGCGATGTCGGCATAGGTCGATGCGGAGCATCTTGGAGTAGTCGGGGTCGGCGTCGGCGAAGTCGGCGTACAGCTGGACGACCTTGGCTCGGTCTGCGTCGCTGATCTCGCGGCCCTTGGAGCCGAGGTTCTTGCGCATCTTGGTCCAGAACGATGTGCCGTTGATGAGCTGGACTAGGCCCTTGCGGTCGGGGTGCTTGGTGTTGTCGAGGATCCAGATGTAGGTAGCGATGCCGGTGTTGAAGAACATGTTGGTCGGCAGTGCGACGATCGCCACGACCAGATCGTTCTCCAGCAGCCACTTGCGGATGTTGGACGGGCCGGACTCCGCGGCCCCATTGAAGAGCGGCGAGCCGTTCATGACGATCCCGACCCGGCCGCCGCCGTCCTCGGGTGCGCGCATCTTATGCGCCAGATGCAGCAGGAACAGCATCTGCCCGTCCGAGGCGGCCGGCAGGCCCGGCGCGAAGCGGCCGTACGGGCCGGCCTCGTCACGCTCCTTGGTGACGGCCTTGGCGTACTGCTTCCAGTCGACGCCGTACGGCGGGTTGGACATGCAGAAGTCGAACTGGCGGCCCTTGAAGGCGTCATCAGTGAGCGTGTTACCGAAGGCGATGTTGGACGCGTCGTGGCCCTTGGCGAGCAGGTCAGACTTGCAGATCGCGTACGACTGCGGGTTGTACTCCTGGCCATACAGGCTCAATCGGGCGTCCGGGTTCTGCGCGAGCAGGTGCTCCTCGGCGAGGGCGAGCATGCCGCCGGTGCCGGCGGTGGGATCGTAGAGCGTACGGACGATGCCCGCCTCGGTCAGGTCAGCGTCCTTCTCGGCGAAGAGCAGGTCGACCAGCAGCCGGATCGCGTCGCGCGGCGTGTAATGGTCACCAGAGGTCTCGTTCGCGGCCTCGTTAAACTTGCGGATGATGTACTCGAACGCGTCCCCCATGTCGGCGTTGGACACCACATCGGGGTGCAGGTCGACGGCCGCGAAGGACTTCACGATCTCGCGCAGGAGACCAGCCCGCTCCAGGGCGATGATCTCCTTCTTGAAGTCGAAGTACTCGAACACATCGACGCCGGCGGAGAACCGGTCGACGTAGTCGACGAGGTTGTCCTCGAGCCCGTCCGCGTCCTGCAGCAGGTTGGCGAAGCCGTACTTCGAAGAGTTGTAGAACGGCCGGCCAGTCTTCTTCTTAACCTCAGTCCGGAGCCGGTTCGGGTTCTCGTAGATCGCAGCCAGCTCTCGGACGGTCTCACGGTCCGGCTCCAGGATGCAGTCGAGGCGCCGAAGGATCGTGAACGGGAGGATCACGTTCCCGTACTGGTTGGGGCGGTAGGGACCCCGGAGCTGGTCGGCGATCGACCAGATAAAACTACCAAGCGTGCTCACAAGGCTCCTCACAGGGAATCACTCAACGTGCATGGCTGCGCCGGCCCACTGGGTAGTCGCGCCCACGCAAGGCAACGCACGTCCGCTGACGAGGCGTCATGAAGCCATCTTCGCGCACCTCGGTCTCCTGCGTACCTGGGAGTCAGGCGGAACTCCAGGCCCATCCGCACCGTAGCGGAGGGGACTGACACAAAAAAGCGAGCAAAGGTCAGTCAGCATCGGCTAGCTCCGCCTCGAACAGGCCGCACGGGATCAGGCCACTCTGGGCCACGGCGGCCGATGGCCAGATCCGGCTTGATCACCATGTCTTCGAAGGACTGTTCTGTCTTGGTGGTGTACCAGCGCGAGCGTGCCCGTCGTTCGGCGGTGTCGGCGGCGCTGTGTCCGCTCATGGCGTACCAGAGGATGGTCAGACTGAGGCAGATCACGCCGAACGGGACGGTGCGTTCCATTGCGGGTCGGGTGCGGTTGCGGGCTTGGCGATGCCGAGGTTCTGGCGGGCGTCGAAGAAGGCGACCTCGATGCACCGGCGGGCGGCGTAGCGGGCGATAGGTCTTCGGCGGGTGAGTGCAGGTCGGTGGTGATCAGGGGCAGGCCGTAGCCGCGATCGTCGCCGTCACGGGTGCGGGGGTGGATGTCGCGGACCAGGACGACGCGGATGCTCTGGCTGCGGAACGGCCCGTACCACAGACACGTTGTTTCGCTGTTCTGCACGGTATCGGTGTGTCCGTAGCGGCGTACCCGGGTGGTGCGCCAGGTGTCGGTCGCGGCCAGGTCGGCCGGGGTGCCCAGCCGGGCTCCTTGGTGCGAGCCGTCCGGACCTGCCGGTTCTGGGTGGGGGCAGGGCGTGCAGGACCGAGGTGACCTTCAGCCGGCTGGTCCAGGTGATCGAGGGGTCCAGGCCCCGCAGGTGTTCACCGGTGTAGGCGGCATCGTCGACAGCGTGCGCCACCAGGGCAGGGTGGCGGGCGGCGATCGCCTCGACCATCTCCCGGGCGAACGCGATCTTGCCGGTACGTCCTGGACGCCACAGCTGGGCCAGGACCGGCAGGCAGAGTGGCCAGGACAGGTGCCAGTCCAGCCCGACACCGTCCTGCGCCGGCACCGCGATCTGCTGCGGCGCCCTCACGCCGCGGCCAGCGCGCCTCGCGGGCGTGGACGCCCGCGCACCGTCCGGTCCATCCACTTGCTGGTGCTGCGACTGGCACGGGAGAACGCCTAGTTATGGAGCGGCAGCCCGTTCAGCAGCTTCCATCCGCCCGAACTATTCTCCTGGCATCCTGGGCTTCGCGGCGACTGCGACCCTTACGGTCTTCTCGGTAACCCATAGCATATGCGCAATGGTCAATGCTGCAAGGAGGATGGCAGCAAAACATAGAGTCGCTGCAAGCCGATTCGGACTGGTGTCGTTATCAACCAGCAGTGCAGCAAACGATAGGAGAGTAGCCATGGCAGCCCACCTCATACTTCTTGTATAGGAGCCAAACAGACGAGGCCACTGCTCGGTCCTGCGCAATATTTCGAATCTGGGAGAGTTTACGAAAGACAGGGCGATAGTGATGGCTGCAATGATGAAACCTAGAAGAGTTCCATGGAGTCCGAGAGTTGCGGCATAGATCTCCTTCCGGCGATCTAGAAGGATGCTTCGCAGCGGACTATCCAACTCTGGTAGCAGCGATAGCTGATAGAGCATTAAGGATATGGCGGCGAATACGGAGAGCTCTTTGGCGAAGGAGGGAAGTCGCCGCCACACCATCAGTTGCACCTCTTCGGGAGATTGGCTTTACCCCTTTGAGGACACACTAGCGGACGAGGCTGACAAAAGATCTTCGCGTAGCTCTCTGTAAGCCTCCTCTATCTTTCGGTAAGCATCGTCGCTGTTGAGTACCCTAGATCGCGAGGTTTGCCGAAGGATCGTCTTCTTACTGATGAGCTGATCCTCGAGGAGGTTTATTTCGTCGGCTCTTCCGGTTTGCTCGTTAACGATGGTCGCCTTGAGCTCCCGGGTCTGCTCACGAAGATCCTCCTTACGCATGATTCGACGCAAGAAGTGAATAAGATCGGACTTGAGGTCCACCCTCTTGTAAGGTTCCGGCTGGAGTATAAGTCCGACAACTGCAGCATCGCTTCCCAGAGCAGCAGCTTCGAGGGCCTGTCCCAGAGATTTGTTGGCCTCCCCGATAGTGGATGTATAGGATTTACGGACACGCAAGGTCAGCTTGCGGACAAACTTATTTCCTTCCAGCTGCTTGGCTACGTCGTGATTAAGCAGGACTTCCATCGCGAATGATGGAATTGCTCCAGAAAGAGCGTGCATCATATATGCAGGCAGGCGCTTTGCGCGGGGACCGTAGAAGTTATGCTCCACTCCGACAATCCCATCAGGAAAGAGACAAATATGCGACGTCTCACACAACCCTTCCTCTGCACCGAGTGCGAGATTGCGGAGAGTTCCTCCCAATTCGGATTGCGGAAGAGCGTTCTTTCTAATAGTCCCGAACCGTAGCCTGGTCACTTCCTCAGCGGCATCTATCCAAGCGCACAAACTGCTGCCATCTGATTGGTTCATATACCGGCGATTGGCAGAGTCGAAGGGAAGATCATCGATTGCCTTGAGGCCGGCCGCAAGATCGGCATCGATGTTCTTCGGGATGCCCGTCTCATCGGCGCCCGCATCGATTCGGTAGAAGTAGACGCTGCGCTTGACGGTCGGAGGCTTTGGCTGCTGGGGGCGGCGCTGAGGTGGCGGCGAACTCATGGCTCTAGGGTGCCACGAGTTGCTGGGTATCGTGTCCCTTGCGCAAGCATTCGCATTGATATGCCTGATCAAAGGGCCCCGCTTATACCACTATCGACCATAGAGTGAGATCATTTCGGCTGCGCACCTGCCGAAAACTCATCCGTGCAGCTCAAGCGGCATATGAGTACTGGTGAAGGAATCCTCTGAAGCTGTGTCGACGTAGGTTCAGGGCAGTGATTCGTCTTGGATCGGCGTTCGGAGCCGGGACAGAATGTACTGGAGCTGCCTGTTCGAGAGCTTGGTGGGCTCAGTGCGCGCTGTAGACCTGTTCGTACTCGCGTAGGGCATCGTGTGATGGTGTTCGTTCCAGGGCAGGCAGCTGTCTGACCATCCCGCAGCGGCCAACGTGTCCGCTGCCGCGTTCGGACTCCCCGCGGTCCGTCCCGCTCCCAGCCTCTACCAACTTCTTGTCGACAAATTGTCCGAGGATCAGCCAGCCAGTTTTTTGCGCGAAAAAAGGCAGAAGCAACCGCCGAGCTGAACCACCTCTTCGCGCAGGGCAAGGTAGCTATGGAAACCCTGCGCTTCGATACCGAGGCCCAGGAGAAGTTCCTTGCCAAGGTCGACGAGCTCGCCCCTGGCCACCCCCTGGACAGAACGTTCAGATCGCTGACCCTGATCTATGGCATCCTGCTCAAGGACTGGGTACCGCTGACCCCAGGCTCCCTGCTCGCCTTCGCGAAGGTCTCGCTACTGCACGCGGTGACCGCCCTGGAAGTGATGGGCGTGCGTGTGGAGATCATCTCCATCTCTCGAACTCGGCCACCAGGATGGTCACGCCGGAGGGAGGAGCAGACTCGTCTTCCTGACAGTCGCCGACCCGTGACGGTACCAGCAGCGCCTCAGAATCCATCGCGGGGTGCACCGAGGCGGCTTGACTCGGGCAAGATTCACCTCCAGGTATGGCCCACCCCAAGGTCTACCCCCTGAGATGCTCCTCTGAAAGTGATCGGCTCACAGAGTCGACGCCTCAAAACCATCGAAACCGGACGGTCAATTCCGCGCCAAGCGCCGTTCGGTTGCTCGGGAGTTGCTCTTCGGCATCTGATAAAGCATGACACCGGACGCCATTCTTAGACATTTCGGCGAGTGGTATCTGCACTTAGAATAGTACATTAAAATATAGATTGGCACGGTCGAGCATTGATGCTGTCGACTTTTAAATCCACAGGTTCGAGACCTTGGCGCTTTGTCGCCCACATCTTGAGCACCGTATCCACCATCGCCTTCATCCGGATAGGGCCGAGGTGCCTACCACCCAGGCTGGAACGTTGATGAGGCCGAGCTGGTGCGCCTGCTCTGGCTGACTGTCGTGGCCGAATCTTTGCTTCGTCTGATGTCCGAACTCGGGGCTGGAGACAGGTATTTAGAAAGGTGACAGGGATCAGGTGACCCGGGCGGACGGGCCACGCCATCGTGACGCCAGATAACCACTACACCACCACGTCATCCACGGCGCAGGCCGCCTCGGCCAGTCCCGGCCGGAACAGACGACCGGGATCCGCTTGTGCGCGGCTGGGCTCATCAGCAGCGGCCGCGCAACTCACTTCCACGCCAGCGCGGGAATCGCGACTCTGGGACCGGCTGTCTCACCGAGCCTGCACCCGATGCGCTACACCCGTGCTCAAGGCTCCGCCCTTATGCCGCGGCACGCCGAACAGCGACGCGGAAGCCTAGCGACGACACCACGCTGGGACGGACTGCGCCCCGTGCGGCCATGACCGTCGGATTCGGCTTGACCCCTGCCATCCAGGTGCGCGTCGATACGCCCTGTCCGACACGGCCATCGATACCGGTGGGCGATGACCACGTGCGTGCTCGCCTGATCACGCCCACCGCATCGGCCGTGCCAGATGGGCCCGCGGCCGCCCGCGCCCGCGCCCCGTCACCGCTCCAACGGCGGCGATGACGGCCGGGCTGACGCTGGCCCACATCCACATCTGTGGCCGTGGCCGACACGGCTGTGGCGAGACAGCCGCCATAAACGGAACGCACCAACGCCCTCACCAGGGGCGTCGGCCGCGGCCACCCGCTCATAACCCACAACGGCCAGACCGGCGGCACCAACGAGAAAGAAGGACCAGGCACACGATGGCTGAAGGACGCACGTTCAAACGCTGTTCCTGCCGCGACGACGACGGCAAGCCGCTCGGGCAGCAGTGCCCGAAGCTGCGCCGTCCCGGCGGCGGGTGGAGCTATCGGCACGGCATCTGGAACTACCAGATCGAACTCCCGCCTACCCCGGACGGCAAGCGGCGCGGGCCGCTGCGCCGCGGCGGGTTCGACTCCCAGGACGCTGCCGAGGCCGAACTCGGTCGGGTGCGTGACCTGCTGGCGCTGGCCGATCCGCGGGCGCCCGCCACCCGTACCCAGATCGCTGATCTGATCAAGCGGACGCTGGCCGAGACCGACGCTCTCCCGAATGTGGAGACGGTCCGCCGCAAGGTCAAGACCGGGCAGCATCTGACCCAGGAGATCACCGTGGAGCAGTGGCTGGCGGAGTTCCTCAATCGGAAGCGGAAGATCGAGGAGACCACGCGCCGCTCCTACGAGGGCCACATCCGCCTCTACCTGACCCCGTATCTGGGGCGGCTGCGGTTGGAGCAGCTCAAGGTCAGCGACATCGCGTTGATGTTCGAGCAGATCGAGGAGTTCAACGACAGCATCGCCGAACGCCGCGCCGACTCCGACCCGCAGGTGCGCGAGAGCGTCAAGTACCGGCGGCCGATCAGCGTCACCACCATGCACAACATCCGCGCCACCCTGCGCCACGCCTTGAACATGGCCATGCGGCAAGACCGGCTCATCGACTTCAACCCCGCCGCCGTGCTGGAGATGCCGGCCAAGACCCGGCCCAGACCTGTGGTGTGGACCGAGGACCGGGTGCGCGCCTGGCAGCAGGACTACCGCAACTACCGGGAGACGGAGAAGCAGCGCCGGGGCGGACGGCGGGTCGACCCGATCGACGCCTACACCAGCGTGCCACGCCCCTCCCCGGTCATGGTCTGGACACCCGCGCACACCCGCCGGTTCCTCCAAGAAGCCAAAGCGCATCGCCTGTTCGCCCTCTACCGGCTGATCGCGCTCCGCGGCTTGCGCCGTGGCGAGGCGTGCGGGCTGCGCTGGAAGGAGGTCGATCTCGACGGCCATGCCCTGACGGTGAACTGGCAGCTCGTGCAGCTGGCCTGGCAGGTTCATGAGGGAACTCCGAAGACCGACGCCTCGGTCCGGACCATCGCCCTGGACACCGACACCGCCCGGGTCCTGCGCACCCACCGGCAGCAGCAGCTACAGGAACGGCTGGGCATGGGCGAGGCATGGACCGACACCGAGTTCGTGTTCACCCAGCCCGACGGCAGCCGCCTGCACCCGCAACACGTCTCCGACCAGTTCCTCTGGCTCGCCTACCTCGCAGGGCTACCGCCCATCCGGCTTCACGACCTGCGCCACGGCGCCGCCTCGCTCATGCTCGCGGCAGGGGTGGAGATGAAGGTGGTACAGGAAACGCTCGGACATACCTCCAGTGCGTTCACCGCCGACACCTACACCTCCGTCTACCCACAGGTCGCCACGGCCGCGGCCGAGAAGACCGCTGCTCTGCTCTTCGGCGAGGCAGACCAGGCCGAACCGGGCAAAGTCATCTCGCTGAGGAGCTGACAGTCGGATTAAGCATCCGGCCCCGCATTCGCCGCCTGCTCACGGCGGGGCGGGGCCGCTGCTCTTGACGCAGAAGCCGGGGCTAGCAAATGATCATGGAATGTGCAGGGTTGGTGCAACCGAGCACGCAGGGAGCACACAAACGCCAGAGGAAAATTCTAGAACGCATCCGATCCCGCATCGCCGCAGGTCAGGCCATGATCAAAGCGCGCCCTGCAGGATTCGAACCTGCGACCGTCGGATTAGAAGTCCGGTGCTCTATCCAGCTGAGCTAAGGGCGCTCCCGCCTTATTGTGCATGATCCGGCGACATGTCACGCACACGTTTTCCCCGTGTCAGTCTGTCAAACCGATCACACCCCACATGAACAGCGCCCCCAGCACGGTTGTGGTCAGTGTCCAACCGGTGGCGTGTCTCGGCGTGTGGGCCTCAGGGAGGATATCGGAGGTGGCCAGGTAGAGGAGGAAGCCGGAGAAGAGGCCGAGGTAGGCGGCGAGGGCGGCGGACGGGATCGTGAGGAGGGTGGTCAGGGTGGCGCCGGTGAGGGGGCCAGGGCGTCGAGGGTGAGGGCGCGGCGGCGGGCGTTGCCGTAGAGGGAGGTCACGGTGTACGTGTTGAAGCCGTCCGTGAAATCGTGAGCGATTACTCCTATCGCGACGGCCACGGCCAAAGATGTGTCGGTCTGGTACGCGGCCCCGTCCAGGAAGCTGTGGACGACGAGGGCTGAGCCGGCCATGAGGCCGACGCCGGTTCGGGTGTGGCGGTGGGTGGCGTAGTCGCCCTCGTGGGCGTCGTGCAGGCCCATGGAGCGCTCCACGATGTGGATCGCGAGGAACGCCAGGGCGAACGTGAGCATGGGCAGGGGTCCGCCGTGCACCCTGAACGGGCTCTGGACCAGGGTTTCGGGGACGAGGTCGAAGGCGACCACGCCCAGCATCACGCCGGCCGCGAACCCCAGGACGAGGTGGCGGTGCTTGCCGACGCGGTCGGCGACGAGTCCGCCCAGCAGCGTCATCAGGAACGCCGCCGGCGACAGCAGGATCGGCATGAAGCGCCAGGTTAGCGCGACGGGGGTGCGATACCCAGGGTTGGAAAAGGCCGGGCGCGGGTAGGGCAAATGGGTCTAAGATTCCGTGCCATGTTCGCGACGCTCCTGCATGAGATTCCCCTGCAGGGCGGGGACGTGACAGACGGGGTGGTGCGCGTCGGGGACACCGTGCGCAGACCGGCCAATACGTCGACACCCGCCGTGCACGCCCTGCTCAGACACCTGGAAGCCGCCGGGTTCGACGGGGCCCCGAGGGTGCTGGGGATGGATGAGTTCGGTCGGGAGATCCTCACTTTCGTACCGGGGCGGACCGGGTTCCGGCTGGAGAGCGTGACTGACGAGGCGCTGGTGGAGCTGGCCGGATTGTTGCGGCGCTATCACGATGCGACGGTCGGGTTCCCGCTGACGGAGACGAGGTGGGGAGGGGGGTCGAACGATGACGATCTGCCGGAGGTCATCGGGCATTGCGATCTGACGCCGGCGAATGTGGTCCTTGAGCCGCGCTCCCTCGTCCCGTACGCGTTGATCGACTTCGACCTGGCGCGGCCCACCACCCGGCTCTTCGACGTCGTCACCACGCTTCGCCACTGGGCGCCCATCGCCGACCCCGTCGATCGTGTCCCGTTGCTGCGTACCGTTGACGTGGGTGCGCGGCTGCGGTTGTTCTGCGACGCCTACGGGGTCGCCCGGCGCGACCGGCGACGGCTTCTCGCGCTGGCCCGGCTTCGTTTTCAGCGCTCCTACACCGTTATGCGCACCCGCGCGACGGCTGGGGGCAACTGGGCGAAGATGTGGGCGGGGGGCGCCGGCGAGCGCATCCGACGGGCCGCGGCCTGGTTGGATGTGCACGAAGATGAGCTTCATGCTCATTTGGTGTGACCCCCTGGGGCTCGCGCTCGGCGTGGCCCTCGACCGGCTCGTCGCCGACCCGCAGAGCTCCGCCCACCCCGTCGCGTTGTTCGGGCGCGCCGCGGGGAGGCTGGAGAAGGCCCTGTACGCGGATGATCGGCCGCGCGGCGTGCTGCACGTCGCCGTGTGCGTGGGTGGCGTCGCCGCGCTCGGCGTTCTGGCAGGTCAGACGGTACGCAACCGCGCCGCCAGGACGGCCGTCACCGCAGTGGCCACCTGGGCCGTGCTCGGTGGCACCACGCTCGCCCGGGAGGGCGACTACCTGGCCGACGCCCTAGAACACGACGACCTGGAACGCGCCAGGGCCCGCCTCCCCCACCTCTGCGGCCGGGATCCACGCCACCTGGAGGCGCCCGAGCTGGCACGCGCCACGGTGGAGTCGCTGGCCGAGAACACCTCGGACGCCGTCGTGGCGCCACTGTTCTGGGGGGCGGTCGCGGGGGTGCCGGGGCTGCTGGCCTACCGGGCGATCAACACGCTGGACGCCATGATCGGGCACCGTTCCGCCCGGTACGAGCGGTTCGGCTGGGCCGCCGCCCGGCTCGACGACGTGGCGAACTACGTGCCGGCGCGGCTGACCGGCGTGCTCACCGTACTGACCGGGCCCGACGCCGGCGGGGCGCGGGCGATGTTGAAGCGGGACGGGCACCGGCATCCCAGCCCGAACGCCGGCCGGTGCGAGGCTGCCTTCGCCGGCGCGCTCGGCGTCACGCTGGGAGGACGGAACGTCTATGAGGGAAGGACCGAGGACCGGCCCACGATGGGTGACGGTCCCCGGCCCGAGGTCAAGGACATCCGCCGGGCCGTGCGGCTGACGAGGGCGGTGAGCCTGGCCGCCGCGGGGGTGACCGTCCTCACGGCCTGGTCCCTGCGCCGCGCGACCGCCCGGTGAGCGCCAAAGACAGCCCGGCGAACGCCGAACACAGCCCGGCGAACGCCGTAGACAGCCCGATGGATGCCGTAGTCACATCATGCGGTTGAGGTTGAGTACGAGCCAGGCGACGAACAGCGCGACAAGGGCGATCCCGATCACCGACTTAGCCGCGTTGTGCGCCGTCGTCCTCCTGGCGACGACCTGTTTGGCACTCTGCTTCCACACCTGACGCATGATGATCATGGCCTGGAAGCGACGGCCAAGGGTGAAGACGGCGAGTGCGATGAGGACGAATAAAATGACACGACCATCTGCAGGTTCCACGGAGATCCCCCCTGTGGTCCTTGGAAGTTAACCCCCCCGAAACTTTGGAGAACACAGAATACTCGGACGACAGCGGTTTGTGACGGTATTTATGCCTCCAGGTCGACCACGATCGGCGCGTGATCGGACGGGCCTTTCCCCTTGCGGGCCTCGCGATCGACGTACGCCGACCGCACCCGCCCGGCGACGCCCTCGCTCGCGTAGACCAGGTCGATCCGCATGCCCTTGTTCTGGTGGAACATCCCGGCCCGATAGTCCCAGTACGTGAACGGATGCGGCCCCTTCATCGGCGTCGGCACCACGTCGAAGAGCCCGAGTTCGCGCAGGTCCGCCAGCGCCTGGCGTTCGGCGGGCGTGACGTGGGTGGCGCCGACGAACAGGGCTGGGTCCCACACGTCGGCGTCGGTCGGGGCCACGTTGTAGTCGCCGCAGGCCACCAGCGGCCCGAGGGCCATCTCGGTGGCGAGGGCGTCGCGGAAGGCGGCGAACCAGTCGAGTTTGTAGATGTAGTGGGGCGAGTCGAGGCTGCGGCCGTTGGGCGCGTACAGAGACCACACCCGTATCCCGCCGCAGGTCGCGCCGATCGCGCGGGCCTCGAGGCGGGCGGCGCCGACCGCGTCGAGCTCCGCGAAGCCGGGCTCGCCGGGGAAGCTCAGTGTGACGTCGGAAAGCCCGACCCTGGACAGCAGCGCGACGCCGTTCCAGCGGCCGTCGCCGTGGGCCGCGGCGGTGTAGCCGAGCTCGCCCACCTCCGCCGCGGGGAACGCCTCCGCGGCGCATTTGGTCTCCTGCAGGCACACGATGTCGGGCTTGGTCTCGGCCAGCCATTCGAGCAGTCGGGGCAGCCGTGCCTTGACCGAGTTCACGTTCCAGGTAGCCAGGCGCATCCCCCTAGCCTGCCATCGCCGCGGCCGGCGCACCGGCAGGCGGGAAAGGAAGGCGCCGGCAGGCCGTAAGGAAAAGCGCCGACAGGCCGCAAGAAAACCGACGGCCCGTAAGAAAAAGGGCCGTAAGAAAAGGGCCGAAAGGGAGAAGGCCGGGCGGCCGGTGAACGGCCGGAAGGGACCGTAAGGGAGAAGGCCGGGCGGCCGGTGAACGGCCGGAAGGGACCGTAAGGGAGAAGGCCGGGGCGGCCGGTGAACGGCCGCCCGGCCCGTGGTCAGCGGCTGGTCCAGAGAGGCTTGTTGTCGCGCGAGTAGATGATGACCCGCCCATCGTTGCTGACCGAGAGCCAGGCTCCGGGGTTGCCCGCCGTCTTGGTCGTCCACAACGCCTTGTCGGAGCGGTCGACGACGACCCAGTTGCCTTCGGCCTGCATGATCGAGCGGGCGCCGGGGTGCCCGGCCGTGGGCGTGGTGAACAGGCTGCGCTGCCCGTCGTACAGGACCGCGTTGCCCTCGTCCTGCTGGATCAGCCTGTAGCGGCCGTTGGCCGACTGGATCGACTGTCCTGGCTGCAGCGTCTGTCCGGAGGGCAGCTTGCCGATGTACGCCTTGGAGGACCACAGCGGCGTGTTGTCCCTGGAGTAGATCACCAGGTTGCCGCTCTCCTTGGGCAGCAGCAGGTACGCACCGGGGTTGCCGGCGGTCTGGGTGGACCACAGCGGCTTGTTGTCGATGCCGTAGACGACGAGGTTGCCCTCCTTCTGCATGGTCGCCTTGGCACCGGGCTTGCCCGAGGTGGGCGAGGACCACAGAGCCTTGGTGCCGTCGTAGAACACCAGGTTCCCCTGCGCCTGCTGGACGAGCTTGAACCGGCCGCCCCCGGAGGTCAGCGACTGCCCGGGCAGCAGCCACTCGCCGGGGCCGAGCCGGTCCTTGGCGGCGGCGACGGTGGTGGTGGCGACGGTGGCGACGGCAGTGGCGGCGCTGCCGGGCTGCGTCATGACGACGGCGGCCACCGGCCCCGCGAGGAGCGAGCCTGCCATGACAGCGATCGCGGCCTTCTTCGTGATCAACTTTCGTCTCTTCCTGTGGGCGTACCTGGTGAGGAGAAGACCGTGACAGAGCCGATTGGCGTTCTCTTGGCGCGAACGAGCGTGAGCAAGCGGGGACGAGCCTGAACGAGCGGGGACGAGCGGGGACGAGCGGGAACGGGGTTTAGTCGCGTTTTAGCGGCCCCCAGCAGGATGTGACAGATGGATCACTTGGAGTTTCGCCTGCTCGGGTCCATTGACGCCTGTTCGGGGGGACGCGGCCTGGACCTCGGGCCGCGCAAGCGTCGTTACGTGCTGGCCGCGCTGCTGCTGGACCTGAACCGTCCGGTGCCGGTGGAGCGGCTGGTCGACGCCGTGTGGGAGGGAGATCCCCCGGACAGTGCGCGGATGACCGTGCAGGGACATGTGTACCGGTTGCGGCGCACCCTGATGGGCGCGTCGGTGGAGACGGGTTCGTCCGGCTACGTGCTGCGGGCCGACCCCGAGCAGGTGGACGCGCTGCGCTTTCGCCACTTACTCGCCGAGGCCGCGAGGCAGGGTGACCAGAGCGGCGCCGACCTGCTGGAGGACGCGCTCGGGCTGTGGCGGGGGCCGGCCCTGGGCGGCTCGGGGAGCGGCAGGTCGCTGGAGGTGGCGGCGGTCGAGCTGGAGGAGGCGCGGCTGACGGCCGTCGAGGAGCTGGCCCGCAAGAGGCTCAGGCTGGGGCAGCCGGAGCGGGCCGTCGCGCCGCTGCGCGCGATCGTGACGGCCGAGCCGCACCAGGAACGGCTGGTGTCGCTGCTCATGACGGCCTTCTACCGGGTGGGGAGGCAGACGGAGGCGCTGGAGCTGTACGAACGCACCCGCCGCCTGCTGGCCGACCAGCTCGGCGTGGACCCGGGGCACGAGCTGCGCACGACCTTCGAGTCCGTGCTCGCCGCTCAGGTCTGATCTCCCAGTACGGCCAGCGCCGCCGCCTCGTCCAGGCGGTGGCCGTACTCGCGATGCAGTTCGACGGCCCTGCGCGCGTCGTCGCGCCGATCAGGGCAGGCCCGCGCCAGCAGGGTGAGCGCCAGGCCCTCCAGCCGCCGCATCCCGTGGCGGACGGCGTCGTCGCGGGCCTGTCGCGCGTGGGCGGCGGCCTCCTCCCGCCGCCCGCCGTCGAGCAGCACCTCGGCCAGCCACACGCGGGCCCGGGTGTCGAGGTAGGGGTAGGTACGGTCCCGGTAGGCGGCCAGCACGTCCTCCAGCAGGCCGACACGTTCCGCGAGGTCGAGCGACTCGTCGACGCGGGCGAGGGTGCTGCGTGCCTCCTCGTACTCGCTGCCAAGCCCGCGCACCCGCCCCACCTGGACGGCCTGGCGGGCCAGCTCGGCGGCGCGCGGGCCGTCGCCCTTCATGTGCCAGGCCATGGCGGCGCTGGACAGCGTGCCGGCCAGTTGCACGCCGCGCGCCGACTCCAGCCCCTGCTCGAACGCCTCCATCGCGGCCCCGAGATCGCCCAGGGCCAGGTGGATGTCGCCGAAGATGGAGTATGCCCTGGCCTTCCAGCCGGGCGGCTCGCCGAGCGACTGACGCAGGCGTACCGAGCGGAGCTGCTGATCCAGCGCCTCGCGCGGGCGGCCGGCCCACAGGAGCTTGATGGCGTAGTTCTCCAGCGTGGCGGCCAGCTTCGCCGAGGGCTCGAACGCCTCCCACAACCGGATGACCCGCTCGTGGTTGCGCGTGCTCTCCTGCAGGTCGCCGAGCGTGGCGCTGATCACGATGAGGTTGGTCAGCGTCGCGAGCGTGCCGGCCTTCCAGCCGGCCTCCTCGTAGAGGCGGGAGGCGATCTCGTAGTGCTTGATGGCGGGGCGCGGCTCGTTCAGCACGAACCAGGCGTTGGCCAGCGTGTGGTGCATGCTGGCCTGGCCGTCGCGGTCACCGGCCCGCTCGGTCTCGGCCAGGGCGCGGCCGGCCGGCCCGATGACCACGTTGGGCTGGTAGCCGCCGTACATGAAGGCGCGCAGGGTCTCCACCAGCCGCCACAACAGCCGGCCGCCGGCGTGGTCGATCACGGCGAGCAGGTTGTGCTGCTCGGTACGGAACCAGGCGTTCGCGGCGTCGGCGCCGTCGAAGACCTCCCCGTCGCGCGGCGGGTCCTCGTGCGTCAGCGGGAGCAGGTCGATCGAGGGCGCGAGCAGCGGCGCGGCGGCGCGGGCCGTGTGCAGGTAGTACGCGTGCAGCCCGGCGGGATCGTCGTCCCCGGCGGTGCAGTGCTCACGGGCGTACAGGGCGACCAGGTCGTGCAGCCGGTAGCGGCCGGGCGCGTGCTCCTCGACCAGGTGGGCCGAGGCGAGCCTGGCCAGCAGCCGCTTGGCGGTGCCCGGGTCCGTCCTGGTCAGCCTGGCTGCGGAGGCGGCGGTGAAGTCGCAGCCGGGCACCAGCGCGAGGCGCCGGAACAACATCTGGGTGTCGGGCGCGAGCGCGGCGTACGAGCCGGCGAACGCCGTGGCCACCGTGGCCTGCGCGTCACCCTCGACGGCCAGCGTGCTCCAGCGGTCGGCGTGCAGTTCCTCGATGTACTCGCGCAGGCCGGCCCGGCCGAACAGGTTCGCGCCGGCGATGGCCAGGGCCAGCGGGAGGTGGCCGCAGAGGTCGGCCAGTTCGGCGGCGGCCTCCGGGTCGGCCGTGACCGGGTCGCGGCCCACCAGGTCGGCCAGCAGGTCGCGGGACTCGTCGGGGGCGAGCGTGCCCAGGCTTACGCACTGGGCTCCCTGCAG
The DNA here is from genome assembly GCF_042656245.1 of Nonomuraea insulae. Taxonomy (NCBI): domain Bacteria; kingdom Bacillati; phylum Actinomycetota; class Actinomycetes; order Streptosporangiales; family Streptosporangiaceae; genus Nonomuraea; species Nonomuraea insulae. Next base: position 15,716 of record NZ_JBHSPA010000014.1, read on the forward strand.
GGTCAGGCCGCGCAGCGCCTCGCGGCTGGTGACGATCACGCCGCAGGACGAGCCGCCGGGCAGCAGGGGGCGTACCTGCTCGGCGTGGGCGGCGTTGTCGAGCACGACGAGCACGCGCCGGGTGGCCAGCGTCGAGCGGTAGAGGTCGAGCTGCTCGGCCGCGTCGCGCGGCGCGGGCACGCCGAGCGCGCCGAGCAGCCGGGGCAGCACGCGCTCGGGCGGCAGCGGCTCGCCCTGGCCGTGGCCGCCGAGGTCCACGTGCAGCTGGCCGTCGGGGAAGCCGGCGGCGACCTGGTGCCCGACGTGCACGGCCAGCGCGGACTTGCCGATGCCCGCCGCCCCTGTCACCACGGCGAGGCGGCCGTCGCGCAGCAGCGCGCGCAGGCGTTCCGTCTCCTCCCGCCGGCCGACGAAGACGGCCACGTCCCTGGGGAGCTGGCGCGGCACCGTGGGCGGCCGGTGGCCCTCGACGATGCGCTGGTGCAGGTCGCGCAGGCGGGGGCCGGGATCGACGCCCAGCTCGCCCGCCAGCACCCGCTGCACGCCGTGGAACAGCTCCAGCGCCTCCGCCGTGCGGCCGTCGTGCCACAGCGCCGTCATGGCCAGGGCGTGCGGGGTCTCCCTGAGCGGCTCCTCGTGCCTGAGCTCCTGCAGCAGCGCGGGCACCTCGCGGTGGCGGCCCAGCTCGATCAGGGTGGCGGCGTACTCCTCCAGCAGGTCCCACGCCTCGCGCAGCAGCGGTACGCGTACGCGCTGCTCGACCCAGGCGGTGCCGATGCCCTGCAGCGGTTGCCCCCACCACAACCCGAGCGCCCGCTCCCAGGCGGCCGCGGCGAGCTCGGGGCGGCCCGCCGAGCGGCCCTCGGCGGCCAGGCGGCGGAAGCGGACGAGGTCGACCTCCTCCTCGGGCACCGCCAGCGAGTAGCCGGCCGTCGTGCTGGCGATGCGGTCGCCGAGCGTCTTACGCAGTTGCGACACCTTGAGCTGGACGATGGTCTTTGCGGTCTTGGGCGGCTCCTCCTCCCAGAGCGCCTCGATCAGCCGGTCCATCGGCACGTACGTCCCGTGGTGGGCCGCCAGCAGCCCGAGGACGCACTGCCGCTGTGCCCCCTCTATCGGTATCTGAGCGCCACCCTCGAACACCTCGACAGGGCCGAGCACGCGGATGTCCATTGCGACCGAGCATAATGCGTCAAAAACGCCTTTATCGTCGCGCCGGAAACTCAGTGGCGGGTGCGCTCCACCCCAATGGTGATCTCGTTGCCGAGTCTGCGGCCCAGGAGCAGCTCCAGGTCGTCGCCGCTCCAGAACCGGCCGGGGTCGTACCAGTTGGGGCGGCGCCCGGCCGGCAGCAACCCCATCTCCTCGTAGGTGACGGCCACCACCTCGGCGCAGTAGGCGCTCTCCAGCGTGCGCTCCTTGCCGAACCTGCGCGGGACGCGGCCCTTGGCCCAGCGGGCGGCCATCCTGGCGGTGGAGGGGAAGGGGGTGCCGTCGAGCCTGGCCACCGTACGCAGGGCGGAGTCCTCCATCTCGGGTGTGGCCTCCGGGTCGAGCTGGCGCAGCCAGGGCCGCTGGTCGTACCGGTCGGCCCACGTCGTCACCGCCGCGCGCAGGTCGTGCAGCTGCACGCCGCGGTGGTGCGTGCCCGCCCACAGGTCCAGCAGCGACTTGCCCAGCTCGGCGTGCCACATCATGGGCGGCATGTCATCGATCACGATGGCCATGCCCACGTGGTTGACCGGGCTGTTGGTCATCGTCTGGATGGCGCGGTCGGGCACCGAACGCCCGCGGAAGATCCACAGGTCGCCGGTCCTCGTCACCTTGACGGCCTCGTCGAGAGTCAGCACAAGGCTAGCCTAGGCATCATGCGCTGGTGGAAGATGCTGGGATTGGCCGGAATCATGGGTGTCGCGGCCACGGGAGTGGTGATCGCGCGCGCCGAACGCCGCCGCCGCGCCTACACCCCCGACGAAATCAGGGCCCGGCTCCGCGAGCGGGCCGTCGAGGGAGTGCCGTCGTCTGGAGGTGCGGCGGGAGCGCAGCGACCAGAGCGGGGGAAGACGGCGGCATCTGGCGACCGAGACCGCCTCACGGAGTGAGGCCATCAGACGCAGCTCAGCCGGAGGGGCGCAGGTCGTAGACGAAGACGACGTCGGGGTAGGCGGGGTTGTCGTCGTAGCCCTGCACGCCGCCCAGATACGCGCGCCGCGACTTGACCACCCAGGGCAGCGCGGCGGCCGCCCGCTGGTCGATCACGCGCGTCGTGGCCTGCTCGTACGTCCGCTGCGCCGCCGGCTTGTCGGTCACGGTCAGCTCGGGCACGGTGTCGAGCATCGCGTCGAGGTGCTGGTCGTTGAGGTAGGACAGGTTGAGCACGGGCGGGCTCGCGCTGTGGAAGACCTGCCCGAAGTAGGAGTAGCCGTCGGCGTAGTCGGGCCACCAGTACATGACGAAGATGTCCTGCCCGCGCTTCTTGCCCAGCTCCCACTGCTCGTTCCAGGGCATCCCGGTGGCCTGCAGGGTGATGTTGAGCGGCGCCAGCGTCGCCCGTAGCCGCCTGGCCAGCACCTGCTCGTCGGCCTCGCCCTCGCCGTAGGTCAGCCGCAGCCGCAGCGGCCGCCCGCCGGGCCCGTAACCGGCCTGCTGGAGCAGCCGGGTGGCGGTGGCCAGGTCCTGCTTGGGCACCCGGTCGGGCACGTGGCCGAGCAGTCCTTCCGGCACGACGCCGGTGGCCGGCTGCACGGAGCCCTTGAGCGCCTTGACCAGGCCCCGGTAGTCGATGGCCTTCTGTACGGCCTTGCGTACCCTGATGTCCTTCATCGGCCCGGCGGCCGTGTTGAACAACATCACCGCCGTCGTGAACGAGGGCCGGTCCGACGTGCGCAGACCGGGCGCGGCCGTGGCTCTGGCGAACAGTCGCGGGTCGAGCCGGTCCACGAAGCTCGCCTCGCCGCGCTGCAACATCCGGTACGCCCGCTCGGGGTCGGGCACGGCCCGGTACTTGACGGCGTTGTAGTGCGGCCGGCCCCACCCGCCCCAGTACCCGTCGTAGGCGGAGAGCGTGAGCTCATCCTCCTTGCCCTTGTTCCACTTCGTCACCGTGTACGGCCCGGACCCGGCGTCCCTGCCCTGCCCGAACCACTTCCCGAGGTCGGGCGCCGCCTTGGTGTCGTAGATGTAGGCCGCGTACCCGGCGGAGGCCACCAGATCCAGCGGCACCGGGTACTTCAGCGAGAACGTCACCGTGAGCGGCCCCTCGGCCCTGATGGAGGAGACGGCGTCCCAGATGTAGGAGGCGCCGGTCTTGGCCTTCATGGTGCGCTCGATCGAGGCCTTGACCGCCTCGCCGTCCAGCGGCCTGCCGGTGTGGAAGCTCACGCCGGGGCGCAGGCTGAACGTCCAGGTACGGCCGTCGGCCGACGACCGCCATGAGGTGGCCAGCCGGGGCGCGGACTTCTTGGTGACCGGGTTCCAGAGCGTGAGGGTCTCGTAGACGTTCTGGAAGGCGATGATCTCGTTGGAGTAGGAGCGGCTGGGGTCCCACTCGGTCACGATGTCGGTGTTCTTGACGTAGACGAACGACGACTCTCCCGCGGGGGCCCGCTGGGGCTCCGGGGGCGGCGCGCAGGCCGTGAGGAGGATCAGCGCGGCGGCCGCTGCGAGTCGACGGCGCAACGCGTCCCCCTCTGTCACCCGATGTACCCCGGAAACTTACTCCAAAGATCAAGCTTAGATGTCCAAAAGTCCCGAAAAATTGGGCATTTCGGTGATCGGATTGCTATCCTCGGGGCTTGTCCCGTCCGGGGTTGCCAGCTTGGGACCGACCGGAATGAGGTGCCATGGGTCGTAGCCGAACGATCCGCATGAAGATCATCGGACTACTCCTGGTGCCACTGGCTTCCATGGTGGTGTTGTGGGGAGTCATCACCGCCGTCACCGCGAGCGAGAGCCTGGAGCTGCGTCAATACAAGACAGTCTGGACGAACGTCCGTCTTCCCGCGTACAAACTCATCAGCGAGATCCAGCGTGAACGTCTGATTACGGCCCAACTCCTGCGCAACGCGGCGGACAAGTCCGCCGTGACGACGCAGCGGACCCGTACGGACGTCGCGAGGGACGCGTTCAGACAACTCTCCAGCAGTTCCAAGGACAAGTCGGAAGAGATCCGCACACAGGTGGACGCGGTGTACACAGCAATCGACAGGCTCGACGCGGTCCGAGGTGAGATCGACACGGGCCTGTCCGACCGTCTGCACACCGTGGAGGCGTACAACTCGATCACCGACACCCTCTTCGGCCTGCACCGGCGGGTCGCGATGATCGACGACATCCCGATCTACGAGCAGTCCCGCGTGGTGATCGACATGAGCTACGCCAAGGAGCTGCTGACCAGGGAGCAGGCCATCGGCCTCGGCACGGTGACGGCCGCCGAGCGCAGGCTGTTCACCCAGCTCGTCGGCAACCGCCGCTTCCTCGTCGACCAGAGCCTGGCCGAGCTCGACACTGCGCTGCGCGACCCCCAGGTGGCCCTCATCACTACCGCCGCCTACCAGCGCATGCGGATGATGGAGGACCAGATCATCGCCGGCACCGCGCCGCAGAGCTGGCTCGCCACCACGGAGGGCCTGGCCAAGTCGTTCCAGGAGGCCCAGATGCGGGCCAGCACGACGCTGAACGAGCGCGCGGACCCGGTGGCCGACCAGGTGTTGTCGCGGGCGTTCCTGCTCGCGGGCACGGCCCTGGCGCTGGTGATCGTGTCGATCGCGTTCTCGCTGCGGATGGGGAACCGGCTGTCCAGGGAGCTCGGCACGCTGCGGATGGCCGCGCTGGAGGTGGCCCAGGAGCGGCTGCCGCACGTGGTCGCCAAGCTGCGCAAGGGCGATCCCGTCGAGCTGCCCGAGCTGTCGGTGGCCAGCACCACGGTCGAGATCGACGACGTGGGCAAGGCCTTCTCCACCGTCCAGCAGACCGCGGTGGAGGCCGCGGTCGGCCAGGCGCAGCTCAGTGAGGGTGTCGGCCACGTCTTCAGGAACCTGGCCAGGCGCAGCCAGACGCTGCTGCACCGCCAGCGCATCCAGCTGGAGGACATGCAGCACCGGGCCACCGACCCCGACCAGCTCGACGACCTGTTCAAGCTCGACCACCTCACCACCCGCATGCGCCGCCACGCCGAGGGCCTGATCATCCTGTCGGGCGCCACGCCCGGGCGCGGCTGGAGCCGTCCGGTGCCGCTGCTCGACGTGGCCCGCGGCGCGGCGGCCGAGGTGGAGGACTACCAGCGGGTCATCGTCGAGCCGATGTCCGGCCAGCGCCTGGACGGCACCGTGGTCGGCGACGTGATCCACCTCATCGCCGAACTCATCGAGAACGCCACCGTCTACTCCCCCGCGCACACCTCGGTCATCGTGCGCGGCGAGGCGGCGGCCCGCGGCTTCGCCTTCGAGGTCGAGGACCGGGGGTTCGGGATGAGCGAAGAGGAGCTGGCCGAGTACAACGAGCGGCTGGCCAGCCCACCGGAGTTCGACCTGGCCGACAGCGATCGCCTCGGCCTGTTCGTCGTCTCCCGCCTGGCCGCCAGGCACGACATCCGCGTGACGTTGCGCGGTTCACCATATGGAGGGACCACCGCGATCGTGTTGATCCCGGAAGAGCACGTGGCCGAACCAGAGGCCGAGGCTCCCAAGAAGGAGCCCGCGCGGCCCATGCGGGTGGTGCGAAGTGACTGAAGAGCGCTGGCTGGACGAGGCCGCCGGTCCGATCGTCCCCGCCTACCTGCTGACCAGGGGCCGTACGGTGCCCGCGAGCGAGGCCATCGACCTCATCGCGGTGATCATCACCGCCGGCGGCCTGACACCGCCCCGCGGCCTCGACCCCGAGCACCTGATCATCCTGCAGAAGTGCACCCAGCCCACCCGGCTCGTGGACGTCGCCGCCGAGCTGAACCTGCCCATCGGCGTGGTCCGGGTGCTGGTCGGCGACCTGCACGCCCAGCAACTCGTCCAGGTCGAGCTGCCGCCGCCCGCCCCGGACGCCAAGGTGCTCCTCGAGGTGATCAGTGGGTTGAAGGCGCTGTGATCCCCCGGTTGAGATAGCCGAACCCGGCCGCGAACAGCGCGGCCACGACGCCCGCCCCGGCGGCTGCCCCGAAGACCCACGGGTAGCCGCCTCCGGCTGCCAGCACGGCGGCGATCGCCGCGCCCGCGACGCTGCCGCCCACGATGCGGACGAGAGCGTTCACTCCCGCCGCCACGGCGGTCTTGCCCGGGTCGACGTGTTCGACGGCCATGGTGCCCAGGGCCGCGTACCCGACGCCGAGGCCGATGCCCATCAGCGAGGACGCCACGTACAGGTGGGCCGGGGCGTCGTGCTCGGCCACCAGCCAGAGCGCCGCCAGACCCGTGATCAGGGAGCCCGCCGCCACCATGGACGACGCACGGACACGGCGCATGATCCGGCCCGCGAACAGCGAGATCACCAGCATGAACAGCGTGCTGGGCAGCAGGTAGATCCCGACCTCCAGCGTGGTGGCGGAGAAGCCTTCCGGCGCCTGGGCGAAGCCGGACATGCCGGTCAGGAGGGTGAAGAAGGAGAACCCGAGCAACATCGAGGACACCGTCGCCCCGACCGTGCCCCGCTGCACCAGCATCGCCATCTCCACCAGCGGCTCGGCCACCCTGCGCTCGACCAGCACCCAGACGACCGCCAGCACGACGGCCGCGCCGAAGAGGCCGAGCACGCCGGGCGAGGTCCAGCCCCAGGAGCCGCCCTGGCTGACGCCCAGCAGCAACGCGACGAGCCAGGCCGTCAGCAGCGCGGCCCCCGGCAGGTCGGGACGACCCTTGACGGGCGGGGCGCTGTCACGGACGAGGAAGGCCACGACGGTCCCGGCGACCAGCGAGATGCCGGTGACGATCCAGAAGACCAGGTGGAAGTCGCCGGAGGCCAGGCCGGCCAGGATCATGCCGCCGCCGCTGCCGACGCCCATTGTCGCGCTCAGCACCCCGATGCCGGTCGCGAGCTGGTTCCTGGGCAACGTGGCGCGTACCACCCCGATCGACAGGGGTACGAGCGCCGCCACGAATCCCTGGAGCACCCGGGCCACGATCAGCCAGGCCAGCGAGGTCGCCAGCGCGGCCATCACCGAGCCGATCACCAGCAGGACCAGGGCGATGAGGATCATGCGGCGCCTGCCGTACATGTCGCCAAAGCGGGACAACAGCGGCGTGGCCACCGCGCTGACCAGGAGGCTCAGCGTGAGCGTCCAGGTCACGGCGGACAGCGAGGCGTTCAGCTCCCGTTGCAGCAGGGGAAGGAGCGGCACCACCGCGGTGTTCTGCAAGGAGGCGATGGAGGCCGCGATGGACAGGGCGATGACCGCGGGCCAGGGATTTCTCGTCGGGGTCTCGCGCGACGCGGGCGCGACGACTGTCGCCATGACGGCTCCTTTAGATAACTTGGGTAAGTAACCGAGACTCGATAATACATACTTAAGTTAGGTAAGCAACCGGATGGACGATGATCTCCGTACGACGGTGGCCGCCTTCCGGCGGCTCGTGACCACGCTCAACCGTGGCAAGACGCATGAGCGGCTGACCGAGGCCGCAGGTGTCCGGCTGGACCGGCCCGACGTGCAGATCCTCGTCGACTTGCTGGAGGCGGAAGAGCCGCGCAGGATCGGGGTGATCGCCGAAAGCCTGCAGGTGGAGAGCCCGCACGTGACCCGGCACGTGGCCGCGCTGGAGCAGCGCGGCCTGGTCGAGCGGGTACGCGACCCCGACGACGGCCGGGCCTGGCGCATAGCCCTCACCAGCAGCGGGGCCGAGGCGGCGCTCAAGTGCCGCGCGGTCACCGACGAATGGCTCCGTGGCGCGCTGGCCGGATGGCCCGAGCGGGACAAGTCTGAGCTGTCCCGGCTGCTGGGCAAGCTCTCCGACGATCTCCAGGAGCACCTGAAGGCCCGTCAGGTGCTCAAGTGAGCAGGACGTCCTCCGCGCGGTGGCAGGCCACCTGACGGCCTCTCACATCCCTCAGCGGCGGCGCCTGCTCGCACTCCGGCACGGCCAGCGGGCAGCGCAGCCTGAACGGGCACCCCGTGGCCGCCGGTACGGCCTCGGTCCTGCCCTTCGCCTCCGGTGGGGCGCCGCCCAGCTTCGGCACCGCGTCGCGCAGGGCGCGGGTGTAGGGGTGGGCCGGGTTCGCCAGGAGGTCCTTCGTGGGTCCCGACTCGACGACGCGGCCCGCGAAGAGCACGTGCGAGAGGCGGCAGAGGCGTCGCACCACGGCGAGGTTGTGGGTGATGAGCAGGCGTTCGGTGTCCAGGGACGCCAGGAGGTCGAGGATCCTGGCCTGGACGGTGACGTCGAGAGCGCTGGTGGGCTCGTCGAGGATGAGCAGGCGGGGGGCGACGGCCAGGGCGCGGGCGATCACCACCCGCTGGCGCTGGCCGCCCGAGAGCTGGTGGGGGCGGCGGGTGGCCAGGGCGGGGTCGAGGCCGACCTGTTCGAGGAGTTCCCTGACCTTGGGGCGGGCGGCGCGGGGCAGGGCCTCGGCTATGGAGGTGCCGACGCGCATCCGGGGGTCGAGGGCCTCGGCCTGGAAGACGGGCTGGACGTCCTTGCGGAACATCCTCATGTCCGCTTTTTTCAGCGTTTGGTCGCCGTACCAGATATTTCCGGAGATGGGGCGGAGGAGGCCCAGGAACGCGCGGGCCAGTGTCGTCTTGCCCGAGCCGCTCTCGCCGATGAGGCCCACGCCGCCTTCGGTGATGTCCAGGGTGACGTCGTGGACGACGGGGTGACGGCCGTACCCGAGGGTCACGTTCTCGGCCCTGAGCATCGTCACGGCAGCGCCTCCAGCAGCTCGCGGGTGTAGGGATGGGACGGCTCGGCCAGCACCGTGGCGGCCGGGCCCGACTCCACCACCGCGCCGTCCTTCATGACGAGCACCCGGTCGGCGATCGTCGAGACCAGGGCCAGGTCATGGGAGACGAGCAGGAGCGCCAGGTCCCGTTCCGAACGCAGCCGGCGCAGCACGCCGACCACCTCTGCCTGGACGGTGACGTCGAGCGCGCTGGTGGGCTCGTCCGCCAGGATCACCCCGGCGCCCAGGGCGATGGCCAGGGCGATCGCGAAGCGCTGGGCCTGGCCGCCGGAGATCTCGTGGGGGTAGCGGCGCAGGATCTCGCGGTCGAGCAGGACCGCCTCGACGGCCTGCGCCATGGTCTCCCGCGTGCCGTCCCTGCCGTGCAGCTTGAGCGCGCGGCGCATGAGGACGCCGAGGCGGGTGGCGGGGCTGAGGGCGGCCTGGGGCGACTGCATCACCAGCGCCGCCCTGGCGCCGCGGATCTCGCGGAGCCGGCGCGGGGAGGCCGTTCGCACGTCCACGCCGCACACACTGATGTCTCCCGAAATCTCGGCATCCGGGGTGAGGCCCAGGAGCGAGAGCAGCGTCGTGGTCTTGCCCGACCCGCTCTCCCCCACGATCGCCACGCACTCCCCCGCGCCCACGTCCAGCTCCGGCACGTCGGCCACGAGCCGCCCGCCGTAACGCACCTGGAGACCGCGCACCTCGATCACTTGACCACCCTGCGTGCTCATGGTCGCGGCCGCTTCGGCACTCGTTGGCTCCTTCGTCGCTCTCTCCTGCCGAGCTCCTCCGCTCGGGGATCCAGCGCGTTACGCAAGCCTTCACCCAGCACGTTGAACGCGAACGCCGTCACCAGGATCGCCAGCCCGGGAAAGGTGACCACCCACCAGTTCGTGGTGAACAGGGTCTGCCCCTGCTGCACCATCAGCCCCCACTCCGCCGTCGGCTCCTGCGCCCCCAGCCCCAGGTACGACAGCGCCGCCGAGGTCAGGATCACCCCGCCCGCGTCCAGCGAGAGCTGCACCAGCACGGGGGTCAGCGAGTTGGGCAGCACGTGCCTGAGGATGATCATCGGGGCGGGCACGCCGAGGCACCGGGCGGCGTCCACGTAACTGCGGGTGGCGATCGAGGCGGCCACGGAGGCGGCCAGCCGGGTGTACCACGGCCACCAGGTCACCGCGATGGCCAGGATCACGGTGTTCACGCTGGGCTGCAGCACGACCGCCAGCGCCAGCGAGAGCAGCAGCGCGGGAAAGGCCAGGAACACGTCCGTGACCCGCATGATCACGTCTCTGATCCAGCCGCCCGCGTAGCCCGCGACCACACCGAGCGTGACCCCGGCCGCCGCCGAGACCGCGAGCACGGCCACGGCGATGAACAGGGAGGTGCGGCCGCCGTACAGGATGCGCGTGAGCACGTCGCGCCCGACCTGGTCGGTGCCGAACCAGTGGGCGCCGCTTGGCGGCAGCAGCCGCTCCAGCGGGCGCGGGTCGTCCATCGGGTACGGCGCCAGCCACGGCGCCAGGAGCGCGGCCAGCACCACGACCACGAGGAGCACCGCCCCGAACGCGGCGAACCGGTCCGGGATCCTCGGCAGGGTGCGGCGCAGCGGTTGCGCGCCGGTCGTCGTCTCCGTCATCGCGTCCTCGTCCGGGGGTCGACGAAGCCCTGCAGGATGTCCACGACCAGGTTGGCCAGGACGTACACCAGGGCGACCAGGAGGGTGACGCCAGCGATGGCCGGGGTGTCCAGCGAGCGGATCGACTCGGCGGCGTAGCGGCCCAGGCCCGGCCAGTTGAAGACGGCCTCGACGAGGAAGCCGTTGACGATCGCGTACGCGAAGACCAGGGCGATCAGCGACAGCACCGGATTGAGCGCCGGTCTCAGGGCGAACCTGGTCAGGATGGAGGTCTCGCCGAAGCCCAGCGCGCGCTCCAGCCTGGCGTGGTCCTGGCCGGACTCCTCGATGAGCGCCGCCCTCGTCATCTGGGCGATCACCCCCGTGGGGTAGGCGGCCACGACCAGGGCCGGGAGCGCCAGGTGGGCGAGGGTGCTGGTGAAGATGGGCCAGTTGCCGGTGATGAGGGCGTCGACGACGGTGATGTTCGTCCAGAGGGTGAGGGGGCTGGTGGTGTCGAGGGTGGAGTCGTACTCGCCGGCGATCGGGAACCAGCCGAGGTTGCTGGCGAAGACCGTCTGAAGCGCCAGGGCCAGCCAGAAGACGGGTACGGAGACGGCCAGCATGCTCCCGAACCGCACCCCGAAGTCCGGAAATTTCGTCTTGTAGCGGGCGGCGAGCACTCCGAGCGGGATGCCCGCGATGACGGCGATGAGCAGAGCCGTCCCGACCAGCTCCAGAGAGGCGGGGAAGGCGAGGTAGAGGTCGTCGCGCACGGGCTGCCGGGTACGCAGGCTGACGCCCCAGTCGCCGGTGACCAGGTCCCGCACGTAGTTCAGGAGCTGGACGGGCAGCGCGTCGTCCAGCCCGAACCGCGCGCGGGCCGCGGCGAGCTGCTCGGGCGTGGCCTTCGGCCCGGCGAAGGCCACCGCGGGGTCGCCGGGCACCAGCCGCATGACCGCGAACGTGAGCACGACCACGCCGGCCACGACCAGGAGGGCCTGGCCGAGCCGGCGGGCCAGATAGGCGGGCATCCGCTAGCGCGTGAGGTCGTAGAAGAAGACGACGTTGGGGTAGGCCGGGTTGTCCTTGTAGCCCTTTATGTCTGAGGAGAGGGCGCGTTGGTATTTCTGCACATAAGGCACCGCAACCGCTGCCTGGTCTTGGATGATCTTCTTTTGCAGGTCCTCGTACTGGTCCTCGGCTGCCAGTTTGTCCGTTGCCGTTAGTTCTGGGAGCTTGTCGATGGCCGAGTCGATGTCGCCGTTCTTGAGGTAGGAGAGGTTGAACTGCGGCTTGTCAGCGCTCTTGAACACGTTGAGGAACCAGGAGTAGGCGTCCGGATAGTCCGGATACCAGTACATGACGAAGACGTCCTGCCCCTCCTTCTTGCCCAGGTCCCACTGCGCGCTCCAGTTCATGGGCTTGGCCTGCAGCGTCACGTTGAGCCGCTTCAGCGCCGAGCTGAGCAGCGTGACCAGCAGCTTCTGGTCCTCGTCGCCGATGCCGTAGGTCAGGTTGAGCTTGAGCTCGGCGAGGTCGGGACCGAAGCCCGCCTCGGCCAGCAACGCCTGCGCCTTGGCCAGGTCCTGCTTGGGCTCCATGCCGGTGACGTGGCCGAGCAGGCCCTCGGGCACCAGGCCGCTGGCCTTCTGGCCCGAGCCCTCCAGCGCCGCCGCCAGGCCGTCGTAGTCGATCGCGAGCTGCAGCGCCTGCCGTACCCTGACGTCCTTGGTCGGCCCCGCCGCCGTGTTGAACAGCACCAGCAGGTTCTGGAACGACGGCGACTCCGCCGTCTGCACACTCCGCGTCTCCCCCGCCTGGGCGAAGAGCTGCGGGTTCAGGCGCTCGACGAAGTTCACCTCGCCCTTCTGGAGCAACTGCCAGGCGGTGGTGATCTCGGGCGTGACGCGGAAGGTGACCTTCTTGTACTGCTCCGGCTTCCAGCCGCCCCAGTAGTCCTCGTACGCCTTCAGCGTGAGCTCGCTCTCCTTGCCCTTCTGCCAGGAGTCGATCGTGTACGGGCCGGTGCCGGCGGTCTTCTTGCCGTCGGCGTCCACGGCGTCCACGTCGTAGATCCAGGCGGCGTAGCCGGAGGAGGCGGCCAGGTCGAGCGGGGCGGCGTACTTGAGGGTGAACTTCAGCGTGCCCGCGTCCACGGCCTCGATCTTGTCCACCGGGTCCCAGATGTAGGCCGCGCCGCCCTTCTTCTCCATCGTGCGCTCGATGGACTTCTTGACGGCCTCGGCGTCCATCGTGGCGCCGGAGTGGAACTTGACGCCCTGCCGCAGCTTGAACGTCCACTCCTTGCCGTCGCCCGACGACGTCCACTCGGTGGCCAGGCGCGGCACGGCCTTCTTGGACTCGGAGTCGTACCTGGTCAGGCCCTCGTAGATGTTCGACAGCGCGATGATCTCGTTGGAGTAGGAGGTGGCCGGGTCCCAGTCGGTGACCACGTCGTGGTTCGGCGCGTAGACGAACGTGCTGTCGTTGGCCTGGGCGGCGGGCGTGCCACCGCCGGCCGGGTTCGAGGGCTGGGGCGTCCCGCCGGCGCCGCGCACCTGGCCGCCCGCGCACGCGGAGGCGGTCAGGGCCAGGACACCGGCTACCCCGGCGACGAGCAGACGCTTGTGCCAGCGCATGGTGGGGGGATCCTTTCGAAGTGTCACCGGGCGAGGGGTCCGGCTGCTTTCACGTGTACCCGTACGGCGGGCTCGGAGAGGTAGCTCAGCGGCACCTCCAGGAGGTCCACGATCTCGACCTTGGAGGGGTCCGCCCCGGCCGCCACGGCACGCGCCCGCGCCTCCTCCTTGGCGCCTTCGATCGCATCTGACCGGCTATCTCCCGCTGGCAAGATCGTATCGACTCTGCCGCTCGCGAGTGCGATGGCGGCCCCCACGGCGTTGGCCACCTCCGCGTGCTCGGGGCGGATCACCCGGCTCGCTCCGGGGATGTGATCGGGCAGCAGGAACGCCCCGCCCCCTACCGCCACCAGGGGCCGGTCGGTTCTGCCGAGTGCCATGCGGTCCACGGCGTCGATGATCATCTCGTCGGCCACGGCGACCGCGCTTTGCAGAATGTCTGCGATTCTTTCCGACATGTCGGGTTCGTACGCCAGGATGGCCGCTTCCAGGCGTTCCGGCCAGCCCTCGGTCTCACGCGGGATCCGGCCCGCCCGCACGGCCGCGTCCGTCATCGTCGCCGTGCTGCCGCCGAAGATCAGGGCCTCGCCGGTGATCCGGTAGCCGACCGAGTCGGGCCCGACGCCCTCGCTCCGCGCCACGGTCCCGCCGCCGAGCGCGATGGCCAGGATGTCCGGCATGCGGAAGTTGGTCAGCACCCCGCCGATCTCGACCGCCGCCGCCGACTCCCTCGGGAAACCGCCGATCAGCACGCCGAGGTCGGTGGAGGTGCCGCCGACGTCCACCACGATCGCGTCCGCCACGCCCGACAGGTACGCCGCGCCGCGCAGGGAGTTCGCCGGGCCCGAGCCGATCGTGGAGACCGGCAGGCGGGCGGCGTGCTCCAGGGTCATGAGCGTGCCGTCGTTCTGCGCCAGGTACGGCCTCGCCCCGAGCCTCCGTTCGGCCAGGGCCGTGACGAGGGCGTCGGTGACGTGGGCGGCGACGCCGTACAGGGCGGCGTTCAGCACGGTCGCGTTCTCGCGTTCGAGCAGGCCGAGTGAGCCGATCTCATGGCTCACCGACACCGGCAGGCCGTACTCGGCCCTGATCAGCTCCCCGACCGCCCGCTCATGGGCGTCGTCCGCGGGGCTGAACACGCCGGTGACGGCCACCGCGTCGGCCTCCACGCCGTCCAGGAAGCGGCGGACGGCGTCCAGGTCGAGCGGGCTGATCTCGCGCCCGTCCACGTAGTGGCCGCCGGGCACGATCGCCTCGCCGGCCGAGACGACCTTGCGCAGGTCGGCCGGCCAGTCGGAGAGCGGGGGCACGGCGGTGGTGGCGGGCGCGCCGAGCCGCAGCACGGCGACCCGGCCGAGTCCGCGCCGCTCCAGGATGGCGTTCGTGGCGTGCGTGGTGCCCAGCATGACGCGGGTGACGTCCGTCGTGTCGTCGAGCTGGGCGAGCACGGCGTCCAGGGCCGCACGCAGGCCGCCGGTCACCTCGGGGGTGGTCGGCCGCTTGGCCTTGGCGATCACCCGGCCCTCGGCGCCGAGCACCACCGCGTCGGTGTTCGTGCCGCCGACGTCGATTCCTATCCGCAGGTCAGCCATGCGCCGTCAGCTCCTCGACGGGTACGTAGTCCAGGTCGTATCCGAACGCCCTCGGCCCGGCCGTCTCCAGGCCCTTGGGGGTGCGCCAGAGCGCGTCGCAGGGCCAGGCGAGGACCGTGACGCGTTGGCCGTACCTGAGGGACTCGGTCTGCACGGCGTCGGCGGTCTCGGTGTCCACGACGGTGATGAGGTCGGGCACCATGGCGCGTACCCGGCCGTCCTCGATCGCGACCAGGTTCTCGTTCTGCAGCTCCAGGGTCAGACGGCGGCCCCTGTCGTCGCCGGTGCCCTCGATCGTGGCGGTGCCGCGGACGAAGCCGCCCGTGGTGCGCCGTTCCACGTCGGTCAGCTTGCCGGTGATCAGCCTGGCGGCGCCGAGGCGGTCTCTGAGGGCTTCGAGGGGGTCCGTCGCGCCCTCCGTGGCCCGGCCGACGTCCAGGGCGCGGGTGACCGTGCCCTCGATGACCGCGCCCCTGGCCCGGTCGGCGGTGAGGACGTAGTCGGCCATCAGGGCGTGCGACCCCGCCGCCACGCAGACGGCTCTGGCCAGGCGCTCCGACCAGAGCCCGTCGATCGGGCGGATGGTGACCACGTTGCCCGCGACGTCCGACATGATCACCAGATCTGCCGGGAGCCCCGCCACGTACATGGAGACCATCTGGACCTCGGGGAAGGCTCGTCCCATGCCGTCGGCGTCGAGCAGCGGCACCCCGAGCTGGGCGGCCCAGGCGACCGGCGCGACCCCGTTGGCGCCGCCGATCTCGGAGGACATGATCGCGCTCGGCGGGCGGCCGAAGATCCGCTCGACCTCCTCGGCGATGCGCTTCGGCTCGTCCTCGCCGTGGATCATCTCGTGGCTGACGGTCGGCGCCCCGATGCCGGACAGCGGCACGACCAGCGCGTCGCCGGGCAGGTCGGCCAGCTCGACCAGCGGCACCTCGCCGTACTCACGGATGGCCCTGATCGCGGCCAGCGATCCGGTACGCACGCCTCCCCCGCCGCCGGTGCCCAGCACGGCGCATCCGCGGGCGAGAGCGGGAATATCGTTCTCGTCAATGCTCATATGACGCCACAACCAAGCACATACCACCTCATCGCGCCAGTCAGCGCACCGTGGGAACATGGATGGATGCGGATTTCGGTGGCGGCCGACAGCAAGGACGGAGTGGCCGAGCGCGTCGTGGCGGAGCTGCGCGAGCGGGGGCACGAGGTGGTGACCCACGGGGCGCTCGACGACGAGGAGCGCCACGACTGGGCGTGGGCCTGCGAGCTGGCCGCCAGAGACGTCGGCGAGGGGCGGGCCGAGCAGGCGGTCGTCTGCTGCTGGACCGGGACAGGGGCCTCGATCGCGGCGAACAAGGTCCCCGGGGTGCGCGCGGCGCTGTGCGTGGACGCCTACACCGCCGGCGGTGCCCGCAAGTGGAACGACGCGAACGTGCTGGCCCTCAGCCTCCGGCTCACCTCCGACGTGGTGCTGAAGGAGATCCTGGACGCCTGGCTGGAGGGGCGGCCGAGCACGGACTCCGCGGACGTCGCCAACGTCACCCACCTCGACGCCATCTGACCGCCGGTTTCAGAACCGTCACAGTGGAGCCACGGAAATCGTCGGTCCCGCCCTTTAGGGTGCTTGGCATGACCCACGTGCTGCTCCGCGGCGGTCGCCCCTGGAGGTCCACCGCTACGGGCCCCGCCGACATCCTGGTGCGCGACGGGCGCATCGAGCGCGTCGGGCCGGGCATCGAGGCGCCGCAAGCCCAGGTCATCGACATCGCGGGGCAGCTCATCCTGCCCGGCCTCGTCGAGGCGCACTGCCACCTCGACAAGACCCTCTACGGCGGCCCGTGGGTGCCGCACTCCGCGGATGACACCCTGGCCGGGCGCATCGGCAACGACCTCGGCCGCCGCGCGGAGCTGGGCGTGCCGAGCGTGACGCGGATCGCCGCGCTCCTGGAGCGCATGAGCGCGGCGGGGACGACGCATGTGCGCTCCCACACCGACATCGACCCCGTGGTCGGGTTGCGAGGCGTGGAGGCCGTGCGCGAGGCCGCGGCGGCCTCTCCCATCGACGTGCGCCAGGTCGCCTTCCCCCAGCACGGCGTGCTCACCAACCCGGGCACGGCCGAGCTGCTGGAGGAGGCGCTGAAGGGCGGGGTGGAGGCGGTGGGCGGGCTCGACCCGGCCGGCATCGACCGCGACCCGGTGCGCCACCTCGACCTGGTCTTCGGCCTGGCCGGGCGCTACGGCACACATCTCGACCTCCACCTGCACGACGGCGGTTCGCTGGGCGGATGGGAGCTGGAGCTGATCATCGAGCGGACGAAGGCGCTCGGGCTGGGCGGCCGGGTGGCCGTCAGTCACGCCTACGCGCTGGGCCAGCTCGACGCCGCCTACCAGGAGCGCCTGGCCCAGGGCCTGGCCGAGGCGGGAGTCGCGATCGTGACCGCCGCCGTCTACTCCTTCCCCGTGCCGCCGATCAAGACGTTGCGGGCGGCCGGGGTCACCGTGGCGTGCGGGCACGACGGCATCCGCGACCTGTGGGGCCCCTACGGCAGCGGCGACATGCTCGAACGGGCGATGCACGTCGCCTACCGCAGCACGTTCCGCGGAGACGAGGACATCGAGCTGGCGCTGGAGGCGGCCACCCATGGCGGGGCGCGGGCGCTGGCGCTGGAGGACTACGGTCTGGCCCCGGGCGACCGGGCCGATCTGGTCGTGGTGCCCGCAGGCGGTCCAGCGGAGGCCGTGGTCGTTCACCCTGCGCGCACTCTGGTCATGAAGAACGGCGTTGTCCTGCACAATTGACCGGCGGGACCATCGAAAGGCAGGCAAGTGCTCTCTATTCACCAACGGATCGCGGCAGAGCTCGGCGTACGCGACGGGCAGGTGCAAGCCACCGTCGAGCTGCTCGACGGCGGCTCGACCGTGCCGTTCATCGCGCGATACCGGAAAGAGGCCACCGGCGCCCTCGACGACGCGCAGTTGCGCACGCTCGAGGAGCGGCTGCGCTACCTGCGGGAGCTGGAGGAGCGCAGGACGGCGATCCTGGAGTCCATCGAGTCCCAGGGCAAGCTCGACGACGAGCTGCGCGGGCAGATCATGGCGGCCGAGACCAAGGCCAGGCTTGAGGACATCTACCTGCCCTACAAGCCCAAGCGGCGCACCAAGGCGCAGATCGCCCGCGAGCTGGGCCTTGAGCCGCTCGCCGACCAGCTCCTCGCCGACCCGACGCTCGACCCGGCGGCGACGGCCCAGGGGTTCGTCACCGAGGGCGTGGCCGACACGGGCGCGGCGCTCGAAGGCGCCAGGGCGATCCTGATCGAGCGCTTCGCCGAGGACGCCGACCTCATCGGCGGCCTGCGCGAGCAGCTCTGGGGCCGTGGACGGCTGGTGTCGAAGGTCCGGGAGGGCAAGGAGGAGGCGGGGGCCAAGTTCTCCGACTACTTCGAGTTCGGCGAGCCGTTCACGAAGCTGCCCTCGCATCGCATCCTGGCCATGTTCAGGGGGGAGAAGGAGGAGATCCTCTCCGTCGTCCTCGAGCCCGACGACAGCCCCGACTACGAGCTGCGCATCGCCTCCCGGTTCGGCGTCTCCGACCAGGGCCGCCCGGGCGACAAGTGGCTGGGCGAGACCGTGCGCTGGGCCTGGCGCACCCGCATCCTCGTGCATCTGGGCATCGACCTGCGGATGCGGCTGTGGCAGGCGGCCGAGGAAGAGGCGGTGCGGGTGTTCGCGACCAACCTGCGCGACCTGCTGCTCGCCGCACCGGCGGGCACCCGGGCCACGATGGGGCTCGACCCGGGTCTCCGCACAGGCGTGAAGGTCGCCGTGGTGGACGCCACGGGCAAGGTCGTGGAGACCGCGACCATCTACCCGCACGAGCCCAAGCGGCAGTGGGACCAGTCGCTGGCGGTGCTGGGCGCGCTCGCGCAGCGGCACGGCGTCGAGCTGATCGCCATCGGCAACGGCACGGCCTCCCGCGAGACCGACAAGCTGGCCGGTGAGCTGGTCCAGCACATGACGTCGATCACCAAGATCGTGGTGTCGGAGGCGGGCGCCTCGGTCTACTCGGCCTCCGCCTTCGCCTCCCAGGAGCTGCCCGAGCTCGACGTGTCGCTGCGCGGCGCCGTCTCCATCGCCCGGCGGCTGCAGGATCCGCTGGCCGAGCTGGTCAAGATCGACCCCAAGTCGATCGGCGTCGGGCAATACCAGCACGACCTGGCCGAGTCCAAGCTCTCCCGCTCGCTCGACGCGGTCGTCGAAGACTGCGTCAACGCGGTCGGCGTCGACGTCAACACGGCCTCCGCGCCCCTGCTCACCCGCGTGTCGGGCATCGGCTCCACCCTGGCCGAGAGCATCGTCCGCCACCGCGACTCCAACGGCCCCTTCCGCACCCGCTCCGCGCTGAAGAGCGTGCCCAGGCTCGGGCCCAAGGCGTTCGAGCAGTGCGCGGGCTTCCTGCGCATCCCCGGCGGCGACGACCCGCTCGACGTGTCCAGCGTGCACCCGGAGTCCTATCCAGTGGTGCGGCGCATCCTCACCTCGGCCAAGACCGACCTCCAGGCGCTGATCGGCAACACGGCGGCGCTGCGCTCGCTCAAGCCGCAGGAGTTCACCGACGACACCTTCGGCCTCCCGACGGTCACCGACATCCTGCGCGAGCTGGAGAAGCCCGGCCGCGACCCGCGTCCCGCCTTCAAGACGGCCACCTTCAAGGAGGGCGTGGAGAAGATCTCCGACCTGACGTCCGGGATGATCCTGGAGGGCGTGGTCACGAACGTGGCGGCGTTCGGCGCGTTCGTCGACGTCGGCGTGCACCAGGACGGCTTGGTGCACGTGTCGGCGATGTCGCGCAACTACGTCAAGGACCCGCGTGACGTGGTCAAGCCCGGCGACATCGTCCGGATCAAGGTTCTCGACGTGGACATCCCGCGCAAGCGCATCTCCCTGACCCTGCGCCTGGACGACGAGACCACGCCGGAGTCCGGTGGCGAGGGTCCCCGCAAGGGCGCGGGCCGCCAGGGCAAGGGCGACGGCAGCCGGACCGACACGCCCGGTGGTGGCGGCGGCCGTGGCGACGCGCGCGGTGGTGGTGGCCGTGGCGACGCTGGACGTGGCGACGGCGGACGTGGCGACGGCCAGCAGGGCCGTGGCCAGGGCGGACGCGGCGACGGTGGTCAGGGCGGACGCGGCCGGGGCGACGGTCAGCGCGGGGGTCAGCGCCGCCAGGACCGCCCCGCTCCGACGGGCGCCATGGCCGAGGCCCTTCGCAAGGCAGGCCTGACCGACGACAAGCGTTGACGTCAGCCTGAGGCGGAATGGCGTACTGCCCTGCGATGTCGGGCAGTACGCCTGGCCAAGGTGACGTCGGTATGCGCGACACGCCCGAAGCTAGGTGAAGAGTAGTTCGTGGATCACAGCAGCCGCCACTCTGTCAGCGTCGCGGGCGTGATTCTCGACGACCATGGCAGGGCGCTGCTCATCCAGCGGCGGGACAACCATCACTGGGAGGCCCCCGGAGGCGTCCTTGAACGGGACGAGGACATTCTCACCGGCCTGACACGTGAGGTGCGTGAGGAGACCGGCCTCGATGTGGAGCCCGTCGCCCTGACCGGCGTGTACAAGCACATGCTGCGGGGTATCGTCGCGCTCGTCTTCCGCTGCCGCATCGTCGCCGGCCATCTGACGGAAACCGACGAAACCCGAGCCGCCCGATGGGTCACCGCCGACGAAGTGCAATCGCTGGCGAATCAAGCCTTCGCCGTACGTGTCCTCGATGCCATGCGCTTCGCCGGCCTCCCCGCTGTGCGCCAACATGACGGTACACACCTGCTCGGTGCGGCATCGGCCCTTGGAAGCTGATCGTCGTGGGGGCTTCGGCTGAGCGCGTAGCGGAGCCTGCGGGTGGTGGTGCGGCGATACGGTTGAGAAGTGAGCACGACGATGTTCGACACGGCGATCACTCAGGCCCGCGACCTGCTCAGATGGCGTTCTCCGCTGCGGACCGAGCTCTGGGCGGCCCGGCTCACGGCCGAGCTGGAGACGGGCGGGAAGGTGGCGGAGTTCCTGCGGCGGGCGAAGGAGGACGGCCGTCAGGAGGCGCGCCTCGCTCTGGCTGCTCTGGCGGCGGTCAACGGGCCCGCCGAGGTGAGCGCGCGCGAAGATGACCGCTATGTCGGCACGCAGGACGACGACCACGACCCCGACGCGCAGGACAACGACCGCGACGCGAGGGAACAAGACGGCGACCGCGAGGCGGGCGCGCTGGACGACGACCACGACGCGAGCGTGCAGGACGGCGACCGCGACGCGGCGGTAGCTCGGCCGTACACCGTGGCGGGGGCTGGGGTGGCTGACAGCCTGCCCGGGTGGGTGCGGCGGATGGGGCGGGTGAGCTGCGACGGCGGTTGGTACGGCAAGGCCGACCCCTACGGCGAGCAGGTTCTGGCGGTTCTGGCCTTCCGGTACGAGAACGGCAAGGAGGCCCACATCCTCGTCACCGGCATCGACCAACCCCAGGGTGGCCTGGCCGTGGACGCGCTCGTCGAGGAGGTGAAGTTCCTCGACGACCTGGGTTTGCGCAAGGCGAATCCGCAGGTGGTCGCACGCCGGATCCTGGACGCGTTCGAACTGGGCGATCGGATCCTGGGGGCTACCGTCGCCGACACATTGCCCATGATCCGTCCTCTGGCCCTAGCCCGCGCCCTGTCCGTGGCCGACACCGGCGCCCTGTCCGTGACCGACGACACTGTGGCCGCGTTTCAGGACTTGCCGGAACTGCCGGGGGCGCGGGAGGCGTTCGGGAAGCTTGTCGAGTTCGTTGGGGATCGGCCGTTGTGGTGGAGTCCGGGGAGGGTGTCGCAGTTCCTGACGTCCTGGTTGCCGCGTGAGGCGATCTTGTCGGAGGATGCGATCGCCGCCATGCCGGAGGTCGTCCGGGCCTGGAGCCGTTACTGCGGCGACCAGCCGGCGGTGTTGCGCCAGATCGACGAGGACGTGCCCCGCCTGCCCGCCCTCATGGCCGACGACTCCCTGGCCGGACTCGGCAAGCGCCTCGCCCAGAACCGTCACCCCTGAACACGGCGAGCTCCGCGCGCGTGCAGCAGGAAACACGTCCGCAGAGGTGAGCGGGCGGACGCCGGACGCGCCTCGTACAGGCACCTGGCGTGGGCATGGGGGCGGCGGACGCCCCCGGCGGACGCCCCGCCCACCCAAGGCGAGCGCCCCGCCCACCCAAGGCGGCCGCCCTGCCCACCAAGGCGGCCGCCTCGTCCGGCCTTGGCGGACGCCCCGCCCGGCCTACGCTTCGAGCTGGGCCGCCGCGCTGGACAGCAGCATGTCGAGTGCCGTCGGGTAGGCGCTGGAGTTCATGCGGGCCACCAGCAGCGGCGCGGTGGCGGCGATGTTGGGGTGGGTGCGGGCGGGCAGGTGGGCGTATGTGTCCCGCCACACCTCCTCATCCGCCTCCCGCGAAGCCTGGGGCAGGGCGAGGGTGGAGGCGTCGAGGATGGCGAAGGCCAGGCTCTGGTCGATGAAGGCGTGGTAGATCCGCACCGCGTCCCCATCCGCGAACCCGGCCCCGCGCAGGACCCCGAGGATGGTCTCGTCGCTGGCCACCTCGTTCGGCCGCCCCGTGACCCGGCTGGCGGTGAGGGCGGCGGCCTGCGGGTGGGCCTGGTAGGCGTGGTGGATGCGCAGCCCGAGGCCGCGTAGGTCGGCACGCCAGTCGCCGGTGGGCGCCCAGTCGGCCATGGCGTGGCGGAACAGTTCGTCCGCGATCGCCAGGATCAGGTCGTCCATGCCCCGAAAGTACCGGTAGACGGTGCTGGCGTCCGCCCCGAGCGCCAGGCCCAGGCGGCGGGCGGTCAGTCCGGCCGCCCCGTGTTCGCGCAACATGCGCAGCGCGGTCTCGACGATGAGCTCATGCGTCAGCACCTGCCCCCGTTTGGTGGGACGCCGCCGCCGTCGCCCCGCCTCGGGCACCACCCGCTTGGCCATCGAGAACCCCCTTATGCCAACGCCATTGACGTTGACAAGCCTATGGGCATTGGATGAACGACACGCCCCCAAAACGCTGTTAAAAGGGGATCTATCGTCATGCGTATCCTTCTCGTGGGAGCCGGCGGCGTGGGAACGGCCATCACCCGAATCGCCGCCCGCCGCCCGTTCTTCGACCACATGGTGGTCGCCGACTACGACCTCCCCCGCGCCAAGGCGGCCGTCGCCGCGCTGGGTGAGCGGGCCGCGAGGTTCACCCCGGCCGGGGTCGACGCCGCCGACGCGCGGGCCGTCACCGCGCTGCTGGCCGAGCACCGCTGCGACGTCCTGCTCAACGCCACCGACCCGCGTTTCGTGCTGCCGCTGTTCGACGCGGCGCTCGCCGCCGGGGCCGACTATCTCGACATGGCCATGTCGATGTCCAAGCCGCACCCCCTCCGCCCGTACGAGGAGGTCGGGGTCAAGCTCGGCGACGAGCAGTTCGCCCAGTCGGGAACGTGGGCCGCGAAGGGCAGGCTGGCGCTGGTCGGCATGGGAGTGGAGCCCGGCCTGGCCGACGTCTTCGCCCGGTACGCCGCCGACGAGTTGTTCGACGAGATCGAGGAGATCGGCATCAGGGACGGCGGGAACCTGACCGTCGAGGGCTACGACTTCGCCCCCTCCTTCTCCATCTGGACCACCATCGAGGAGTGCCTCAACCCGCCGCTGATCTACGAGAAGGAGCGCGGCTGGTACACGACGGAGCCGTTCAGCGAGCCCGAGATCTTCGACTTCCCCGACGGCATCGGGCCCGTGGAGTGCGTGAACGTCGAGCACGAGGAGGTCGTGCTCGTGCCCAGGTGGATTCGGGCGCGGCGGGTGACGTTCAAGTACGGCCTGGGCGAGGAGTTCATCGGCACCCTCAAGACCCTGCACGCGCTGGGCGTGGACCGTACGGAACCGGTGTCGGTCATGACCGACCGGGGCACCGCCATGGTGTCGCCGCGTGACGTGGTCGCCGCCGTGCTGCCCGACCCGGCCGGGCTGGGCGACCGCATGAGCGGCAAGACGTGCGCGGGCACCTGGGTGAAGGGCGTCAAGGACGGGCGGGCACGGGAGGTTTACCTGTACCACGTGGTGGACAACCAGTGGTCGATGCGCGAGTACGGCTCCCAGGCCGTCGTCTGGCAGACCGCGGTCAACCCGGTGATCGCGCTGGAGCTGCTGGCGGGCGGGGTCTGGAAGGGCACGGGCGTGCTGGGGCCCGAGGCGTTCGAGCCGCGCCCGTTCCTGGATCTGCTGGTCGAGTACGGCTCACCATGGGGCCTGCGCGAGCAGTGAGGGGGCCGGGGACGGCCGGCGGACCCGGGCACTGGATCATTGAGGTGCACCAACCCGTCCATCGGAGGAATTTCTTGAGCATCGCCGACGATCCCGACCGCGCACCGGCCCGCTCCCACCTGTACGCCATGGGCATGTCGGAGGAGGAGATGCGCCGCCCCGTGGTCGGCATCGCCTCCACCTGGACCGGCACCATGCCCTGCAACCTGAACCACCGCGAGCTGGCCGCCCACGTGGCCGAGGGTGTGCGGGCGGCCGGCGGGCTGCCGATGGAGTTCAACACCATCGCGGTCTCCGACAACCTGACCATGCACACGCCCGGCATGCGCACGTCGCTGATCAGCCGCGAGGTCATCGCCGACTCGATCGAGCTGATGGGCCGCGCGCACGAGTTCGACGCCCTGGTGGCCATCGTCGGCTGCGACAAGACCGTTCCGGCCGCGATCATGGCGCTGGCCCGGCTGGACCTGCCGTCGGTGGTCCTGTACAGCGGCAGCATGATGCCCGGCCGCTGGCGCGGGCGCGACGTCACCATCCAGGACATGTGGGAGGCGCTCGGCGAGCGCGAGGTGGGCCGGATGGACCAGGCCGACCTGGACGACCTGGCCAAGCACGCCTGTCCTGGCGCCGGCACCTGCGCCGCCCAGTACACCGCCAACACCATGGGCACGGTCGCCGACTTCCTCGGCCTGGCGCCGTTCGGGGTGGGCGACATCCCGGCGGTGGCGGAGGAGAAGAACGCGGCGGCCCGGCGCGTCGGGGAGATCGCCATGGAGGCGCTGGCCCGCGACGCCCGCCCCTCACGCGTGCTCACCGCGGACGCCCTGCACAACGCGATCGTGTCGGTGGCGGCCATGGGCGGCTCCACCAACGCCGTGCTGCACCTGCTGGCCATCGCCCGCGAGGCGGGGCTGCCGCTGGAGATCGACCGGATCGGCGAGGTCTGCCGCCAGGTGCCGATCATCACCGGGCTCAAGCCCAGCGGCGGCGACTTCGTGGCGCTCGACCTGTGGCGGGCCGGCGGCACCTCGCTGGTGGTGCGGCGACTGCTGGAAGCGGGGCTGCTGCGCGAGAACGTCACGCTGGTGGACGGCCGCACGCTGGCGGACGTGGCGTCGGACGCGCGGGAGACGCCGGGCCAGCGGGTCGTGGCGAGCGCGGAGGAGCCGTTCAAGCGGCGCGGCGCGCTGGCCATCCTGCGCGGCTCGCTGGCGCCGGACGGGTGCGTGCTCAAGCTGGGCGGCAAGGAGGACTTCCGCCACGAGGGGCCGGCCAAGGTGTTCGACTCCGAGAGCGACTGTTACGTGGCCATCCAGGAGGGCCGGATCGTGGCCGGTGACGTCATCGTCGTCCGGTACGAGGGCCCGGCGGGCGGCCCCGGCATGCGCGAGATGCTCTCGATCACCGGTCCCCTGGTCGGCCGCGGACTCGGGACCTCGGTGGCCCTGGTCACCGACGGCCGGTTCAGCGGGGTCTCGCATGGTCTGGTGATCGGGCACGTGGCGCCGGAGGCGTACCACGGCGGGCCGATCGCGCTGGTCCGCGACGGCGACACGGTGCTGATCGACAGCGCGGCCGGCACCCTCGACCTGCTGGTGCCCGAGCCTGAACTGGCCGCACGGCGCGCGTCCTGGCGGCGGCCCGAGCGGGAGGTCGAGCGCGGGGTGCTGACCAAGTACGTGGCCACGGTCGGCTCCGCCTCGGACGGCGCCGTCACAGCCTGAGCCCCTAGCTCCGGCGCGACCTGAGCGGCGTGGGGCCCCGGGCTCCGGCGCGACCTGAGCGGCCCGCGCCCGGGCAGCCTGAGACCTGGGATCGAGCAGGTGGCAGGGGCCGCTATGCTGCGCAAGGACGTTTGCTGTGCCCTCACCTGAAGGAGACCTGCGCGATGTACAAGGAGTTCGCTTTCGAGGCCGTGATGTGGGTCGTCCCGGTCGTGGTGCTGATCGGCGTGGCGCTCCTCGTCACCGCGTGAGCCGAAGGGGCCGCGCCACGACGCGGCCGGCCCCGACTCAGCTCCCCGCCTGGCGAACGGCCGGCGAACGGCTCATGAGGCCCACGCCAGCAGCGGTCCCCCTTGCCTGAGCCGTCTCAGCGCCTGTTTCTCCAGTTGCCTGATGCGCTCCCTGGTCAGCCCGAGATGCGCCGCGATCTCGGTGTAGGTTTGAGTGTCCTGGCCGCTCAGGCCGTACCTCAGCTTGATCACGAACGCCTCCCTGGGCGGCAGCGTCGTGACCACCTGGCGCAGCTCGGCGCTCAGGGCGTGCCGCTCGGTCAGCTCGTGCACCTGCAGCCCGTCGTCGTCGGCGATCATGTCGCCGATCCGGCCCTCGCCGTGTTCCCCGACCGGGAGATCCAGGCTGACGATCTCCTGGCCGAGCCGGCGTAACGCCGCGACCTGGCGGGGCGACCGCTCGGACGCCTCGCTCAGCTCGGCGTCCGTCGGCTCGTGACCGAGCTCGGCGGCGAGTTGCCGCTCGACCCTGATCAGCCGCGACAGCTCCTCAGCGACGTGGATGGGAAGCCTTACGGTACGGCTCTTGTCGTGGATGCCACGTTCGATGGCCTGCCTGATCCACCACATCCCGTACGTCGAGAACTTGTATCCCCTCCTGTAGTCGAACTTCTCCACCGCCCTGATCAGCCCGAGGTTGCCCTCCTGGATGATGTCGAGCAGCGGCAGCCCCCGGTAGGAGTAGCGCCTGGCGGCGGAGACCACCAGCCGCAGGTTGGACCTGATCAGCAGGTCCTTGGCGCGCCGCCCGTCGCGTGCGACGCGTTCCAGTTCTGGCGTGCCCTTACCACGCTCGATCAGATGGCCCGCGTACAGGCCTGCCTCGATCCGCCGGGCGAGATCCACTTCGTCCGCGGCGGAGAGCAAGGGGGTCTTTCCGATCTGCTCCAGGTACATGCCGAGCAGGTCGGGCTCTTCGGCCGACATGCACGGGCACTACCCGGTAAACGGCGGCGAATTCCCGGCTTCGTTGAGTTCTGCGATGGCCAGCTCCGCCGTAGTGCGGATATCGAAGAACTTGTCCAGCGCGGTGATCGCGAAAAGGTGCTTACACCTGCCGTTGAGCCCGGACAACAGCAGCCGGCCGCCGGAGGCGGTGACCGCCTTGTGCAAGTAGACCAGCACGGAAAGACCGGAGGAATCACAGACGCTGACGGCCTGCATGTCGATGACGAGCATCGGCGGCTGCGTGAGGTCGAGGGCCTTGGTGACGCGGTCACGAACCTCGGCTGCCGAGCCGAAATCGAAGTCCCCCGTCAAGCGCGCTATGACGCAGGGTCCCTGGAGCCCGAGGCTTATCGACAAGGCCTGCTCCGAAGTCACCCAGTTCCACCTACCCGCGTCGCTCTCCCGATCCACCCCACTTTACGAGAAGTAGCGCTTCGGGTTGAACACCAGCATCTGCTCAATCTGGTCACCGGTCACACCCGAGTCCAGCAGTGCGGCCAAGACGTCGTCGTGAATGTGATCGTAGCGCCAGTTCGGCGTGAGCGTGCTCCGGGTCTCGTCCCAGTCGCCGCCGAAATAGTCCATAAAGCATGCGGCGTCGTGGCTGAGCACCATGCGATCGGCGTATCCGCGCTGGCAGAGCGCCGCGACCGTGGCCACCCGCTGCGCGGTCGAGTTGTAGGCGTCCAGCCCGAATCGGTCCATTCCGAGGATCGCGCCGGTGTCGGCCAGGCGCATGAGGTAGTCGAGGTCGTTGCTGTCGCCCGCGTGCCCGACGACCACCTTCCCGAGGTCCACGCCCTCCTTGGCGAACAGGTCGAGCGCGATCAGGCCGGTCCCCGCGGGAGAGTTGGTGTGTACGGTGATCGGCGCTCCTGTGCGCACGTGCGCCTTCGCCACGGCCCGGCAGATGCGTTCGACGCCGGGCGTGAGCCCCTTCTCCTCGACCACGCACTTCAGGAAGGCCGCCTTGATCCCGGTGTCGGCGATGCCCACGGTGAGGTCGCGGACGAAGTCGTCGACCATGGGGTCGGGGCGGTCGATGATCAGGCCGGGGCCGCGGAAGGTGTAGGTGTGGGGCATCTCCTCGAAGGCGTAGATGCCGGTGGCGACGATGATGTTGAGCTCCGGCACCTGCTCGGCGATCCGCTGGACCCGCGGGATGTAGCGCCCCAGCCCCCACACCGTCGGGTCCACGATCGTGCGCACACCCTTCGCCGCCGCCGCGCCGAGCTTGGTGACCGCGTCCGCCACCCGGAACTCCTCATCCCACCAGGCGCCCTTGCCGTAGTTGTTCAGGTGCTCGGTGGCCACCACGAAGATGTGCTCGTGCATCAGCGTCTGCCCGAGCGCACCGACGTCCACAGGGCCGCGAAGGGTCTCGACGGTGGGCATGCGCGCCTCCATACCGGTCGGTCTGTCGGGCCAACGTAGGCTGCCGCACCACCGCCGTCAACCGGCGCGCCGCGGGTCAGCCGGCTCGCCTGGGGAACAGCGGCTCGGGCCGGGACAGCCGATCACCGCCCACCGCCGCCGCCACGCGCGCCGCCGCCGTCGGCAGAAACGGTTCGAGCTGTACGGCCAGCGCCCGGCACGCCCCCACCAGCCTCCCCAGAGACGCCTCCTGCTCCCCGCGCGCCTGCCGCCACGGCCGGGTGCGCTCGACGTACCTGTTGGCCTCCTCGACGATCTCCCACACGCCCTTCGCCGCCCGCCGGAAGTCGAACTCGGCCAGGGCCTCATCCACCGACACCTCCACCAGCGGCTCCCCGGCGGGCGGCACGTGCCCGTCCAGGAAGCGGTGGACCATGGTGGCGACCCGGCTGACCAGGTTCCCCAGCCCGTTGGCCAGGTCCTCGTCAGCTCTGGCGATGAGCCGCGCCTCGGTGAAGTCGGCGTCGCCCACACGGGGCACCTCGCGCAGCAGCCACCACCGCACGGCGTCCACCCCGTACGCGTCCACGAGCGCCACCGGGTCGGCCGCGTTCCCCGACGACTTGCTGATCTTGCGGCCGTCGACCGTGAGGTAGTCATGGACGAAGATCGCCGTGGGCAGCGGCAGGCCCGCCGACAACAACATCGCCGGCCAGTACACCGCGTGGAACCGGATGACCCCCTTGCCCATGAGATGCACCTTCCGCGGCTCACGGACCCACCACCGCTCGTAGTCGCCGCCATCGTCGAGCGCGGTGACGTAGTTGGCCAGCGCGTCCCACCACACGTAGACGACCTGGCCGGGATCGTCCGGCACCGGAATGCCCCACCCCCTGGCCCGGGCGGCGGAGCGGGAGACGCTGATGTCGTCGAGGCCCGCCTCGATGAAGGCCAGCACCTCGTTCCGCCGCGCCGCGGGCTCGATCGTGAGCCGCCCGCTCTTGACGAGGTCGAGCAGCTCGTCCTGGTAGCGGGACAGCCGGAAGAACCAGTTCTCCTCGGA
Source organism: Nonomuraea insulae (assembly GCF_042656245.1). Lineage (NCBI taxonomy): Bacteria > Bacillati > Actinomycetota > Actinomycetes > Streptosporangiales > Streptosporangiaceae > Nonomuraea > Nonomuraea insulae. Next base: position 45,150 of record NZ_JBHSPA010000014.1, read on the forward strand.
CACGCGCTGCAGCGGCGCCTCGTGCCCGTCCGGGCAGGGGCCCTCGGTGTAGAACTGCTCGCAGCCCACGCAGTAGAGCCCCTCGTAGTGGCGCTGGTAGAGGTCGTGCCCGATGGCCCGCCAGATCCGCTCCACCCCGGGGCGGTGGCCGGGGTGGGCGCTGGTCCTGATGAAGGAGTCGAAGGACAGGTCGAGCGTCTCCCGCAGCCCCTCGAACGCGGCCGCGTTCCTGTCCACCAGCTCGCGCACCGGCACGCCCTCCGCCTCGGCGGCCAGCACGTTCTTGAGCGAGTTGTCGTCGGTGCCCGTCTGGAACCGTACGGGCTCGCCCCGGCGCCGGTGGTGCCTGGCCAGCACGTCGGCCTGGACGAGCTCCAGCGCGAACCCGAGGTGGGGACGGGCGTTGACGTAGGGAATGGTCGTCGTGATGTACATCGGATGCCTCCCGAGGGGCCCCGGACACGACGAGAGGCCCCGGCTAGCAGGGCCTCAACGTTGAACGTGCCGAGTGAAACCCCCTAGGGGGCCATCATCGCCAGGCACGTCGTCATGCCCTCATCGTACGCCGTCGCCGTACCAGATAAATCACCGTTCCGACCGCGAACACCGCCAGCCCCGCCACCACCGACGTCAGCGGCAGCGTGACGGCCAGCACCAGGCACAATGCCAGCCCCAGCACCGGGATCACGCGTGGCGGCGCGCCCTCGTCGCGGGTGAGCGTGAGCGCGCTCGCGTTGGCGATGGCGTAGTAGACCAGCACGCCGAACGAGGAGAACCCGATCGCCTCCCGCAGGTCGGCCACGAGCAGCAGCACGATCACCGCGCACCCGACCGCCAGCTCGGCTCGTCTGGGCGTCTGCCGCGCCGGGTCCACGACGGCCAGCACGCCCGGCAGGTCGCGCTCGCGCGCCATGGCCAGCACCGTGCGGGAGACGCCGAGCAGCAGCGCCAGCAGCGCGCCCAGCGCCGCCACCGCCGCGCCGGCCCCTGTCAGCGGCGCCAGCCACCCGAACCCGGCCTCTCTGACCACATCGGCCAGCGGCGCGCCGGACCTGGCCAGCGACTCGGGCTTGAGCGCGCGCAACGCGGCCAGGGCGACCAGCGCGTAGACGGCGAGCGTGATGCCCAGCGCGATGCCGACGGCCCTCGGGATGGTGCGGGCCGGGTCGCGCACCTCCTCGCCGAGGGTGGCGATCCTGGCGTATCCGGCGAAGGCGAAGAACAGCAGCCCGGCCGCCTGCGCCACGCCCCACGCGTCGGACGGGGGCGCGGGCATGGAGGAGTAGGTGAAGAACGTCGTCCGGTCGTCGCCGAACAGCCCGGCCACGATCACCACGGCGAGCACGGCCAGGACGAAGGCCACGATCACCCGGGCCACGCCCGTCGAGCGCCGCACGCCGAACAGGTTGAGCAGGGTCAGCGCGGCCACCGCGGCGATGGCCAGCGGCCGTTCGAGCTCGGGCAGCGCGTACGCGCCGAACGTCAGCGCCATCGCCGCGCAGGAGGCCGTCTTGCCGACCGTGAACCCCCAGCCCGCCAGATAGCCCCACAGCGGCCCCAGGCGTCTCCTGCCGTAGACGTAGGCGCCGCCCGACTCGGGGTAGCGGGCGGCCAGGCGGGCCGAGGAGGTGGCGTTGCAGTAGGCGACGACGGCGGCGAGGGCGAGCGACAGCAGCAACCACTCGCCGGCGGCCGCGGCGGCGGGCGCGAAGGCCGCGAACACGCCCGCGCCGATCATCGCGCTCAGCCCCACGACCACCGCGTCCGTGGTCCCGAGCCGCCGCGCCAGCTCCTCCGGCACCGCCCCCCGCCTCCCCCTGCCGCAGAAGGCACCCACTCTGCCGCACCCCGCCGACAAAAGCGGTGACGCTCAGGCGCTCATCCCCAGCGAGTCCCCAGCGAGCCCGCACCGAGCCCGCACCGACGCTCAGGTGCTCTTGTCCGCCCCCGGCACCACCAGCACCGGCCGGTGCGCGTGGTGCAGCACCCGGTCCGACGTGCTGCCCAGCAACAGCGAGCGCACCCCGCCCAGCCCCCTGGTGCCGGTCACGATGAGCTGGGCGTCCAGTTCGTCGGCCACGTCCACGATCGTCGACCAGACGGCCACGGAGTCCACGTCGCAGCGCGGCGTCGCGTCCAGCCCCGCCTCGCGGGCCAGGTCCGCGCCGTGCCGGGCCAGCTCGCTCATCGCCTGCCCGATCGCCTCGTCCTCGACGCCGGACTGGTCGAGCGTCACCATGAGCCCGGCGGAGGCCCGGGCCGAGGTCATCGCCAGCCGCTCCCACACCGTCAGCACCACCGCGGCCTGGCCGCGGAACATCTGCCCCGCGAAGGCGATCGCGGCCTTGGCATCATCCGAACCGTCATACGCGATCAAAATCGTCATCTCAGACCACTCCCAAAGAGGTAGGGGCCCTTACCCTTTCCCGAATGACGGCTTTCAAGCCATGATCGGCGACACGCCGCGCCTGGCAGACGGCTTGAGCAGCGACATCCCGGCCAGCGCCAGCACACCCAGCTCGATCACGACCACGGCCCGCTGGGTCAGACCCGCCGGGATGTCGTCGTTGCTCAGCGGGATCCCGAACATGCGCACCACGTACGGGATCACGACCAGCAGCAACACCCCCAGGGAAAGCGCGCTGAGGATCCGCACCGCCTTCGCGTACCGGATCCTGGCCCTGGCCAGCAGCAGCCCCGCCAACGGCATCACCATGAAGGCGGCGAACGCGGCGTAGCGGTGGATGCCGCCCGACATCGACAGCGGCACGCCTGGCCGGTCGGTCGGGAAGGCCCCGATCATGAACATGCTCGCCCCCCACGCCAGCAGCAGCGCGACAATCCAGCGGCTCATCCCGGCCCGGCGCATCGCCTCGGCGATGAACGCGGAGCCCACGGCGAACAACGTGAGCGACACGGGCAGCAGCCAGCCGGCCGACTGCCAGACGTACTCACTGATCACACTGTGCAACGGGTCCAGGTTCGAACTGGCGTGCAGAGTGAGCATCGCGCCGCTCCCGGCGCCGATGGCCGCGAATCCACTGACAAGCAATCCCCTCATGCGTCCAAGCTCGTGGAACGCGGGCTTGGCGGACATCGGAGATCGGCCCGAACCGGCCCTGAAGGTTCCCCTAATACCTTGGTCGGGTCCGACCCTGAGGATGGCCGTTGACCTGCTCGTACGTGACCCTGGGTAGGGGCAGCCCCCTCAGGGTGGGGACGGCTGGCCTGAGCGGATTTGACTTGGAGTGCACTCCAAGGGCGAGTCTGGAACCATGACGATCCAGGAGGCCGCGCAGCGGTCCGGGTTGAGCGCTCACACGCTGCGTTACTACGAGCGCATCGGGCTCATCCACTCCGTGGGCCGCAACAGCAGCGGGCACCGCGACTACGAGGAGGAGGACCTCCGGTGGTTGTTGTTCCTCACCAAGCTGCGCATGACCGGCATGCCGATCGCCGACATGTGCCGCTACGCGGAGCTGCGGCGCCTGGGCGGCCACACCGCCGGGGAGCGCAAGCAGATGCTGGAGCTGCACCGTGAGCGGGTGCACGCCAGGATCGCCGCGCTCACCGAGGATCTGAAGGCGCTGGACCACAAGATCGACAATTATGGGGGTTACGCATGATGGACAAGCGCACGCTCGGCGGGGACGGCCTCCAGGTCTCCGCTCTCGGGCTCGGCTGCATGAGCATGTCCGGCGTGTACGGCAACGGCGACGAGCAGGAGTCCATGGCCGTCATCAACCGCGCCCTCGACCTTGGCATGAATTTTCTGGACACGGCCGATATGTATGGCCTGGGCGGGAACGAGGAGCTGGTCGGCCGGGCCATCAAGGGCCGCCGCGACGAGGTGGTGCTGGCCACCAAGTTCGGCGTCAAGCGGGATGGAAACACCCGCACGATCGAGAACAGCCCCGAATACATCAGGGCCGCCTGCGACGCCTCGCTCCGCCGTCTCGGCATCGACCACATCGACCTCTACTACATGCACCGCCGCAACCCGGACGTCCCGATCGACGAGTCCGTCGGGGCCATGGCGGAGCTGGTGAGCCAGGGCAAAGTACGCCACCTCGGGCTGTCGGAGGTGAGGGCGGAGACCCTGCGCCAGGCCGCCGCCGTGCACCCGATCGCGGCCCTGCAGAGCGAATACTCGCTGTTCACCCGGGGGCTGGAGAGCGAGATCCTGCCCGCGGCCAGGGAGCTGGGGATCGGGCTGGTGGCGTACTCGCCGATCAGCCGCGGCCTGCTGTCGGCCGCGATGCCCCGCGCCGAGGAGCTGCCCGCCGAGGACTTCCGCCGGCACATGCCGCGCACCACGGGCGAGGACGCCGAGCACAACAGGGCGCTGGCGGCCGGGGTGAAGAAGATCGCCGACGCGGCAGGTGTGACGGCGGCCCAGATCTCGCTGGCCTGGCTGCTCGCCCAGGGTGCGGACATCGTGCCGATCCCGGGCACCAAGCGGCTGAAGTACCTGGAGGAGAACGCCGCCGCCGCCGACATCGCGCTGACGCCGGAGCAGGCCGGCGCGCTGACGGCGGCCGTGCCGCTGGAGGCCGTGCGGGGCGACCGTTACCCCAGCATGCACGAGGTCGAGCGCTGACTCAGGGCCGGTCGAAGTAGACGCGGATCGTGGTGGCCCCGGCACGGGTGTGGACGCGTACGAGGTCGGCGAGAAGGTTGACGATGAGCAGGCCGCGAGACCCCGCCTCACGCGGGTCGACCGGCCTGCGCCCCACCAGCGGGTCGGTGATGTGGCCCGCGTCGCTCACCTCGCACACCAGCCGCCCGCCCTCGGCCCACACCCGCAGCGTGCCGGAGCCGCCGCCGTGGTCGAGGCTGTTGGCGCCGAGCTCGGCCACCGCGAGCCGGATGTCGTCGAGCCGGTCGCCGCAGAACCCCATCGCCTCGCCCTCCCGGGCTGCCAGGATCCGCACCGCCGACAGGTTGGTGTGGTCGAAGAAGAGCGACAGGCACGTCTCCGGCTCGTCGAGCGGCCGGTTGTGCCCGTCGACCACCAGCTCGGGCGCGTAGTCGGCGCTGAACCACTCCCGTGAGGCGTCGCGCAGCACGGGGTGGGTGCGCGCCGCCTCGCTGATCACCTCAGCGCCCAGCCCCACGACGTCGTACGGGCACAGGATCGTCACCCTCCGGCCCGTGAACGACAGGTTGATCAACGCCTCGTGCTGGGCGCAGGCCGGATATTCCATCGCCGTGCGGCCCGGCCAGATCGGCTCGCCGATGATCCGCACGTGGTCGTCGGGGTGCCGGTCGGCGAAGGCCCGCAACACGGCCGGGATGATCCGCCCGGGGTTGCGCCCGGCCTCCTGCATGTCGAGCAGGAGCACGTCCGCGGCCGCCGGGCCCAGCGCGGCCTCGATCAGCGCGAGGTTGGCGGCTGGAACGGCGACCGCGACAGGCTCGCCACCGGCCAGGCCCTCGCGCACGAATGCCGTCGTGGCAGCCACGTATTCCCGGTCACCCGAGTAGAGGAGCGCCGGATGCAGGAACGGTTCGGCCAACATCAGGCCTTCACGCTACCTAAAGTTGATGACTTCAAGGCAATTCGTTTGGGTACCTAATGGGTGTGAAGAGAGTCCAGCTCATCAGCCGCCCCCGTCCCCGCCGCCTGCCGTCCGACCTCGATCTCCGCACCCCTTCTGGCCGGCGTCTCCCGTTCTGAGCGTCACGAACCTATGCTCGGGGCATGTCGGAATTGCAGATGCGGGTCTCCGATGAGGACCGAGAGCGGGCCGCCCAGCAGTTGCAGCGTGCGTTCACCGAAGGCCGCCTCACGCAGTTGGAGCTCGAAGACCGGCTCGAGATAGCGCTGACGGCGAAGACGTACGGCGATCTGCTCGGCCTGATCGAGGATCTCCCCGTCGAGCAGTCGCAGGGTGGCGACGTGGTCGAACTGGAGTCGAAGAACGGCGCCGTAAAACGCTCGGGCGACTGGGCCGTGCCGCGCCGGCTGCGGGTGGCCTCCAAATACGGCAGCGTCGAGCTGGACCTGTCCGAGGCCGTCGTCGACCACCCCGTGGTGGACATCGAGCTGGACCTCACCTACGGCTCCGCCAAGATCATCCTGCCCGAGGGCGGCGTGGTGAACGTGGACGCCTTCCAGAGCGACTGGGGCGCCACCAAGACCTCGGACATTCCGAGCCGCCGCCGTCACGGCTCCCTCTACGTGGTGATCAGCGGCCAGGCGAAATACGGCGGGCTCACCGTGCGCTATCCGCGCAGGCGCTGGTTCACCCACTGATGGAAGATCGAGATGTGGTGCTCGCTGGGGACGAGCACCCCGCCGTCCCGGTACACCCGTGACGCCATCCCCGGCTGGGTGCGCTCGCAGGCGTCGAAGTCCTGCTCGTTGACCCGGTGGAACAACTCGACCGACAACGACAGGTCGGCCCCAGAGGCGACCACGTCCGGGTGGTAGAGCCAGTCGCACTCCACCACGGTGCGGTCCACGGCCATGGGGATCATCCGGTGCAGGATCACGTGGTCGGGCACCAGGTTGACGAACACCTGCGGCTTGACGGTGATCGCGTAGTAACGGCGGTCCTGGTCGTCGGACACGTCGGGTAACTTGCCGAACCCCGCGCTGCCGTCCACCGTGAACCCCTCGGCCCGCTCGGCGAACTCGGCGCCGTGGCCCACGTAGTACTGCGCCGCGAAGCCCCCGGCGAACTCCGGCAGGACCGCGGTCAGCTCCGGGTGGATGGTGGCGCAGTGGTAGCACTCCATGAAGTTCTCGACGATGAGCTTCCAGTTGGCCTTGACGTCGTAGACGACGCGGCGGCCAAGCGTCAGCTTGTCCACGTGGTAGCGCTCGATGGCGGCGGGGTCGCCGAGGCGCTCGGTGGCCGCGCCCGTGACGTTCTCCTCGAACGAGGGTGGCTCGTCGGCCAGGCACACCCACGCGTACCCGAGCCATTCGCGCAGGTGCACGGGGACCAGGCCGTACTCGACGCGGTCGATGTCGGGCATCTTGGCCAGGTTGGGCGCCGCGGCGAGGCGGCCGTCGAGGTCGTAGGACCAGGCGTGGTAGGCGCACCTGATCGTCCTCCTGACCTCGCCCGACTCCTCCACGCATAAGCGGGCGCCGCGGTGCCGGCAGACGTTGAGGAAGGCCCGCAGCCGGTCGTCGCGCCCGCGGACCACGATCACACTCTCCCGGCCGACCTGGACCGTCCTGAACGCACCCGGCTTCGGCAGCTCGTCGGCCCTGACCGCGCAGAACCAGAGGGTTTCGAAGATCCTTTCCTGCTCTCGGGCGAAGATTTCGGGGTCGGTGTAGGAGCGGCCGGGAAGCGTGGAGATCAAGCTCGACGTGGTGGTCAACCGACACCCCTTGTTGCGTATTACGCACCGAGTTGCTCTATATGCGACATAGTCAGGCGGGCTCAGGAGGCTGTCAAGAGGTAGTTGCTGTACCTACGGAGCAGCGCCGTGTACACCTTGGTCGTCAGCGCGTCGGGGAGCAACCAGGCGTACGACCGCTGCATGTCGGTGGCCTCGGTCCCGGCAATCCTGGCGGGCCTGCGCACCACCTTCGACCTGGCCCTTTCGTAGGCCCGCAGGTCCCCGATCGACCGGCTCAGCAACCAGGCGTCCTCCAGCGCCTGGTTGGCGCCCTGGGCCATGGTGGGCGGCATGGTGTGGGCGGAATCACCCGCCAGCGTGGTCGGCCCCTTGCCCCAGACGTCGCGGATCTGCTGCCGGTGGTGCGGGAAGAAGCCGACGTCCTCAAGTGTGTCCAGGATGCCCGGCACCGGCTCCGCCCAGCCGCCGAACCGCTCGCGCAGCCGCTCCACCACCCGGGAGTCGTCGACCCAGAACGGCTGCCCGGGCGCCGACCTGACGTCGAACCACCACAACAACCGCCCCTTGCCCGCCGGGATCAGCCCGCACAACCCTTGCCCGCCGGCGATCATCACCGCCCTGCGCTCCTCGGTCAGCGTGGTGGGCCTGGTCGTGAACCCCTGCCAGGTGACCCAGGGGCTCAGCGTCGCGGGGTCGTCTCCCCACAGGGCCGCGCGCACCGCGGAGCGGCGGCCGTCGGCGCCCACGAGCACGTCGCCGCGGACCGTACGGCCGTCGGCCAGACGCACCTCGGCCCGTTCCGGCACCACGTGCTCGGCCCCCGCCCCGTACGTCACGGGCACGCCCTCGGCGAGCAGTTCGACCAGTTCGTGGCGGGCGACGTGCACGATCGGGTGGCCGTAGCGGCGCTCGGCCACCGTCAGGTCCAGGGTGAACAGCCGCTTCCCGTCGTCGGCCCACGACTCCAGGGTCTCCAGGCGGCGTCCGATCGTGGCGTAGTCGGCCTGGAGTTCGCCGAGGATGGCCGTGCTGCCCGGCCAGAGCGTGACAGATCCCCCGACCGTCCGCAGTTCCGGCGCCTCCTCGTACACCTCGGCCTCGTGCCCGGCGTTGAGCAGGCCACGCGCCAGGGCGAGCCCCGCGACGCCCGCGCCGATGATGATTACCCTCATAGCGACCCCTTAATTACGAGACTCCCAATATCAGATACGAGGAGTATCACAATGTCTGCGCGCGGCCGCAAACCCGACCCCACGGTCGACCACCGCATCAGGCAGGCCGCGGCCGGACTGGTGCTCTCCCACGGCCTCGACTTCACCATGGACGACGTGGCCGAGGCGGCAGGCGTGGGCAGGGCGAGCGTGTTCCGCCGGTACGCCACCAAGCGCGACATGTTGCTCGAAACCCTGGGCGGCATCATGAACACCTACGTCGCCATCCCCGACACCGGCTCCCTGGAGGGCGACCTGCGCGTGGTGGTCACCGACACGCTCGCCCTCTGGACCACGGCGGGGATCGGCCGCATGGCCAGGCAGGTGTACGCCGAGGCCGGCCGCGACCCGGCGGTCGCCGAGCTCATCCGCACGAGCATGCGCGACCGGATGGAACGGTCGTGGGTCGTGTACGAGCGCGCGATCGAACGCGGCGAACTCCCGCCGAACGCCGACCTGTGGATGCTCACCGACATGTTCGTCGGTTTCGTGACCTATCGGGGGATCCTCGAGCTGCCCCTGCCAGAACCCGAGGAAATTGTTCAGGTCCTCCTGCATGGTTTTACGCCCGCTTGATACGCGTGGTGTTAGTGGGGTGCAAGTGACGATCAAGTCGTCGCCCCTAACGTCCCTTCCGTTAGCTAAACCTACGAAGGGCACCAAAAGATGACACCCCCTCGTCGTCGCCTCGCCGTTGCGGCCGCGACGTTGACTCTTGCCGTCCTCACCACCGCCTGTGGTGCGATCGGCCAGGCCGTCGACTGCAACACCGCCGCAAACGACGCCACCAAGATCGCGACCGAGTGGAGCAGCGCGATCACCAAGGACATCGCCGACGCCGACGCCGTGAAGACGGCCTCGAAGACCGCGTCCGACAAGACCAAGGAGCTTGCGGGCAAGTACGACGGCGAAGTCGCCGCCGCGCTGAACGACCTGGCCTCCGCCTACGAGTCCATCGACGGGGACGCGAGCGGCGTCGCCGAGTTCAGCGGCAAGGTCAACGGCTTCACCAGCAAGATCACGGCTGCCTGCAGCTGATGAGCCGCGGTCGCCGTCGGCGCCTGCGGGGGGCTGGTGAGGCGGCGGCCGCGTCTAGGCTTGCTCGGTGTGACGGGTGAGACGGCTGTGACGCATCTGGGGGTGAGCGTCACGGCCGATCCCCGTCGGAAGCTCCCTGGCCACCGTGTGCGGGTGGGCGCGACAGCGCTCCTCGCCGCGGTGGCCTACGCCGTTCTGGGCCTGGTGCGGCTGAACACCTACCGGGCCACGTCGTTCGACCTGGTGATCGTGGACCAGGCCGTGCGCAACTACGCCGCCCTGCGCCCGCCCCACATCCCCGTCCTGGGCGTCTTCCACGGCCGCGGCATGGACTACCTCCAGCTCGCCGACCACTTCTCCCCCGCCTACGCCCTGCTGGCGCCCCTCTACTGGCTCCACGACGGCCCTGAGACGCTGATCGTCGCGCAGGCGGTGCTGTTCGCCGGCGCGATCCCGTTCCTGTGGCGCTTCACCAGGCGCGTGCTGGGCGTGGGTCCCGCCTACCTCGTCTCCGTGGCGTACGCGCTGTCGTGGCCGATCGCGCAGGCGGCGGCGTTCGACGCGCACGAGGTCATGTTCGTCCCGCTGCTCACCGCCGTCGCCATCGAGCGTCACCACGCGGGCCGCCTCCTGCCCGCGGGCCTGGCGCTGTTCGCGCTCCTGCTGGTCAAGGAGGACATGGGGCTGATGGTGATCGGGGCGGGCCTGTACCTGGTCGTCATCGGCGACCGCCTGCGCGGCGCGCTGACCGTCGTGTACGGGCTGGGGGCCGCCATCCTCGTACGCGGCCTGCTGATCCCCGCCTTCGGCGGCGACGCGAAGGACTTCTGGGCCTACGGTCACCTCGGCCCCGACGCGCCGAGCGCGATCATGGCGCTGCTGCGCGACCCGATCGGGGCGGTGCTGCTGCCGTTCAGCGAAGAGGCCAAGATCGACACCTTGTTCCTGCTGGCGTGGCCGACGCTGCTGCTCTGCCTGCTCTCGCCCCTGTCGCTGATGGCGCTGCCGCACGTGCTGGAGCGCGTGTTGTCGGATCGGGCCCAGTGGTGGCAGGCCGACTTCCACTACAGCGCGTTCACCGTGGTGATCCTCTTCTGCGCGGGCGTGGACGGGCTGGCCAGGCTCCTGCGCCGGATCAAGCGTCCGGACGACGCCTCGCTCAAGCTGGCCTGGTCGGCGGCGGCCTGCGTGATCGCGATCACGCTCGTGCCTCAGTACGCGCTCAACCGCCTCTACCACCCGGCCTTCTACAGCCGGCCCTCCGCGGCCGCCGAGGCCGTCGCCAAGGTGCCTCGCGGGGTGACCGTCGAGGCCGTCAACTCCCTCGGTCCCGCCCTCACCGCCAAGGCCACCGTCCTGCTGTGGACCCGCCGGTCGCACGGCTCACCCTGGGTGGTGGCCGACATCTCGCGCTGGGAGTATCCCTTCGGCTCGGCCGACGACCAGCGCGCCGAGGTGGCGGAGCTGCGAACTCAGGGGTACGTGGCCGTCTACGAGAACGGCGGCTACGTGGTGTTGCGACGCGGATAGGAACGCGCCTGCTCGTAGGCCCCATCGAACCCCTCCAGCACGGTGGGCCACGACCCCGCGCCGGGCGGTGTGACCCTGTTGTGCGCGGCGATCGTCTCGCGCAACTCCGCATCCGCGCACAGCCGCGCCACAACCCGCACCAGATCCCCGAACGTGCGGCCGAGCAGGCCCTCGGTGCCGTCCTTGACGAAGTCGGCGACCCCGCTCTGTGCGCGGGCCACCACCGGCAGGCCCGCGGCCCGCGCTTCCAGCGCCGCGATGCCGAACGACTCGCGCGGCGCGGGCGCCACGAACACGTCGGCCGACTCCAGCACCTTGGCGATCTGCTCCCGCGTGTAGCGGCCGGGCAGCGAGACCCAGCCGGTCATGCCGCGCCGCTCCAGGAAACGGGCCATCTGCCCGCGAGCCGGCCCGTCGCCGACGATCGTGGCCCTGATGGGGATCCGGTCGGGCACGCGGGCGCGGGCCGCCTGGAGCAGCTTGAGCAGCCGCAGGGGCTGCTTGCGCGGCGCCAGCCGGCCCACGGCCACGATGTGCACTTCGTCACGCCTGGCGGGCGTGCCGGGCGGCGGCGCCCAGCCCGACAGGTCGAGCCCGTTGGAGACCACCCGCACCGGCACCTCGGGCCCGGCCACGGCGCGGATCGGGGCCGCGGCGGCGTTGCTGACCGTGGTCGCCACCAGCCGCCACCGCTGCCAGCCGAAGACCAGCCGCAACAGCCGGTAGAGCGCCCGCGTGACCGGATCCCACATGCTGTGCACGGTCACCACGCACGGCACCCCCGCGCGGAAGGCCGCCCGCACGCCCATCCAGGCGAACGGCGAGACCGCCCCCATGTGCACGTGCACCACGTCGGGACGCGCCGAGGTGATCCACCGCGTGAGATGCCCCACCCCGAACGGGTGCACAGGCAGATCGAAGGGCATCTTCGCCACAATTCTCCGCACGCCGGGCAGCGGTTCGCCCCTGGTCGCCGTGGCCACCGACACCTCGTGTCCCGCCGCCCGCTGCATCAGCACGAGATCGGCCACCTGGACCTCGATCCCCCCGAGTCGCGGCAGGTAACAGTCACTCACGTGAAAGATCCGCACCCCTCCCAGACTAATCTGGGCGTGTGCCTCCACGTACCGCTGTGTTCTTCCATGCCCACCCCGACGACGAGGCCCTGCTGACGGCGGGCACCATGGCGATGCTCGCGGCCGAGGGCCACCGCGTGGTGCTCGTCGTGGCCACGGCGGGCGAGCGCGGCCTGGCCGAGATGGCGCCGGGCGACGCGCTGGGCGAGACCCGGCTCAAGGAGCTCTACGAGTCGGCCGCGCTGCTCGGCTGCGCCCGCGTCGAGTGTCTCGGCTACGGCGACTCGGGCCTGAGCCCCAAGGGCGGCGTCGCCGAGGAGCGGCCCGACAACGCCTTCATCGACGCCGACTCCGAGGCCGCCGCCAAGGCGCTGGCCGCGATCCTGCAGGAGGAGAACGCCGAGCTGCTGGCGATCTACGATCCGGCGGGCGGCTACGGGCATCCCGACCACGTGCAGGTGCATCGGGTGGGCAAGCGGGCCGCCAAGATCGCGGGCACGGAGATCGTCCTGGAGGCGACGGTCAACCGCGATCCGCTGGTGCGGCTGCTGCGGCTGGCGGGCCGGTTCTACCGGTTTCCGCCCGAGTTCGACGTACGGACGTTCGAGAGCGCGTACTCGTCGGGTGAGACGATCACCCACCGCGTCAATGTCCGGAGATATACGAAACAGAAGCGGGCCTCCATGGCCGCGCACACCTCCCAGGCCAGCGGCGGCGACAGCGACCGCACACTCGCTGTGATGCTCAAGGTCCCCCGCCCGATCTACCGCTTCGTCTTCGGCACCGAGTGGTACGTTCGCCGCGACCTGCCCCCCGGCGCCCGCCTCACTCATCCCTTCGATCGGTGGCCCAAGTAATACTTCTGAACGACGAGGCCGCCCTCCGCCAACCGGCAGACTGGAGTCCGATGAAGAACAAGTGGCTCCAGATCGCCCTCTCCGTGTTCTCGCTCGGCCTGGCCGTGCTGCTCGTGGTCTATCTGCCGCAGATCGTGCACTCGCTGACCGGCAAACCGGTCTCCTGGCGCGAGATCGGCGCGCTGTTCGGCTCGCTCAGCCTGGGCCAGATCGCGTTGATGACCGGGTTGTGGCTGCTCAGCCTGCTCGCGTACACGTTCGTGCTGACCAACTCGCTGCCCGGCCTGAACAACCTGCAGGGCCTGGCGCTCAACGCGGCCGGCAGCGCGGTCAGCAACCTGCTGCCGTTCGGCGGCGCGGTGGGCGTGGCGGTGTCGTGGGGGATGACCAAGGGCTGGGGCTTCACCAGCCGATCCTTCGTGGTCATGACGCTGGTGAGCGGCATCTGGAACACGTTGTTCAGGTTCGTCCTGCCGGCCGTCGGCATCATCGCGCTGCTGCTCGCGGGCCAGGTGCCCAACGCGACCGTGGCCAAGGCGGGCTGGACCGGCGCGATCTCCATCCTGGTGATCTGCGTGGTCGTGGCCGTCGCCCTCTACTGGGAGCGCGCGGCCGTCTGGCTCGGCAAGGGCATCGACGCGGTCACCCGGCTGCTGCGGCTGAAGTTCCACGCCTCCGAGGCCTTCCACCGGCTGCGCGCCGACACCGCCGACGTGGTCAGGACACGCTGGGCCGGGCTGTCGCTCGGCATGGTGTTCTTCCTCGGGTTCCAGTGGGCGATCATGGCGGCCGGCATGTCCGCCACGGGCGCCTGGCCCGGCCTGGCGGAATCGATCGCCGTCTTCGCGCTGTCCAGGGTTCTGACCAGCGCCCTGATTACGCCCAGCGGCGCGGGGATCATGGAGAGCGGCGTGGCCGCACTGCTGATCGCGTTCGGGGTGGACACCGCTCCCGCGGTCGCGACCGCACTGCTTTTCGGCTTCTGGACTTACACTATCGAGATCCCGTTCGGCGGTCTGGCACTGGGCGCATGGGCGCTGCTGCGCAGGCGCAACGGCCGGAACGCCGGCGCGGAGCCCCCGTCCGCGATCTCGAAGGCCACCTAGTGACAATCCCAAACCCATCTCGTGCTAATCAACCACGGGCCTTGTGCGTGATTCACAGGCCCGCATAGCGTGGCGGCTGACATGGTGGCGTTCCGAGTTCTGGGGCCAGTCGAGGCGTACGAACACGACGACGAACTCGACCTCGGCGGGTTGCGGCAGCGGGCCGTCCTCGCCCGGCTTCTCGTGGCCAGAGGTCAGGTCGTGCCCGTTGACACACTTCTCTACGATCTGTGGGACGACGACGCGGCGAAAGGCGCGCAGTCCGGCCTGCAGGTCTACATCTCGCGCCTGCGCAGGGTGCTGGAGCCCGGCAGGCCGCGCGGCGGGCCCAACCGGCTGCTGGTGACGGTCGCGTCCGGCTACGCCCTGCGCGTGGCCTCCGAGCAGGTCGACGCGCTCAGGTTCGAGCAGCTCGTCCGCGCCGCGGGTGAGCACCTGGAGGAGAGCGACCCGCAGTCCGCCCGCGGCCGCCTGGAGAAGGCGCTGGGGCTGTGGCGCGGCACCCCCTACTCCGACTTCGCCGACCAGGCGTGGGCCGAGGCCGAGGTCAACCGGCTGACCGAGCTGCGGCTGGTGGCCCGCGAGCGGCATGCCGACACCGGGCTGCGGCTCGGCATGCACGCGGAGACCGTACCCGATCTTGAGGCGCTCACCACGGAGCATCCGCTGCGTGAGGAGGGCTGGCGGCTGCTGGCGCTCGGCCTCTACCGCTGCGGCCGGCAGGGCGACGCGCTGGCCGCGCTGCGCAGGGCCAGGAACATGCTGGCGGACGAGCTCGGCATCGACCCGGGGCCCGCGCTGCGCAAGCTGGAGTCCGACATCCTGGCCCAGGCGTCCGAGCTGGAGCTGGTCATGGCCGCGCGCGCCCCGAGGCCGGCCGCGCCCGTCAGCGACACCTGGCCGCCCCGGCCGGCCACGACGGTCGAGCCGCCGCCGCTGGAGCCCGAGCCGTTCGTCGGCCGTGACGCCGAGCTGGCCAGGCTGACCACGGCCGCCTCGCGCACCGGCAGGTTCCAGGTCGCGATCGTGACCGGGGTGGCCGGCGCGGGCAAGACGACGCTGCTGCGCCAGCTTGAGGGCAGGCTCGGCGCCGACGGCTGGATCACCGCCTCCGGCGCCTGCCCCGACTCCAGCGCCACCCCGCCCGGCTGGGCCTGGGTGGACATCCTGCGCACGCTCATCGGCATGACCGGCGCGGGCGAATACGCCCAGCTCCTCGCGCCGCTGCTCGACGACGCGGCCCCCGATCCCGACGAGGACGAGGTGTCGGGCGGGTTCCGGCTGCACCGCGCGGTCGGCGGTTACCTGGCCGGGGTGGCGCGGCGGGGGCCGGTGCTGCTGACGCTCGAGGACCTGCACTGGGCCGACGACCAGACGCTCGCCCTGCTGCGCGCGCTGCCGAGCCTGCTGGCCACCAGCAGGGTGCTGCTCGTGGTGACGTGCAGGGAGAGCGAGCTCGACGACCGCCAGTCCGACGTGCTGGCCGCCCTGGCGCGGCTCGGTCCCGTGCGTGTGGGGCTGTCGGGTCTCGATCCGAAGGCCGTGGCCGAGCTGGTCAAGGCCACCTGCGTACGCGAGATCGACGAGGACGCGGTCGAGTCGATCGTCGAGCGCACGGGCGGCAACCCGTTCTTCGTCCGCGAGACCGTGCGCCTGCTCGACTCCGAGGGCGCGGCCGACCGGGCCAGCGCGACCGAGGTGCTCTCGCAGGTGCCCTCCGGCGTGCGCGACGTGCTGCGGCGGCGCATCTCGCGGCTGCCCGCGGGCGCGCAGCAGATCCTGCTGCAGGCCGCGGTGATCGGCCGTGACGTCGATCTCGACGTGCTGGTGGCCGTGGCGACGGACGAGGAGTCGGTGATCGAGGCCGTCGAGGCGGCGCTGCTGGCCGGGCTGGTGACCGAGCCGGGTCCCGGGATGTTGCGGTTCGACCACGATCTCGTCCGCGACACGATCTACTCCGACGCCTCCAGGCTGCGCCGCACCAGGCTGCACGCGGCCGTGGCGGCGGTCATCGAGCAGCGCACGCCGTCCGACGTGGCGGCGCTGGCCCATCACTACTTCCAGGCCGACGCGGCGGAGAAGTCGGTCCACTACGCGGGGCTGGCGGCCGAGCAGGCCGAGCGGCGCTTCGCCCACCGCGAGGCGGCCATGTTGTGGGAGCAGGCGATCGCCGCGTTCGACCGCTCCCGCGGCGACGAGCAGAGCGGCGAGCAGCGGCCCGAGCGCGCCAAGGAGCGCCTGCGGCTCATGCTGCGCCAGATCAGGGCCCTGGCCCTGTGCGGCGACATGCACGCGGCCCGGCTGCTGCGCCGCCAGGCCATGGACGCCGCGCTGCCGCTGGGCGACCTGGAGATCACCGCGAAGGTGGCGGCGTCGCTGGCCGTGCCGCACAAGGGCATGGCGCGCGACTTCACCCGCACGGCGTGGGAGATCGTGGACGTCACCGAGAAGGCGCTGATCGAGCTGCCGGCGGGTGAGCAGCGGCTGCGGGCGTCCCTGCTGACCACGCTGGCCCTGGAGCTGGAGGGCTCCTCCTCGCCCGAGCGGGGGCGGCAGGCGTCGCTGGAGGCGCTGGAGCTGGCCAGGCAGAGCGGCGACCCCGCGTTGATCGCGGCGGCGCTGAGCGGCCGCCTGCGGCAGTCCTACGACATCCCCGCCGTGGACACGCGCGAGAGCATCGGCAGGGAGTTGCTGGAGGTCGCCCAGCGCTCGGGGCAGATGGCCACGCAGGCGCTGGCCCACCTGGTGCTGCTGGAGTGCGCGGCGGCCAGGGGCGAGTTCGCGACGGCCGACGAGCACGCGGCGGCGGCCGACGCCCTGGCCAAGCAGTACGACCTGTCGGCGCCCGCCGCGGTCGTCGTCTGGTACGCGGGCCAGCGCCTCATGATCTCCGGCGACTACGAGGGCGCGGAGCGGGCCTACCGCGAGGCGGCCAGGATGACCGCGCGCGCGGGCATGCTGGAGGGCCGCCAGGACCTGCCGCGGATCACCACGTTCTGCCTGCACCTGGTGGCGGGCCGGGCGGCTGAGATGGTGGACCTGCTGGCCGAGTCCCACCTGCGCGGCGCCAAGTGGACGCTCGACGCCTACGCGCTGGCCCTGGCCTCGGCGGGGCACCTCAACGACGCCAAGGCCGTGGCCGCCACCCGGCCGCCGGTGCGCCCCGACTTCCTCTACGAACTGGCGATGATCTGGCGGGCGCTGGCCGGCATGTTGCTCGACGACCGGGAGCGGATGGTCGACTGCTACGACAAACTCAAGCCGTTCTCCGACCGGGTGGCGGGCGCGGGCACGGGCGTGGTGGCGCTCTGGCCGGTGGCGCTGACGCTCGGCGACCTGGCCGTCCGCCTGGGGCAGCCGGACGCGGCGCGCGAGCACTACAGGAAGGCGCTGGAGGTGGCCGAGCGGGTGGGCGTGCCGCGCTGGGTGGAGGCGGCGCGGCAGTCGGTCAGCAACTCACCTGGAAACGGGCACTCTTGACGGACTTGGCGCTCTCGACCGACAGCTCGACGCGATACCAGCCCGGGTTGCCGGAGATCTGGGGGCGCCATTCGACGGCCTGCTCGGCGGCGGCGAAGCCGTCGTGGTCGGACAGGTACGTGCGCCAGGTCCTGGTGGCGGGGCTCCAGCGGACGAGCTTCCACCGGTAGTGGACGGCCTGGTCGGCGTCGGGGTCCACCACGAGGCCGCGGGCCACGTACGATGTGGCGCAGCCGGCGTCGCCGCTGGTCAGGAGGCTGACTGTGACCCTGCCCGCCGTCGCGCCCCGGCTCGCGAGCTCCTCGGTGATGGGCACCTCGCGGGACGACAGCGTCAGCTTCGTGGCCGGCTGGGCGGCGGAGCCGGCGTTGCCGAAGGCGGAGAATCCGACGTACGCACTGGTGAACGCGAGGGCCGCGACGAACAGCTTGGCGGCGGTGGCGGTTCCACTGGCCAGAACGGCCGCGCTTTTCGTCGGCATCTCAACACCCCTTTTGGCTCACCCATAGAGTGGGCCTGGGTGGTTGAGTGCTGGTTGTCGGGCGGTTGCACCTTTTGCGAGCGGCTTGCAGGCCGATAAGGTAAGCCTGACCTAAGGGTGTGTGAAGGGGTGGTGGACCAGCAGATGCGGCATGCGATGATCGCCGTCCCCGCTCCCTCGGAGCCGTTCTGGCTGGGAATTCCGTACTGGCTGGTGGGAGCCATCCTGATCCTGGCCCTGTTCGGGGCGTTCCAGGTCTACTACTGGGTCGGGCGCAAGCTGGGCGAGAAGCTCTACGAGTCGCGCATCGGCGTCAGGCTGGGCCGGGAGCGGATCGCCAAGATCGAGCACGTCGTCGAGCGGTGGGGCGCGCTGGCCGTCTACGGGTGCTTCTGGGTGCCGATGTTGCGGCACACGCTGCCGTGGGTGGCGGGGGCGCTGCGCATCTCCTATCCCTGGTACGTGGTCGCCAGCGCCCTGGGCTGCCTGACCTGGGCGCCGATGTGGTGGTTCGGCCTCACCGCGCTGGTGTGGGGGTGGCTGGAACTGGCCGCGCAGTCGCCGGTCACCGCCGGGGCCGTGGCCGTGCTCGCCGTCGCGGTCGTGGCCTTCTTCGTGGTCAGGCGCAGGCGCAAGCGGCGCGCTGCGACCGAGGACGAGGCGCTGGTCTCCTAGAGGCGCTGGCCCCCTGGACGCCCTGGTCTCCCAGAGGCCCTGGCCTCCTGGACGCCCTGGTCTCCTTGAGGCCCTGACCTTCTGGACGCCCTGGTTTTAGGCGCTCCGGCCTCCTGGACGCCCTGGTCATCAATGAGGCCGGCCGCTAGGCTCCCTGGCCGCACTGGTCATCGATGGTGGCCTCCGGAGCGTTCCTGCGCACGGTCTCGATGCCGTTCACGCAGGCCACCTTGTTGGGGAAGCCCTCGCCCACCGCGAGCGTCTGCCCGTTGTTCGCGACGAGCGCGAAACGGTATCCGCCCTGTCCGTCCTCGCTGATGACGAACCGTCCTGCCATGACCACCGCCCCTGTCATATCGGATCTATCAATGATTTACCCCCATCTGATGGCGACTCGTGGCCGAGTTAGGCAAACGAAACCTTGATCTCCTGTCACCATGATGAGCATGCGTATTGGGGGTTTGATCGGCTCTGCCGTTGTCGCCGTACTTGTGGGGTTCTCCTCTCCTGCCCAGGCCGCGGACGCCCCGTCCGTGGGGGCCAAGGAGGCGTACGTCATCGACTCGGCGGGAACGGTCCACTTGGGCAAACGGGAGACGCGGCGGGTGCCGGTGGCCAGCCTGGTCAAGGTCATGACGGCCTACGTCGTGCTCCACGAGGCCAATCTGAGCGACACGGTCACGATCACCGCGACCGACGTCAAGTACGCCGCCCGCGGCGGCGCCGCGACGGCCGGGCTGCGCAAGGGCGAGCGCTTCACCGTAAGAGATCTCCTGTACGCCCTCATGCTGCCCTCAGGCGCCGACGCGGCCAACGCCCTTGCCTGGCACTACGGCCCGGGCAAGGCGGCCTTCATCGCCAAGATGAACCGCACCGCCCACTCCCTCGGCCTGGCCGACACCCACTACACCAACCCGGACGGCATGCCCACCCCCGCCAACGGCGGCTACTCCACGGCCCTCGACCAGGCCAAGCTGGCGCAGCAGGCACTGGAGAGCGGCACGTTCACCTCAGTGGTCGGGAGCAAGGCGCACAAGGTGACCAAGACGGGGGTGCACCGGGCGCACACCTGGCGCAACACGAACAAGCTGCTCTCGCAGGCGGACGACGTGCTGGGCGTGAAGACCGGCTACACCAACGCGGCCGGGTACTGCCTGCTGTTCGCCGGCCAGCGCAACGGGCGGACGGTCGTGGGAGTGCTGCTGGACGACCAGAACACGCGCCGGTTCACCACGGCCGAGCGACTGCTGGGCTACGCGGGCGAACAGATCGCCTTCGGCTGACCACCTGCCAGCTGACCGCTTTCGGCCTCAACACCTCTCGGCTCACCGAGCTTCGGCTGATCAGCCGAAGGCGATGTGGCCGTCGCCCACCAGGGTGCCCATGCCCGTGGTCGCGCAGCCGAGGATGGCGCTGGTGGGCGTGATGCCGCCGCTGACCCGCTCCCCCACGAGCCATCCGGCCGCGACGGAGCCGGTGAGCAGCGTGTCGGCCGGGTGATGCGCCACGAGGCGGTCGGCGCGGATCCGTAGCTTGGAGGTGCCGACGGGGCGGCCCGTCACGCCGAACCAGGTGATCACGGCGCTGCCGCGTACGTGGCGGGCGCTTGTGCAGGATGCCTGCGCGGTGGCCTTCACGCTGGCCCAGCCCGAACGCAGGAACGCGGCCGAGCCGTCGGGCGAGGTGCACCCCGTGAGCTGGAGGTTGCCGCGTGCCGCGACGCTCCGAGGGGTCAGCCCCACGTTAGGCGCGAAGGTCAGGGGCCGGCTCGACGGCGTGGTGACCGCGCACGTGAGCGCGGCGGTCCGCGCCGGGCCCAGAGCGGCGGCCTGTGCCGGGCCCAGAGCGATGGCCTGCACCGGACTCAGAACCGCGACCTGCGCGGGACCCAGAGCGGCGGCCTGTGCCGGGCCCAGAACCGCGACCTGTGCCGGGCCCAGAGCCGTGGTCTGCGCCTGCGCAGGGCTCAAGGGCCCCGCGACGGCAGCGACTGCGATGATCCAGACCACGTTCACGGAGCCCCTCCTGTAATCGATCGATCACATTCTGCATCATTCAGATGGGCCGCCAGGCCGGATCCAGCCGGTCGGCGGTCCATCTGAGCGAGTGCGCCAGGCGCACGCGGACCCGCGCCGCCCGCCGGCGCGGACGGCGCGGCGCCCCCGGCAGCGCCTCCTCCAGAGACCCTCGATACCCCATCGCCGTCTGGTGGGCGAGGACTTGCATGGCGTCCATAACTCCTCCTTAATCAATTAAGACCTTAATTGATTAAGAACCGACGGGCAAGGCGTCCTATACGGTGGGGCGATGGCCAAGGTCACGCTCCAGACGATCGCCGATCGCCTCGGCGTGTCCCGGGCCACGGTGTCCTATGCCTTCTCCCGCCCCGACCAGCTCAGCGACGGGCTGCGGCGGCGGATCATGGAAGTGGCCGACGAGCTCGGCTACGCCGGGCCCAATCCGACCGCGCGCTCGCTGCGGCTCGGGCGGGCGGGGGCGCTCGGGCTGCTGTTCAGCGAGACGCTTGCATACGCGTTCGCCGACCCGTACGCGATCGGGTTCTTCCAGGGTCTGGCCACGGCGGCCGAGGACGCCGGCGTGGGCCTGCTCATCCTGCCGCTACCGCACGGCGACCGGCGCAGCGACACGGTCAGGGACGCGGTGGTGGACGCCTTCTGCGTGATGTCGCTGCCCGACGGGCATCCGGCGCTGGCGGAGGTGCTGGCCAGGAAGCTGCCCGTGGTGGTGGTGGACGAGCCCTACGTGCCGGGGCACCCGTTCCTCGGGATCGACGAGCCCGCCGCGGCGGGCACGGCGGCGCGGCACGTGCTGGAGCTCGGGCACCGGCGGATCGGCGTGGCCATGGTCGGACTGCACGAGGACGGCCACACCGGCTGGGCCGGCCAGGAGCGCCAGCGGGCCACGGTGTTCGAGGCCATGCGGGCGCGGCGCGGCGGCTATCAGAGCGCCTGCGAGGAGGCCGGCATCGACTGGGCCGGGGTGCCGTTCTACGAGCTGGCGCGCAACTCGCGCGAGGCCGGGCGGCAGGCCGGGCACGCGCTGCTGGGCCGGGAGCCGCGGCCGACCGCGATCCTGACCAACACCGACGTGCTGGCGCTCGGCATCCTCGACGCGGCCGGCGATCTGGGGCTGGAGGTGCCCGGCGACCTGTCGGTGGTGGGCTTCTCCGACAGCGCGGCCGAAGAGGCAGGGCTCACCACGATCCGGCAGGCCAAGCAGGAGATCGGGGAGAAGGCGGGGCGGCTGTTGTTGTCGGGGGGCGCGGCCGAGCCGGAGCGGCTGCTGTTTCCTTACGAGCTGATCGTCCGCGCCTCCACCGGCCCACCATCGCCCTGACCAGGAAATCCCCACGAAATCGGACCCCTCGCCTATTTCCCGCAGGTAGGGTGGGGTTGACACCCCTCTACGAAGGACAGACGTCATGGCGGAATTCTTCGAGCTCCGCACGACGATAGAGGGTCACGAGAGGGCCGCCGAGCTCGCGCACGGCATCCTCCTCGCGGGCCTGGCCACATCACTGGACATCGCCGAAGTCCCGAATCCGGCCACGCACCACGACGCCGCCGCCTGGCAGCTCACGCTGATCACGACGCAGCGGCAGGTGCCCATCCTGGAGCAGCACATCAGGGAGACCGGCGCGGACATCATCGACTGCACGCCAGTCAGCCACGACATCGACCACTATCCCGACTGGCTCACCGACGGCCAGTCCTGACCTCACGGCTCCCCTCAAGGGCGCGCCGCCGCTCCCTCCTCGAACGCGGCGTTCTGCTCCTGCCGGTCCTTCGAACCGAACCCCCGGCGCCGGAACGCTGCTCATCGGAATGCACACCGCCAGGTCGGGCCTCCGCCGGCCAGTGCGACGACAGCCCGTAACCCTCGGCCCCGAGCAGCAGCGCCATGCGGTCCGCGGGCTCCACCGTCTCCAGGGGAACGGCCTCCTGGCCATGGCCCTCAGCGGACCTCTTCCTGTCGTCAACGAGCAGGGCTTGGATCTGCCGGAAAACCCCGAGCCTGTCGGGGATGGCGGGCATGATTGTCAGTTATGCCAGCGCGTCGCTCGCCCAGCACCCGGCCGTCACGTGACGAGCTTTCGGATGATGCCGTTCTGACCCAGTTCGGCAACAGACTCAACCCAGGATTCTGCATCTTCCCCTTCCGAAGTCAGCTTCGGATGGGGGAAAAGGGCCTGTCCCTCACTATCGGTGAGCGAAGCGTCAAAGAGATGGTTGACCTGATGTATCGCGGCCGCCGGAGCGCGAGCATGCACGACGGGGTCCGTTACACGGCGGCTGGCAAACTGCGAGCAGCGGGCTTCCTGCTTGTCCCGGATGGGGGCAAAAGAAACCCTAACCATGTGTCTGTCTGTCTGGACGGGGATACTGATTGGACCGACGATGAGAGTGCACGCTTTAGTGAGTGCTTTGGCCAACCGGTTTGGATGGAGGACGGCGATGCCTGAGCTGGTACATCTCCAGTTCGGCGCGAAGCCCTGGGAGCCCTCCGAGACCTCCAGGGTCATCGCGGTGTACGACAAGCACGACCGGCCGACATGTGGGCTCCTCGAGCAGCAGGGGCACAAGTTCCTCTTCGACTGCATCGAGGGCCACGCCTGGGACATCAACGTCTGGGCTTATGTCGAAGTCACCGAAGATCAGATCGCAGAGCTGACAGCAGCCGAAGGCGCGAAGTTCGCCGCATTCGTCGACCGGACCCTCAAGGGCGTGCCGCTGGTAGCGGCCCTCGCTGTGGGTGACCGGCTGGAGATGGCCCACGTCTTGGGGCCCGAAGAAACAGGATCGAACGTATACACGAGCATCATGGAAGCTGTGCTGGCGAAGATCGAGCGCGGAACCAACGCAGCCGAGACGCTGCGCCGAGTTCAGCTTGTCAGCTGATTCCACGCGCCAATGTGAAAGAGCCCCCGCCCGGCGAACCGAGCGGGGGTTCTTCGATGTGCGGCCGGTCGGTGTCCTGGTCGCGGTCACCGGATCTGGTCGTGCTGCGGGCTGTTTGCGGCAGGCGACATGTCGGTCTCGGACGTGCGACGCCAACGTCTGGAAGCCCGCCTCCCGCAACTGGGTGAGCCCCCTCGAACCAGTTGTCCATGCGCGCGTACGGGATCGAGAACACCGCGCCCATCGAGACCTTCGCCGCCCGCCGATACAGCGGATCCGCACACCGAGGCGACAGGACGATCCCGTCCACCCCAAGCGCCGCCGCCGACCTGAAGATCGCCCCGATGTTGCTGTGATCAACCAAATCTTCCAGAACCAAAATCTTCGAGGGTGTTGTTCGGCGACCTCCACATTCATGCGGACGACGTTCACCAATCGACGTCAGCGAATGCCGCCGTCGCAGACACATGCCTTCGGTTGAGCGGCGCAGTCGAGTAGTCCGCTGCCTGCGCCGCACCCTCAGTCGGCGCCGGCGCGGATCACGCCGTTCTCGTACGCGAACACCACTGCCTGTGCGCGGTCGCGCAGGCCGAGCTTGCCGAGCACGCGCCCGACGTGGATCTTCACGGTCGCCTCGGAGATGTGCAGCCGTGCGGCGATCTCGGCGTTGGAACGGGCGCGGGCGAGTTCCATGAGCACGTCACGTTCGCGCGTGGTCAGGCCGTCGAGTGGCTCTGGTGCGCCCGCTACCGGCAGGTGGGACGCGAACGTCGAGATCAGCCGTCGTGTCACATTCGGAGCGACGGCCGCGTCACCGGACGCGACCACACGGATGCCGCTCAGCAGGTCCGCCGGCAGCGCGTCCTTGAGCAGGAACCCGCTCGCGCCGGCGCGCAGTGCGGCGAAGACGTATTCGTCCAGGTCGAACGTGGTCAGCACGAGAACCCGCGCTGAAGAGCCCGACGCCACGATCCGCCGCGTCGCCTCGATCCCGTCCAGCCTCGGCATCCGCACGTCCATCAGGACGACGTCCGGTCGCAGCGTCCGTGTCTGGGCCATGGCCTGTTCCCCGTCCCCGGCCTCCCCGACCACCTCGATGTCCGGCTCCTGCTCCAGCACCGCCCGGAAGCCCAACCGTAACCAGGCCTGGTCGTCGACCAAGAGCACGCGGATCGTCATGACGGCACCGGCAGCCGCGCGTGGACTCGCCAGCCACCGCCGGGCACCGAGCCGGCGACCACGTTGCCACCGCACGAGGCCACCCGTTCGCGCATACCCGCCAGTCCGTGGCCCGTGGGCTCCGGCCCGGCAAGCCGGCGGCCTCCGCCGTCGTCGACGACCTCGACTTCCACGTCGGTCTGGCCGTAGCGCAACCGCACCGTGGCGGTAGCCTGCTGTCCCGCGTGTTTCATGGTGTTGGTGAGCGCTTCCTGAACGATCCGGTACACCACCAGGTCCACCATCGTACGGGCGTGGCCCTCGCGGATCAGGGTCACCGGCAGACCAGCGCCGCGTACCTGGTCGACGAGCGTGTCGATCCGGAGGTCCAGAGCCTCGTCGTCGCGCAGCACGCCGACCAGCCGGCGCACCTGCGACAGCGCCTCCCGGCCGGTCACGGCGACCTTGGCCATCAGGCCGGCCGAACGCTCGGGATCGGCGGCGGACGCGACCGCTCCATCGGCCAGCGCGACCATCACCGCGAGGTTGTGCGCCACGATGTCGTGCACCTCGCGAGCGATCCGGCCACGTTCGGCCGTGGCGCTGAGGAGGGCCTGCTGCTCACGGATCCCCTCGAGCCAGCGAGCGCGTTCCTCCAGGGCCGCGAGATAGGCATGCCGGGTCCGGATGGTCAGCCCCAGCAGGAGGCATCCGCCGAACCCCAGGGCGACCATGAGCGCGTCCCACCAGGGCCCGCCGTTCGAAACCCACCCGACCGTGAATGGCACGATCGGTAACCAGGCCGGCCACAGATGGCGCCGGGGCCCGTAACGGGCGACGAAATAGGCGGCGAGCATCGGGCCGATCAGCAGCACCGGGCTCATCACGTCGAAGAGAGCCAGGGCGAACGCCATCACGATCACAGCCCAGAAGACCACGACAGGCCACCCACGCTGCCACCGAGCCGGCATGGAAATCATCGTACGGTCGCCCAGCTCCGCGAGACGAACTCGGCGATCTGCGAGATCGCCATTCTGCTCTCCGGCGCCTCCTCCGCCACGAGCGGCCACGCGTGCAGCATGCCCGGCCAGACTTGCGTCTGCCCCGGCACACCCGCCGCGCGCATCCGATCGCCAAGCCGGGTCACGTCGCTGAGCAGGACCTCTTGGCTGCCGACCAGCAACAGCGTCGGCGGAAGCCCGGCGAGATCCGCGTACAGCGGCGACAGCAGCGGGTCGCGCAGGTCGATCGTGCCGTTGCGGGTGTAGCTGTCGAACGTGAGTTCGCGGGTGCCCTGTGTCAGAACCGGGTCGCGATCGGAAAGCGTGCCGAACGTCTCACCCCGTAGCGTGAAGTCGGTCACGCCCGAGAGTGACACGAGCGCGGCCGGCAGCGCATCACGGCTCCCGCGGAGGGAGAGCGCGGTCGTCAAGGCGAGGTTGCCACCCGCGGAGTCGCCCACGATCGCGAGGCGTGACGCAGCGATGCCCTGTCGGCGGAGCCAGTGGTAGGCGCGTACGCCATCCTGCATGGCCGCTGGATAGGGATGTTCGGGCGCCAGGCGGTAGTGCGCCAGCAGCACGCACGCGCCGGTCCCTCGCGAGATCGCCGCGGCGAACCGACGAGGCCCGTTCCCGGCCATCTCGATGAAACCGCCGCCGGGGAGATAGAGGATCATCCGCTCGGCGGAGGCGTCGCCGGCGCAGATCCGTTCGGACGGGACGCCGCCCGCGTCGATCCGCTCCATCGTCGCGCCGGCTGGGAGCTCGGGCCGGGTGGCCAGATCACGCTCCCGATCGGCTCGCAATTCCGTCTCATTCGTCGGCAGTGGCATGAGGGCGGGGACGGCCATCGTCACCAGGTAGAAGACCGACCCGGTGACGCTCGGCACCGCCGGCGCACCATTGCCGTGGGGCGCTGGTGCCAGGCCGATCGTGGTGGCGGCGTACCCGATCACGAGGATCGGCGTCAGCACCACAGAGGCCAGCCGCCGGGTCGTACCCCTGCGGGCGAGCCACGCCGCCCAGAGGGGGAACGTGAGCAGCACGGCGACGGTCAGGATCGCCGAGGTGAGGTGGAAGCCGCGCTCTGGCGGGAGTGCCGCGTTCAACGCCCACAGCGACGAACGCGCGGCGGTCAGCAGCAGGCCGGCCGCACCGAGCAGAGCGAGCACGCGGCCGTCCCGGTGGGCGATGGCCATCGTCCAGCCCGCCAGCAGCAACGGGGCGGCGATGGCCGCGCCGGCGAAGGCCGTCCAGGAGAGAACGGGCACCCAGGCGGCGACGTCGTTCGCCCAGAGCGGCATCAAGAGCAGTCCGAGGATCGCGCTCGTTCCCCAGCACGCCCCCGCGGCGGTACCGAGCGAACGCACGCGAGCGGTGTCCGCCCGGCGCGAGAGGACCACGAGCACGATGCCGCAGGCCAGCAGGCTGGACAGGCTCAGGGCGACGCCGACCGGGTTGTCGGTGGCGAGTGTGGCCGCGAACGAGCGCGGGCCGAGCAGCACCTCGGGGAAGTGCAGCGTCGTGGACAGTCCGAGGCTGCTGACGATGACGAGAAGGAACGCGAGGCGGAAGAGGCCGCGTTCGCCGACCAGCGTGGCGGTATCGATCACGCGGTCGACGCTAGGAGCCGGACCGCCCGCCGCGTATCAACCCAGAAGCGAGCGTTCGCCGGCCCGCATACGACTTGAGTCGTATGCTCGCCGACGGCCTGTGGCTGTCGCCGAACGAACATGAGGCAGAAGCCATGTGGTCAGCCCTGCTCAGAGGGCGGCTCCGCGGACCGCATCAAGCCGTGACAGGCGATCGCCGCCGCGGCCACCACGTTCAGCGAGTCCACACCCGCCGCCATCGCCGCCGCGCTCATCGGGATGCACACCGTCTCATCGGCCTCCTCCAGCCAATGGGAGGACAGTCCATCCCCCTCGGAGCCGAGCAGCAGTGCCACCCGGTCCGCCGTCTTGACAATGTCCAGAGGTGTGGTCGTTTGATCCGGTGTCAGGGCCAGCGTCTGGTAGCCCGCCTCCCGCAACTGCGAAAGCCCCTCGAACCAGTCGTCCATGCGCGCGTACGGGATCGAGAAGACCGCGCCCATGGCGACCTTCACCGCCCGCCGGTACAGCGGGTCGGCGCACCGGGGCGACAGGATGATCCCGTCGACTCCGAGCGCGGCGGCCGACCTGAAGATGGCCCCGACGTTGGCGTGGTCGACCAGGTCCTCCAGGACCAGGAGGCGGCGGGAGGCGCCCTTCAGCAGGGTCTCCACGGCGGGCAGCGGGAGGCGTTCCATGGAGGCCAGGGCGCCGCGGTGGACCGGGAAGCCGGCGATCCCCGACATGATCTCCTCGCTCGCCACGTAGACCGTCGCGTCCCCCAGGACGTCCTCCAGGTCCGTCAGCCAGCGAGGCGTGGTCAGGACCGAGCGGATCGGGTAGCCGGCGCCGATGGCCCGCCTGATCACCTTCTCGCCCTCGGCCAGGAAGAGGCCGCGCTCGGCTTCGAGGCTCTTGCGCAACTCCACGTCCCGCAGCCGGGTGTAGTCGGAGAGGCGGGGGTCGTCGGCGTCGGTTACGTAGTCAAGCACCTTCCGATACTGCCATGCGCCGCCTGACCTGCCAGACGACCGCGTAGCAGGCCAGGACCAGGCACAGGCCGATCACCGTGCCCGCGCCGGTCTTGGTGATCAGGCTGGCGATGCCGAACTTCGGGTTGGGCTCGTCCACGAGGGGCCACAGGAGGGCGCCGGCCAGGACGCCCACGGCGGCGGCGGACAGAGCGGCGCGGCGCAGGCGCGGGGAACTGCGCAGGTGCGAGGGAACGGGGGCCGCGGTCATCCTGGACAACCCGCGCCAGCCCCACCACACCACCACGGCCAGGCCGATCAAGGAGGAGGCGTACTGCAGGAGGCGGAAGAGCCTGATCACGCCGAAGACGGAGACCGACAACCAGGCGCCCCAGAGCGCGGGACCGGTGGAGTGGGTGAAGGAGTCCCACGCGACGTGGGTGGCGGCGCCCACGACGGCTCCCAGAGCGATGGGGAGGATCCGGAGGCGGCCGGGGGTCAACAGGGCGGCGCGGCCCGCGAGGGAGGGCGGGAGGAGGGCGATCAGGGGGTCGCGCAGCACCAGGTGGAAGAACGGCAGCAGGATCAGGACGGCCAGCGGGTCGATCGTGACCACGCCGGTCCAGGAGTGCCAGTCGCTGTAGTCGGGCAGGAACGGCAGAAAGATCGGCAGGTCGGGCACCATCGAGCCCATCGCCAGGGCCCAGGGGTCGAGGAACCTGCGCAGGTGGCGCGACGATCCGATGAGCGGCACGATCGCGGCGATGTGGCTGGGCGTGAACGGCATGAGATCTCCCCCCGGTTGATCAACGCTCATTATGCGGCCGAAGCTTGACCATCCTTTGCTACCGGGATTCGAGGTCACGCACGGTAGCGGGTACGGTACACATCGCTGTCGACGGCCGGATAGCCGGGAGTTCGGGGGTTCATGGTGCCTGATCAGCGGATTCATGAGCATCCGGCCGCGTCAGCCGAATGGTTGCGCGCCGCGCGCTCGGCGCGTTCGCTCTCCGTGGCCACGCTGCTCTGGCTGGGCGTGGAGAGCACGCTCGGTCTGGCCGCCGGTCTGGCCGCGCATTCCGTGGCGCTCATCGGCTGGGGCCTGTCGGCGATCGTGGAGGCGGCGGCCAGCCTGATCGTGGTGTGGCGCTTCACCGGCGCCCGCACGTTGTCCCCGAGCGCCGAGACCACCGCGCGCCGGGCGGTGGCGGTGAGCTTCTGGCTGCTGGCGCCCTACCTCGTCGTCCACGTCGCGTACGACCTGGAGGCGGGACATCGGGCCGTGCCGAGCGTGCTGGGGATCGTGGTGACGGCGTTCAGCCTGGTCAGCATGCCGGTGCTGGGCCTGGCCAAGCAGCGGCTGGGCAGGCGGCTGGCCTCGGCGGCGACCTCGGGCGAGGGTGCCCAGAATCTCATCTGCGCGGCCATGGCGGCGGGCGTGCTGGCCGGGCTGTGGCTCAACACCCTGGGGTGGTGGTGGGTGGATCCGTTCGTGGCGGTGGCACTGGCGGTGGTCGCGGTACGGGAGGGAAAGCGCGCCTGGAGTGGTCACGCTTGCTGCCATTGACCACCACACTGGGTAATCGCTGCACCAAAAGGGCTGTTTTGCCACACATACCGCACCGAGTATCGTTCCCGGGTATTGCGGAGTATCTCCCGCTAGGGTCTCCGGCAGGTCTCGAGAAACCTAAGAGGACATCGTGGGGCGACACCGCACAGACGAGCTCGACGGCGGATACACAGCCAACGAACCCCCTTCGCGCAAGCGGTCCAGAAATGGCCGCGGCAGGGTGCTCGTACCACTGGCCGGGGCCGTGGCCCTGGCCGTGCTCCTTGGTGTCGCCGCGTTCGTGATCTTCACCCGCGACCACGACTGCTCGGGCGGCAAGCTGCCGCTGCGCGTCGTCGCGGCCCCCGACATCCAGCCCGCGCTCAACAAGATCGCCGGCAACTACAACAAGGCCATGCACTCGATCGACAGCAAGTGCGTCGAGGTGACGGTGGCCAAGGAGGCGGCGGCCAGGACCGCGAACGCGTTAGCGGCGGGCAAGGCCACCGCCGACTTCTGGGTGGCCGACTCCAGCCTGCTCATGGAGAGCATGCGCGGCCTCGCGGGGGCCGATGCGCTGCCGCAGGTGGAGGGGTCGATCGCGACCTCCCCGGTGGTGCTGGCGGCGGCCAAGTCCGCCGCGGCGAAGTTGTCGGGGACGCTCCAGCCGAGCTGGACCGCCATGATCTCGGCGGCGAACGTGGCGAACGTGGACGGCCCGGGCAAGAAGGTACGTGTCCTCGCCCTCGACCCGCAGAAGAACTCCGCCGGCCTGGCGGCGCTGCTGGCCGCGGCCGGCACGGCCAGGGAGGCCAAGCAGGACACGGAGCTGGTGGGCGCGCTCAAGGAGCTGTCGGGCCAGCTCGCCTCCGACCCGACGGCGCTGCTGGCCAGCCTCACCGTCAAGTCCGGCAGCCGGGTGCCGATCGGCGTCGCCTCCGAGCAGGCCATCTACACGCACAACACGAAGAAGCCCGAGGCGCCGGTGGTCGCCCTCTACCCCAAGGAGGGCACGCTCAGCCTCGACTACCCCGTCACGATCCTGACCAAGGATCCCGGCGTGCTGAAGGCCGCGGCGGACTTCAAGCAGGACCTGGCCACCGAGCACGCCCAGAAGGTGTTGCGGGCCGCGGGCTTCCGCAGCGCGGACGGCAAGGCGGGCGACGCGCTGTCGGAGGACAAGGGCTTCATCCCCGAGACGCCGGTGGCGCTCGACCCGCCGGACGGCGCGACCGTGACGCGCATGGTGCAGACCTGGACCCGGCTGAACCTCGGCACCCGTCTGCTCACCCTGCTCGACGTCTCCGGCACGATGGCGCTGCCCGTGCCTGGCACGAACATGACCCGCATGCAGGCCATCAACAAGATCGCCACTGAGGGCCTGGGGCTCTTCCCGCCCAGCTCCGACATGGGGTTGTGGACGTTCTCCACACATCTGGACGGAAAAGGCAAGGACTGGAAGGAGAACGTGTCCGTCGGGCCGCTCACCGAGTCGATCGACGGGCAGCTCCGCAAGGACATGCTGGTCAAGTCGTTCTCCCAGACCCAGGCCAAGGCCACCGGCGACACCGGGCTGAACGACACGGTCAAGGCGGCGTACACGCAGCTCACCAAGTCGTTCCAGGAGGACAAGGTCAACACCCTGCTGATCCTCACGGACGGCGCGGGCAACGACGATCCTGACGGCGGCGTCAAGAACGCCGAGCTGCTGCAGTTCCTGAAGAAGACCTACAACCCGAAGCGGCCGCTCACCATCCTGCTCATCGCCTTCGGCCCCGACGCCAAGAAGGGCAAGCAGCAGATGGAGGCCCTGGCCAAGGCCACCGGCGGCGAGGCGTACATCGCCGAGAACATCCTGCAGGTCCGCGACTTCTTCCTGCAGGGCATGGAGCGCCGCCTCTGCACCCCGAACTGCGACGGCTAATCCATAAGCATGCTCGTTGGGCATGACGGGCGAACCTGGACGATCGAGGGGGCGTCCTCTCCGCGTGGGGCTTGAGTGCCTGTCTTACCCGCGGGGAGGAAATCCGTGCCTGGATGGCCGACGGTCGATCGCGGCGCCGATCAGGAGCTGGTCGAGGCTCTGCGGCGGGCGGACACCGATGCTCCCGCCAAGCTCTACGACTCCTACGCCGAGCGGCTGCACGACTACGCGTACTTACTCGCCAGAGAGCGCGATGTGGCCGCCGACGCCGTGCACGACGCGCTGGTCACCGCGCAGGGGTGCGTGGACCGGCTCAGGGAGCCGGCCAGGATGCGCGCCTGGCTGTACGCGCTGACCAGGTTCCAGGTACGCGCCCGGCTGGCCCGCCGCTCCGGCACCCCCACCGGCGGCCTGCCGCTGCCGGACCTCGACGAGCAGGACGACCCCGAGCTGGCCGAGCTGGTCCACGAGACGCTGGGCGAGCTGAGCAGGGGCCAGCGCGAGGTGCTGGAGCTGTCGCTGCGCCACGGCCTGACCCCGCCTGAGGTCGGCGCGGTGCTCGGGCTGACCTCCCGGCAGTCGGCGGCCAGGCTGGGCCGGGCCCGCGACCAGTTGGAGAACGCCGCCGCGGCCGTGCTGCTGGCCAGGACGGGCCGGGCGCACTGCCCCGACCTGTCGGCGATGGTGGACTCCTGGGAGGGACCGCTCACCCCGCTGCTGCGGCGGCGGCTGTCGGGGCACATCAGCGGGTGCGAGGTGTGCACCGAGGGGCGGCACCGGCAGGTCTCGGCGGAGCGGCTCCTGGACATGGTGCCGGTGGCGTACCCGGCGATCTCGTTGCGCCGCCGGGTGATCGACACGTGCGTCAGCCCCGAGCTGGACCAGACCCGCGTCCTGATCACCGATCGCGGGGACGACCTCGACCGCACCGGCTTCCCCCTGCCGGCCGAACGCCGATCGCGCCGGCGCCGGCCGCGCCGCGTGGGGCCGCTCCTGCTGGCGGGCGCGTGCCTGCTGACGGCGACCGGCGCCATGGTCGTGATCAACGGGCGCGACGCCTCCGAGGTCACCGCGCTGCGACCGGTCCCCTCCCCCTCGCCGACCGAAAACCCGTTCACGGAGGTCCCCGAGGAGGAGAGCCCGGCTCCTGAACCGACGCCCACCCCGACCGGGAGCCGCACCCCCTCGCCGAAGGCCACGCCGGGCGCGCGGCCGGCCGCCTCGCGGCCGGCCAGCAGGCCCGCGCCGACCCGCCGCAGGCAGGCGCCCGATGCCCGGCTCGGCGCCTCCTGCCCGCAGGGCAGCTGGGACACGGCGAAGATCCGGCTCAGCGCCCGCAACGCAGCGGTCTCCTGGGTCGCCACGGCCTCGCAGGGGCTGGAGGTGTCCCCCGCGAGCGGGTCGATCAGGGCCGGCGCCTCCGCGTCGATCTGGGTGACGATCACCGACCCGAACGGCTCCGGCAGCGGCCGCGTCGCCTTCACCTCCAACGGCGGCACCGCCACCTGCTCGATGACCTGGCACGGCGAGGGCACCAGCACCCCCGAGCCCCCGACAGAGGAGCCCACGGCCACCGACGACCCCACCGCGGCGCCCGAAACGCCCGAAACCGAATCGGCGGTGTCTTCGACTAGCGAGCCGCTGGACGCTGGAGTGGATAAATCAACCGCCAACTCACAGTAGATCCACAGATTTGGCAGACAAACGGTGATAAATCGGACCCTGACTCGAAGATGCATGGTCACATAGGGCATCCTGGTGTGCTTGGGGACCGCAGCGGGACCGGCGAACACTTGACCGTGTGTTGAATGTCACATGAGAAATCTCGGCCTGCCGGTAAACCGGAGCGCGTCGCCAAGCGTCGGCATTGACGTGTCCAAGCGCGGATTGGTCCCATGAACTGCGATCGAAACGCGCTTAACCAGAAGAAGCAGGAGAGATACAGGAGATGCTCAAGCAGCACCGCAGAGCGCTGGCCTGGCTGGTCGCGCTCGCCTGCATAGCGGGAGCGGTCATCGCGCTGTTCGATATCGAGACGCCGCTGCGGCCGTTCCTGATCTCCTTGTTCCTTCTGGTGGTTCCAGGGGCGGCAGTGGTGGGACTGTTGCGTGATCGTGACCCCCTTGCCGCACTATCAGTAGGAGCCGCCGCAAGTCTCGTACTGAATGTGCTCCTCGCCGAGGCCATGCTGCTGTTCAACGCGTGGTCGCCCCGAGCCGGTGTCGCGACGGTCGCCGTGCTCGGTGGGTTCATGTACGTGCTTCGGGTGTTGTACCGGGGGAAGAGCATGCAGACCGAACAGGGGGCCAGGGCAAGGTGAACATCCAGGTAGTTCGGCCGAGGGAGCTCGGAGACTCCGAGCGGGCGCGATGGCGGGAACTGCAGAAGGCCGATCCGAGTCTGGACAACCCGTTCCTGTCGGTCGAGTTCGCCGTGGCGATGGATCGCCTGCGCGACTACGTGAGAGTGGCGGTCATCTCCGAGGGGGGCCGCATCGCGGGATTCTTCCCGTACGAACGACACAGTTTCGGCATCGGCAAGCCACTCGGTGGCTTCCTCACTACGTGTCACGGTTTGATCTCGATCCCGGACCTTGAGCTCGACGCGAAGGCTCTCCTGCGCGCCTGCAAGCTCAGTGTGTTCGACTTCGATCACCTGGTGGCGGGGCAGCCCACGTTCGCGCCCTATGAGGCCGACGTCCGGCCGGCGCCGGTGATGGATTTCACCGCCGGCTTCGAGGCCTGGATCGAGCAGGTCAAGGCCAACTCGCCGAAGAACCTCAAGACCGTTCGCTACAAGGAGCGCAAGCTCGGCCGGGAGCATGGCGATCTGCGCTTCGAGTGGTCCACGCCCGATCCCGAGGTGCTGCGCACCTTGCTGGCGTGGAAGTCCGACCAGTATCGGAGAACTGGCCGGGTGGACAGGTTCGCGCAGCCGTGGATCGTCGAATTGACGGACATGATGCATGCCGAGAACTCATCGGACTTCGCGGGTGTCCTGACCATGCTTTATGCCGGGGACGTGCCGGTGGCCGGGCATTTCGGCCTCCGTACGGCGACCACGCTTGTAGGGTGGTTCCCCGCCTACGACACCGAGTTCGCCCGATACTCGCCGGGCATCGTCCACCATCTCCAGATGGCCGAGGCCGCGGCGAACGCCGGTCTGCACATGGTGGACATGGGCAAGGGCGGCAAGGAGTACAAAGACTGGCTGAAGAGCGGGGTCCTGTACGTCGCCGAAGGGCGCATCTCGAGACCGTCCCCGACGGCGGCGGTTCACTGGATGGGCCGAACTCCTTTCAACAAAGCCCGAACAATTGTCATGGATCGACCGTCTCTCTATAGAGCGGCCGACCGTGTGCTCAAGGGCTTCGGTCGGGTGCGCAGCTCGATGCAACAGCAAGAGTCACCCAACGCAGTAAGTCAGGAACCTACGGGAGCACGCTAGAACGCTCCCGATACCCCCCGGCCAGCACAACACCCTCACTCCACAGGACCCTTCGATGCACCGTTCGCAGGCTTCGCCATTCCCGCAGCACCCGGGGGTGGTTCCGTACGGGCCGCAGCGCGGGGTCCCGGAAGGATTTCCCTCGCCATGAGTCCCGAGATAACCAAGCACAACGGCAAGGCCCACACCTCGCCCCTTCGTTCGATGCCGCCGCCCTCCAGCTTCACGCCGGTCACGCCGCACCTGGCGATCTCTCCGACGGTCAGCGTGGTCGTGCCGGCGATGAACGAGGCGGAGAACCTGCCGCACGTCTTCGCCACCATCCCGCAGTGGGTCGATGAGATCGTGCTCGTCGACGGCAACTCCATCGACGACACGGTGGCCGTGGCCAGGCGGCTGCGGCCCAACGTGAAAGTCGTGACGCAGACCGGGAAGGGCAAGGGCGACGCCCTGTCCGCCGGTTTCGCCGCGTGCACCAGCGACATCATCGTGATGATCGACGCCGACGGCTCGACCGACGGCCACGAGATCATCAACTTCGTCGGGGCCCTCGTGACGGGCGCCGACTTCGTCAAGGGTTCGCGCTACGCCTCAGGTGGCGGCAGCGACGACCTGACGGTCAACCGGCGGCTCGGCAACAAGGTGCTGACCGGCATCGTCAACGTGATGTACCGCACCTCCTATACCGACCTGTGCTACGGCTACAACGCCTTCTGGGCGCGCCACTTGGACGTGCTCGACCTCGACTGCGACGGCTTCGAGGTGGAGACGCTGATGAACGTGCGCGCCGCGAAGGCCGGGTTGAAGGTGCACGAGGTGCCCAGTCACGAACGCAACCGCATCCACGGCGAGAGCAATCTTCACGTCGTACGAGATGGTTTCCGCGTGCTCAAGACCATCCTGAAGGAGTGGCGTCGCCAGCCCACTCAACCTCAGCCTGAGCCCGCCGCCACTCCCGCCGCTGACCGAGGCGTCGCTTAAAAAGGAACCTAGTGAACACGTCTGTTGTCATCTGCGTCTACACCGACGAACGGTGGGAGGACATCAGGCAGGCAGTCGAGTCGGTCGAGAACCAGACACGCCCGGCACACGAGCTGATCCTGGTGGTCGACTACAACCCGGACCTGCACCTCAAGCTCAAGCACGAATATCCACAGGCCATTGTGGTGGAGAACACGCACGAGCAGGGGTTGTCCGGTGGCAAGAACACCGGCGTGGCCACGGCCAACGGTGAGATTGTCGCGTTCCTCGACGACGACGCCGTCGCCGATGCCGGGTGGCTGGAGGCTTTGGAGGAGGGCTTCCAGGAACCCGGCGTGGTGGGCGTCGGCGGCCGTACCGAACCCCTGTGGGCGTCGGGCACGCGGCCGCGCTGGTTCCCGTACGAGTTCGACTGGACGGTCGGCTGCTCCTACCGCGGCATGCCCGCGGTGCGTGCGCCGATCCGCAACGTCATGGGCGGCAACGCCGCCTTCCTGCGCGACGCCGTGTCCGAGGTGGGCGGTTTCCACAGCGGCATCGGGCGCAGCGTGCAGGGACGCAAGTCGCGCCCCCTGGGCTGCGAGGAGACCGAGTTCTGCATCAGGCTCTCGCAGCGCAGGCCGGGCTCGGTCATGCTGTTCGAACCGCGCGCGGTGATCGGGCACAAGGTGTCCCGTGTCCGCGAGCGGTTCGCCTACTTCAGGTCCAGGTGCTACGCGGAAGGGCTGTCGAAGGCCCTGGTGACGCGGGAGGTCGGCACCCAGGACGGCTTGTCCAGCGAGCGGGCGCACGCGATCAAGACGCTGCCGCTCGGCGCGCTGCGCGGGGTCGGGGAGGCTGTCAGGGGCGACGTGGGCGGGCTCGGCCGCGCCGCCGCGATCGTGGTCGGGCTGGCCTGGACGACCTGGGGTTACGTCGTCGGTTCCGTACGGTTGAAGGTGGCACGCTCATGATCCGCGTACCGATCCTGATGTACCACTCGGTCACCGACGACCCCAACGAGGAGACCCGCCCGCACGCGGTGCGGCCCTCCGACCTGGCCGAGCAGCTGGCGTACCTGTCGGAGAGCGGTTTCACGCCGCTCACGCTGGGCGATCTGGTGGCCTCGCTCAACAAGAACAACGGCCGCTCGGTGCCCGACAAGCCGATCGTGGTGACCTTCGACGACGGCTACGCCGACTTCCACAGCCACGCGCTGCCGCTGCTCGACCGCTACAACTTCCCGGCCACGGTCTTCCTGACCAGCGGCTGGGTCTCCGACGCCGGCAAGGACGCCGCGGGCCGGCCGCTGGACGGCATGTTGTCCTGGGGCCAGGCCCGCGAGGCCGCCCAGACCGGCATCGAGATCGGCGGCCACAGCCACAGCCATCCCCAGCTCGACCAGCTCCGCACCGAGGAGTTGCGGCAGGAGCTGCGCAAGAACAAGGGCCTGCTGGAGGAGAAGATCGGCGCGCCGGTCGCCACCATGGCCTACCCCTACGGGTACTCCAGCGCCCGCGTACGCCGGGAAGTGCGCAGGGCCGGATATTTCGCGGCCTGCGCCGTGAGCAACACGATCGCCGCCGATCGTCACGACATGCTCGCCATCCCCCGGCTGACGGTCGGCAAGGGCACGACCATCAGCATGTTCAAGCGCGCCGTCGAAGGCAACGCCGTACCCCTCATCTACCTGCGCGAGCGCATCCTCACCAAGGGATACGCGGTCGTGCGCAGGACGAGGTACGGGCTGCAGCGGGTGCGCGGCAATGTCTAAAATCTGGGCGAAAGTCCTCATAGATCTCCGCAACCCCCTGTTCCGCCAGGGCTACGCGCTCATGACGAACACCGTGGTCACCGGCGTGCTCGGCATGGGCTACTGGCTGCTGGCCGCGCACTTCTACACGCCGGAGGAGTTCGGCCGCGGGCAGGCCGTGATCACGGCGATGCGGCTGTTCGCGTCGCTGACCGCGCTCGGTTTCGTGGGCGCGCTGGCCAGGTTCCTGCCGGTGGCGGGCCGCCGCACACCCGAGCTCATCCTGCGCGGGTACGGCCTGGCCGCCGCCACGGGCGGGGTCGCGGCGCTCGGCTTCCTGCTGACGCTGCCGCTGTGGGGCAAGACGTACTCGGTCCTGTCCGGGTTCGGGCCGGGGCTGTTCTTCTTGGCCTCCGTGGTCGTGTGGGCCGTGTTCACGCTGCAGGACGTGGTGCTGACCGGGTTGCGCAGGGCCACCTTCGTGCCCCTGAACAACCTGGTCTTCGGCCTGGTCAAGATGGGGCTGCTGTTCGCCCTGTACCAGGCGCTGCCGACCGGCGGGGTCTTCGTCTCGTGGGTGATCCCGACCGCGCTCGCGCTGATCCCGGTCAACTGGCTGATCTTCGGCGTGGTGGTCCCCCGCCACCTCAAGCAGGCCCCCGTGGTCGCGGAGCCGCCCAAGCTGCGCGAGATCGGCAGGTTCCTGGCGGGCGACTTCCCCGGGACGCTGTCGATCCTGGCGATCGTCTACCTGGTGCCCGTGGTGATCGCCACGCAGGTGGGCGAGGCCACGTTCGGGCGCTTCTCGATGGCGCACACGCTGGCCAGCATGATCGAGCTGCTGGCCATGAACATGGCGGTGTCGCTGACCGTCGAGAGCTCTTTGGAGCGCGCCAAGCTGGCCGTGAAGTGCCGGCAGGCGTTGCGGCGGGCCTTCATGATCGTCACTCCGATCATCGTCGTGGCGATCGTCGGGGCGCCGCTGATCCTGCGCATCTTCGGCTCCGACTTCGCGGAGGAGGGCACGACGCTGCTCCGGCTGATGGCGCTGGCCGTGCTGCCGCGGGTACTCATCGAGGTCTATCTGAGCGCGCTGCGGGCGCAGAGCAAGGCTCGGATGCTGGCGTTCGTCCAGATCGGGCTGGCCGTGCTGGTGCTGGTGTCCACCGTGACGCTCTTCCCCTATTTCGGGGTGAACGCGGTGGGGTACGGATTGCTCTTCAGCGAGGTACTTGTCGCACTTTTGATCTTTGGAAATCTACGCAAAATTCTCAAATTTGGCGAAACCGGTAGGCCGACTGTCACCCAGGGGTCGTCCGGGGCCGCATGATGGTCAACGTGAGTCAACGGGACGGCGATGGCAGGCCAACGGGGATCACCGGCTCCTCGGATGCGCGCGGGGACAAGGAGGAGTCAGACGTGCCCTTCGATCCGGAAGCTACGGGAGTCATCCCCAAGCTGACGTTCGACCCTCCGCCCTCGGGCGAGAAGGCCGCTTCGGCTGAGGAGCCTTCCGAGGGCGCCACCGGGGAGGGCGCCGAGAGGACCACGGCCTTCCGGCTTCCCGGGCCTCTGCACATCGGGCACCCGCCCACGGCGGATGAGACCGGGACGGTGCCCACGCCCGTACAGGAGGACGAAGAGCCCCCGGCCCCGTCTGCCAAGCCCGGACCGCGCCCACAGCCGCCCAGCGGGCCACAGAGCGCCGCTGGGACCCATGGGGCTGGTGGGGCGCCGGCGGGCGTACGCCCGCAACCCGGCAGCGGACCCCAGCCAGGGCCTGTCAGCGGGCCCCAGTTCGGCCCCGGTCAGCAGTCCGGCAACCGTCCCCACCCAGGCGGCGGTCCGCGACTCGGCATGGGGGCGCCTCCGGCCGGAGCGCCTCCCACCGGAAGGCCGCCCGCGGGAGGACCGGCCGGGCGGGGGCAGCCGGGGCCAGGGGCGCAC
Source organism: Nonomuraea insulae (assembly GCF_042656245.1). Taxonomy (NCBI): domain Bacteria; kingdom Bacillati; phylum Actinomycetota; class Actinomycetes; order Streptosporangiales; family Streptosporangiaceae; genus Nonomuraea; species Nonomuraea insulae. The sequence goes on from NZ_JBHSPA010000014.1 coordinate 85,148, forward strand.
AGTCTCGCGGATCTCGTCCAGCCCTCCACCGCTCCAGGCGTCGGCGCGCCGTCGCAGAGTCCGGCGGGGGCCCCGCCCCAAGCCCCGTCCCAAGGCCCGCCCCAAGGCCCGCCCCAAGCCCTGTCTCAAGGCCCGTCCCAAGCCCCGCCCCAAGGCCCGCCCCAGCAGCTCCAGGCGCCGCTCCAGCGGGGTCCGGCCAAGCCGCGCACCCTGCGGGCCCGCGCGGGAGCGCTGATCGCGAGCGCGCCCAAGTGGCTGCCGCTGCTGCTGGTCCTTGAGGGCCTGGCCATGTACATCCTCGCCCTCAAGGTCCCCCCGGGGCCCCTGCGCGGCGTGAACCCGGCCGACATCGACGGCCTGGGGCTGATCTCGGCGCTTCCGACGACGGCGTTCGTCGCCATCCTGATCATGATCGTGTCGTTCTTCGTCACGGTCACCCAGAGAAGCGACCGCAAGTTCCTGCTGCTGTTCCAGATCGCCGCCATCACCTTCGCCCTGCACGGCGCGGGCGCGCTGGTGGCCGAGGAGCCGCGCTTCCCCACCGCGTACATCCACGCCGGTTTCGTGGAGTTCATCGGCAGGACCGGCGAGACCGCGATCAACATCGACGCCCGCATGGGCTGGCCGGGCTTCTTCGCGTTGTTCGCGTTCGTGACGAAGGCCGCGGGCATCAGCGACATGACGACGATCCTGCAGTGGACGCCGCTCCTGTCGAACCTGCTCTACCTGCTTCCGTTCGTGCTGATCCTGCGCCAGGTGGTGGCGACGACGCGGGCGCGGTGGTTCGCGGCGCTGCTGTTCGTGCTGGTGCAGTGGATCGGGCAGGACTACTTCTCGCCCCAAGGGTTCACTTTCGCCCTTTATCTGGCGTTCGTGGCGATCCTGTTGCGATGGTTCGGGCGGGTCGAGTCGCGTACGAAGCCGATCCCGCCCAAGGGCCTGCGCCGGCTGATCGGCAAGCTGGATGCGATGACGCCGGGCGAGCTGGCCAACACCGGCACGTTCAGGGCCGACAAGCTGCTGATGCTGATGATGCTGGTGGCCCTGTTCGTGGCGGCGGTGGCCTCGCACCAGATCACGCCGTTCATGATGCTCGGCGTGGTGACCGCGTTCCTGATCTTCAAGCGGACCACGCTGACCTGGGCGCTGCCGTTCTTCTTCGGGCTGATCGTGCTGGCCTGGATCAGCTACATGACGGTGGGCTTCTGGGCCAGCCAGATCGACACGATCTTCGGCGGCCTGGGCAACATCCTGGCGAACCTGCGCAGCAACACCGGCGACCGCATCGAGGGCAGCGACCCCGCGCACGCCATGGTGCTGCAGGCCCGGCTGGGCATCCTCGCGGTGATCCTGGGCTGCGCGGCGGCCGGGCTGTTCAGGCGGCTGCGGCGCGGGGTGTTCGACCGGTCGGCGCTGATCCTGCTCTGCGTTCCGGTGCTGGCGCTGGGGCTGCAGAGCTACGGTGGCGAGATCGGGCTGCGGATCTACATGTTCGCGCTGCCCGGGGCCTGCCTGCTGGCGGCGTACGCGTTCTTCCCGAACATGCCCGCCGACAGCGCGGACGTACGCGAGGAGACCGTGCCGCTGCGCAAGCGGAACGTGCGCTTCAACCCCGAGCTGACCAGGAAGATCTCCCTGGTGCTGGCGGCGTGCTTCGCGGTGATGTTCGCGATGGCGTTCCTGCTGGCCAGATACGGCAACGAGAAGTTCGAGCGGGTCGACACCGGCGAGGTGGCCGCCCTGCACTACGTCTACAACCACGACAAGCCCAGCGCCAGGGTGCTCTACCTGGTGCCCAAGGTGGGACCTGAGGTCACGCCGACGCTGCCATGGGGCGAGCGGGACGTCGAACTGGTCAACTTCGCCACGCAGGCCCTGGTCCACAAGGATCCCTCGGTCATCAAGGACTCGGTGCAGGCGCTGAAGGAGCAGCCGCGGAACTCGTACCTGATGGTGAGCCGCGGCCAGGTGAGCTATCTGCAGCTCAACGAGGGCTATCCGGCGGACTGGGGGGAGAGGTTCCGTGCGGCGCTGGACAAGTCGCCCGACCTGAAACGGGTGCTCTCCAACGACGACGCGGCGCTCTACACCTGGAAGAAGTTCGTCAGAGGGACCGAGATCCCCGAACCGAACGAGTACAAGGGCCGCGGCGACCCCACGACTCCCTGGACACCGGTCGGCATCGCCGCGCTGGGTGTGACATGGGTCGCACTCTTCGGCTACGAAATCATCCGGCTGAACGGTCCGAACCGGGCGCCGAGAGCCCGCAAACGCCTGCTGTTCCTGGCGATACCGGCCTTCGTGGTCGCCCTAGCAGTGATCATCGAGCGTTTCATCTATATCGCACAAAATAACTGAATTCACAGGAAACACTCAGGTTTTGCGGGATGATGCTCTCCGATGAGGACACAGGAGACACATCCCGTCAGGACGGACGTACGACTCGCAGCCGCGAGGATCGCTTCCGTCGATGCCTTACGGGGTTTCTCGCTGCTCGGCATCCTCATCGTGAACATCGCCTTCCTGGCCTCCGGTTACCGGATGGCCGGGATGGCGGAGCCCGGGTTCGACTCGTCCCTGGACTGGGGCGTGCGGTGGGTCGTGACGCTGTTCCTGGAGAACAAGTTCTACCTGCTGTTCTCGTTCCTGTTCGGCTACAGCTTCACGCTGCAGGTCGACTCGGCGAAGCGGCGGGGGCTGGCGTTCGTGCCGATGTTCCTGCGCCGGCTGGCGGGGTTGTTCCTGCTCGGGCTGGCGCACGCGGTGCTGCTGTTCCCCGGGGACATCCTGACCACGTACGCGGCCGTGGGGCTGGCCCTGCTGGTCCTGCGCGGGATCCGGCCGAAGACGGCGGTGGTGCTGGCCGTCATGCTGACGGCGATGCTGGCCCTGGGGTTCGTGCTGCTGGCGGTGCTGGCCGGCCTCGGACTGGACGCGTCGGGCCACGTCGTGGACGGTCACGCGCAGGCCGCCGCGTCGAACTCGGCGCTGGGCGGCGGGATCTGGCAGATCGTCACCGAGCACCTCAGGAAGTTGTCGCTGATCATCGTGGCGCGCGTCTTCTTCCAGGGCCCGGCCGTGCTGGCGGCCTGCCTGATCGGGCTGGCGGTCGGCAAGATGGGCGTCCTGCGGAACATCTCGGCGCACACGCCGGCGCTGCGCAGGCTGCAGTGGGCCGGCTTCACGGTGGGGCTGGGCGGCGCGCTCTTCGCCACGTACGCCGCGTGGACCGGGGCGGTGCACAAGTTCTGGGGCGAGGCGGTGGACCTGCTGACGGCTCCGCTGCTGGCGGCGGCGTACGCGGCGACGTTCCTGCGGGTGCTGCCGTACCTGCCGCGGCTGGGGCGGGCGCTGGCGGGCCCAGGGCGGATGGCGCTGTCCAACTACCTGGCGCAGTCGCTGATCTGCTCGCTGATCTTCACCGGGTACGGGCTGGCGCTCGTGGACAGGGTCAGCCCGCCGCTGGAGGTGCTGATCGCGCTCGGCATCTTCACCGCCCAGGTCCTCTACAGCCGGTGGTGGCTCAGAGGACACCGGTACGGGCCTGTGGAGTGGTGGCTGCGCTTCCTGACGTACTGGCGACGGCCCGGGATAATGGCTCACCATGCGCCACCTGCCGGTATTCAACCTCCGCCTCACCACGCCCCGCCTGGAGCTGCGGCTGCCCACTCTGGACGACCTCGACGAGCTGGCCGACCGAGCCTTGGAAGGCATTCACGATCCTGACCGGATGCCGTTCGGCGTGCCGTGGACCGACGCGCCCGCCGAGGCCCTGCCCGGCAACGTCATCCTGTACCAGCTCGGGATCATCGCCCGGTGGCGGGCCGAGGAGTGGTGCTGCAACTTCGCCGTCGTCCACGAGGGCCGGGTGATCGGGGTCCAGGACCTGTCGGCCCACGAGTTCGCGATCACCCGCGAGGTGCACACGGGCTCGTGGCTCGGCCGCTCCCACCAGGGCAAGGGGCTGGGCACGGAGATGCGGGCGGCCGTCCTGCACCTGGCCTTCGCCGGGCTGGGCGCCCTGACGGCCGTCTCCAGCGCCTTCCTGGACAACCCGGCCTCGCTGAGTGTCTCCCGCAAGCTCGGCTACCGCCTCAACGGGCTGTCGGTCCACGAGGTACGCGGGGAACGCGCCGAACAACGCCGGCTCCGCCTCGACCGTCCTGACTTCACCAGCCCCGTGCCGGTGGAGATCCACGGCCTGGAGCCCTGCCTGCCGCACTTCGGGCTGGGCTGAGACGCCGTACCCCGCGTAGTACCTCAGGACTACGCCGGAGATCCACTCTCTGGTGGGACGCGGACGACGACGCGGCGTTCGTAGGTTCGCCGCATGTTCTCCCGCCCGCTCCGTGCCCTGCTCCCCGCGCTCCTCGCCGTCTCCGTGGCCGCGCCGCTGTCGAGTGCGGAGGTGCCGGCGCCCGCGCCGGTCCGGCCGCCCGCGGGACTGACCGAGGCGCGATACACCGTCGTCCGCCAGAACATCCGGGCGGCCGAGCGGATGGCGGCCGGGTACGGCCAGGCGCGGCGGGCGGGGGCGTTGCGCGCGATGGCGGATCCCGCCCGGCGCTTCCTGTCCTTCGACGGTCGTGACGGTGGCCGGGCCGCAGAGGTGTTCGGCGACCTGGCGAAGGCCGGGCGGGTCGCCGTCATCGTGCCCGGCTCGGACACCGGTCTCGAGAGGTACGGGCGGCTCCGCTCCGGCGCGCTGGCCCTGCGACGGGAGCTGGGCGCCGAGGCGGCCGTCGTCGCCTGGCTCGGCTACCAGCCGCCCAGCATGCTCAGCGCCGCCGTCCTCACCACGGCCCGCGCCGATGAGGCCGCCCCCGCGCTCCAAGCCCTCGTACGGGAGCTGGGAGCCTCCAGGGTCTCCCTCCTGTGCCACTCCTACGGCGCGGTCGTCTGCGGGCGGGCCGCGCCCGGGCTGGGCGGCGTGGCGAACATCGTCCTGTACGGCGCCCCCGGCACCGGCACCACCGCCCCTCTCCGCACCACCGCCCCCGTCTGGGCCGCCCGCGGCGCCGGCGACTGGATCGCGAACGTGCCGCACACGCAGGTCCGGCTCCCCTTCGTCACCGTGGGGCTCGGCCTCGACCCCATCGAGTCCGGCGCCCGGGTCTTCGCGGCGGGCGCCGGCGGCCACAGCGACTACCTGAGACCCGGTTCCCTGTCCCTGCGCGCCATCGCCGCGATCGTCTCCGGCCATGAGTGACGCCTCCCGGGAGCGCGACCGGGGGGTGGACGGGCTGCGCGCGCTGGCCATCCTCGGCGTGGTGCTCGGGCACTGGCTGGTGACGGCCCTGGTGACCGACAGCGGCACCGTGCGCACGGCCAGCCCGCTGCGCGCATTCCCCCAGCTCACCCCGCTCTCCTGGCTGTTCCAGACGCTGGCGGTGTTCTTCCTGGTCGGCGGGCTGGTGGCAGCGCGCGGCCGTGCCGGGTCGAGCAAAAGCCGCGCCACGTCGAGCGAAGGCCGCTCCGCCTCGGACCAGAGCCACGCCGCCTCGGGCGAGGGCCGCTCCGCCTCGGGCGAGGGCCGCTCCGCCTCGGGCGAGGGCCGCTCCGCCTCGGGCGAGGGCCGCTCCGCCTCGGGCGAGGGCCGCTCCGCCTCGGGCGAGGGCTACCTGACCTGGCTGGGCGGGCGGATGGCCCGGCTGTTCCGGCCGGTGGCCGTCGTGCCGGCGGTGTGGGTGGTGATCTCGGTGGCGATGCTGGCCGGTGGGGTCGGTCTGGACACCGTGCGGACGCTGGCCAAGCTCGTGTGGTCCCCGCTGTGGTTCCTGCTGGTCTTCACGGCGCTGACGGCGGCGACCCCGCTGGTGGCCCGGCTGCGTCCGATCTGGCCGCTCGCCGCCGTGGCGCTCGTCGATCTCCTCCGGTACGGCCTGGGCGGTCCCGGAGGTCCCGGAGGTCCCGGAGGTCCCGGAGGTCCCGGCTGGCTCGGCTGGCTCGGCTGGCTCGGCTGGCTCGGCTGGGTGAACGTCCTGGCCGGTTGGCTGGTGCCGTACTGTCTGGGCCTCACCTGGGGCAGGAACGGAATGCCGGGCCGCGGAACGGGATGGGCGCTGCTGCTCGGCGGCGCCGCGGCCACCGCCGGGCTGGTCCTGTGGGCCGGCTATCCGGCGGCGATGGTGGGCGTGCCGGGCGCCGAGACCTCCAACCTCGACCCGCCCACGCTCGCGGCCGTCACCTTCGGCCTGGCCCAGTGCGGGGCGGCCCGGCTGCTGCTCGGCCCCCTGCGCCGGGCTCTGCGACGCCCCCTGGCGTGGGCCGCCGTGTCGGCGGTCAACCTGCGCGCGATCACGATCTTCCTCTGGCACCAGACCGCCATGATCACCGTGACCGCCCTCGGCCTGCTCGCCGGACAGGCGCTCCCCGGCCTGCACACCGCCCCGGACTCGGCCGGCTGGGTGCTCGCCCGGGTGGCCTGGCTGCCGGTGTTCGGGCTGGCGCTGGCGGCGTGCGCGGCGGCCTTCCGCGGGCACGAACGGCGGCGCCGTCCCGGGAAAGCGTTTTATCGGCTCGAACGAAAATGAACGGTAAACACAATTCCACTCCCGCCGCCTTGCGCCCGGATGGGGCCGGGTGTTTAGTGAGGGAGTTCTACCGTCATCCCGATGTTTTGGGGAGAGGAGGGAAGATGACCTCCGAAAGCACGGAAGGAACGGATTTCGGCGCTGCGGCGGCCGAGCCTTTCAACCTGCTGGTGTCCCTTTCCACGGGACACGTCGCGGAAGTGCAGGGAGCGTTCAACCCGGGATCGCCGGTCAATCTGGCGCCCCCGACGGGACGGCCCGAACAGTCATTCACGGCGGAGCCCGTGGCGAGCGGCAGTGCGGTCAACCGCATACGCCTGCGCAACACGAACCTCGTGCTCGAAGTGGCGGGAAGCGGGGTGGGCGCGCAGCTACGGCTGGGAACATGGGCCAACGCTGGCAACCAGCGGTTCACGCTGGAGGCCGCCGGCGCCTACCGCCTGCTCAGGCCCGCCAGTGACGGAACTCTGGTCGTGGAGATCCCACCCGGGAAACCGACGGCGGGCACGCTCGCCCCGTTGCGACTGGGCGCATTTAATCTCGGCGCCAAAGATCACCAGAAATGGGTGACGAATTTCGGGCTGCAGCCCGACTGGCGCTACTGCGAGAAGTGCAGCATTTTGCATTTCGGACTCGCCCAGGCAACCTCACGCTGCCCCAAGGACAACGGCACTCACTCGGTTTCCCACAGCGGCCGTTACGCACTGAGCAATAACAATCCCGAAGTCACCGGCTGGGACACCGGCTGGCGATTCTGCGACAAGTGCAAGGGAATGTACTCGCTCGGTTCTCTGGGCGTGTGCCCGGTCGATCACGCTGATCACAGTCATGCGCAGAGCGGCACCTACATTTTGCCGTCCAACATGCCGCCGGCGAAGGTGCAGACGGAGTGGACCTTCTGCATCTCCTGCACCGGCCTGTGGTTCTACCTCGACAAGACAGCCTCGGTCTGCCCCAAGAACGGCGGACCGCACATCCAGGCCCAGGAGAGCTTCAGCATGTTCCAGGTCTGAGGCCGGCCGCGATCCCGCCCCCGGCGAAGGGGGCGGGATCCCTCAAGAGGCCTACGCGCCGCCGCGCCCCGACCACTTGATCTCGTACGGCGTCAGCGTGACCTGCCGCCCGTCCACGGTGGCCGTGACGTCACGGTCGGAGGTGTTCACCATCACGACCTGACGCTCCTGCCCCAGCGCCTTGACCTTCGGGTCGGAGGACTTCACCTCCTGCACGCGCACCCCGGAGGGGAACCACTTGGTGAAGCCGCTGAGCAGCCCCGCCATCGGCAGTTCACCGCCCACCTTGGGCGCCCACAGGCAGCCGGCGCAGTCGCCCTTCCCCCTCAGCTGGGGATTCCAGTAGAGGGCGGTGGTGACCCCGCTCCTGGCGAACTCCATCAGCGCGGTCGCCTGCACGGCCGTGCGCCGCTCCTCGGTCCACTGGGAGTTCTCAGGCTCGATGTACCACTCGGCCCACCACACCGGCAGGTCGTCGCTCTGCTGCCGCAACCACGTGGTGATGGCGCCGAACTTGGCCTGGGCGGCGAAGTCGTTGGGCACGTTGCCCTTGTCGTTCGTCATGGAGGCCCCGTCCACGACGATGAAGTCGGCGCCCTTCTTGTTCTCGATCCAGTATTTGACGGCGTCCAGAGCCCGCTGGTCGACCGTGCCCCATGCCCCGCTCAGGTCCGAGGGCTCCTTGCGCGCGTTGCTCTCGATCGGCACGTACGGCCCGCCGACCTGGATGTCCTTGTTCACCTTCTTCAGCGCCGTGTAGACCTTGTTGTACATCTCGGTGTACGCCTCGGCGTCCCACCGGTTGGTCGTCGGGTCCCAGAAGCCCTTGAACTCGTTCCACACCATGTAGTGCTTGACCGTCGGGTACTGCTTGGCCACCCGCGCCGCGAGGTTGGCGAAGTCGTCGAAGTGCTCCTTCTGGGGAGCGACCGTGTGGTTCTTGTTCCAGTCCGTACGCCCGGCCTGCCCGCCCTTCATCCAGTCGGGCGCGCAGCACAACGTGATCACCGGCACCCCCCGCGACGACGACACGAACGTCAGCCGCCGGTCCAGGTCACGGAAGTTGAACTGCCCCGGGCTGGGCTCGGGGTTGCCGACGCCCCAGCCCATGATGTGCTGGTTCTGCAACATCGGGACCCGGCCGAGCACGCCCCTGGCCTGATCCACGACCTGCTGCGGCTCGTTGTCCGCGCTGTATTGGGTGTGCGTGATGCCCCAGCGAGGCCAGTTCGCGAGTGCGGGCGGCTCCTCAAGCTTCGGCGCGGGCTCCGTGGGCACCTTCGTGGCCACGTCACTGCCCTTGAACTCGCCCCGCTCCTTGGTGCGGAGCGCCGCGTAGACCATGATGCCGGCCACCAGCACGACCGCGAGGATGCCCGCTCCAACTGCGATGGGCCATGACGATCGTCGGCGCGCGTGTCGGCCGTCGGTCGGTATCACTGGGGGCTCCTCATCCTCGCGAGACGTTCAGGGGGATTCACGAACCTACAAGATTCGCAACGTAATAAGGGCTGAGCAGAAGCTCAGCCCTTATTACGCTAATCGTCCCGCTTGCAAGCCGCTTGCCGTCATTCCACCTTTGGTGGCCGCTGACCACCCGCGGGACCGGGCACCCCGGCATAGCGGTAGGGCACCGGCTGCCTGCCCGGCTGCACGATGAGGAGCGTGCCCGAGGTGTCGGCGTAGAAGGCGGATTCGACGGCGGCGGCCACGTCCTCGGCCGTGAGCAGAGGGAAGCCCGCGTTGACGAACATCTCCCGCGCCGCGGCCACCAGCGGCGTGTCGGTGAAGCCGGGGCAGACCGCCCCGATGCGGATGTTGTCGGCGGCCAGCGGCTCGGCCAGCGCCCTGACCAGGCCGACCACGGCGTGCTTGGTCATGGTGTAGACGGGGTCGCCGGAGAAGGCGACGAGCCCGGCCAGCGAGGAGGTGACCACGATCCCGCCCCCGCCCGAGCGCACGAGCAGCGGCACGCTGGCCCGCACGCCGAAGACGACGCCGTCCATGTTGACCCCGACCACCTGGCGGTAGCGGTCCAGGTCGAAGTTCGCCAGGTCCACGCCCCCGCTGACACCGGCGTTGAGGTGCACCAGGTCGAGCCGCCCGTAACGCTGCTCGGCCAGCGCGACCGCCTCCAGCGAGGCCTCGGGCGTGCTGACGTCGGCGGCCAGCCAGGCGCCCTCCACCTCCTTGGCCAGCCGCTCGACCCCTTCGCCGTCACGGTCGACGAGAACGCATTTGACGCCGCCCGCCGACAGGCGCCGGGCCACGGCGGCCCCGATGCCGCTCGCCGCTCCAGTGATCAGTGCAACAGTGCTCATGACGCTCCTTGCGGGGGTCGAGGCGTTCAGTGCTGGTCGAGCATGCGGTGCGCGCGGGAGATCAAGGTGGGCACGGCGGATCCGATGCCGTCGAATCCCTCTCCCACGGTCTTACCCTGCTGGAAGCGGGCGTGGATACCCTCCAGGATGACCGCGAGCTTGAAGTTACCGAAAGCCACATAGAACCCAAGGTCTGAAATATCCCGACCTGACACCTTGGCGTAGTGCCCGGCGAACTCACTGACGTTCAGGAACCCCGGCGCCGCCGTCACGTCACCGGACACCGGGACCCGGTCCTGCTCCCCCGCCCCGAGATCGTGCCAGTAGGTCAGCGTGAGCCCCAGGTCGGCCAGCGGATCCCCCAGCGTCGACATCTCCCAGTCCACCACGGCCGCGATCTCCAGGTCGCCGAGCCGCAGCAGCGTGTTGTCCAGCCGGTAGTCCCCGTGCACGAGCGTGCCCGCGGCCTCGGCGGGCAGCCGCTCCCGCAGTCGCTCCACCAGCCGGTAGTACTCGGGCAGGTCGGCCGTCTTCGACCGCTCCCACTGCTGGCACCAGCGGCCGAGCTGCCTGGCCATGTATCCCTCCGGCCGGCCGAAGTCCGCCAGGCCCACCTCGCGGTAGTCCACGGCGTGGATGGCGGCCAGCACCTCGGCCAGCCGCTCCGCCAGCCGCCGCGTCTGCTCGGGCGCCGGGTCGCCGAGTTGCTCCCTGTTGCGCACGGCGGTGCCGTCCACGTATCCCATGAGATAGAACGGCGCCCCGATCACGTCCTCGTCGGCGCAGAACGCGATAGCCTCGGGAACCGGGACGGGCGTCGGTGCGAGCGCCGAGATGACCCGCCACTCGCGGCGCATGTCGTGGGCGGTGGGCAGCACGTGACCGAGGGGGGGCCTGCGCAGCACCATCCGGCGCTCCCCGGTCTCGACCAGGTAGGTGAGGTTGGACCTGCCACCCGAGATCAGCGAGACGGATCGGGGCTCGCCGGCGTCGGGCACGTTCCTGCCCATCCACGCGACCAGGTGGGGGTGGTCGATGCCAGGTACGGTCATGAACACACACTAGAACGTCGCTCGGTCCTGAGCACTAGCTGGGAGTTCTGTAACGTTCCGGACCTGCGGCTATGGCATGAGGCGAGATCCTTTAACCTGGGAATACACCCCTGGCCGACATGCTGGACTGCGAGTGCGTGTTGACAGTAGGAGCCCATGCGCGTCACCCTTGCCCTGCCTCGAGAGCTGGGCCAATCGGAAGTGAGTCGATGGCGTGCCCTGCAAGAAGCGGACGCCGCCTTCGACAATCCCTTCCTGTCGCCAGAGTTCACCCTAACAGTGGGCGAACTGCGCGACGATGTACGAGTCGCCGTCCTCTACGACGGTTCCGACATCGTGGGGTTCTTCCCCTTCGAACGACATCCGATGGGCATCGGTAAACCGGTCGCCGCCGGGCTGACCGACGCGCAGGGTCTCGTGCACGTCAAGGACTACGAGATCGACCCGCGCCGCCTGATCAAGGGCTGCGGGCTGTCGGTCTACGAGTTCGATCATCTGGTGTCCGGGCAGCCCCTGCTCGGCGCGCATCACGAGCGGCACGCGTCGCCGATCATCGACCTGCGCGACGGCTGGGAACGTTACACGGAGTCGCTGCTCCGCAACTCCGGCAAGACGTACAAGTCCACCCTGGCCAAGTCGCGCAAGCTGCAACGCGAGGCGGGGGCGATGCGGCACGACTACGCGACCACCGACCTGGCGCCCCTGCGCACGCTGCTGGGCTGGAAGACGGACCAGTACCGCAGGACCGGACGCACCGACAGATTCGCGCACAAGTGGATCGTGGAGCTGGTCGAGCGGCTGCTGGCCACCCAGACGGAGAGCTTCGCCGGGGTGCTCGACATGATCTACGTGGACGAGAAGCCGGTGGCCGGGCACTTCGGGCTGCGCACACGCACGACGCTGGCCGGCTGGTTCCCCGCCTACGACACCCAGTTCGCCAAATACTCCCCCGGTCTCATCCACCACCTGGCGATGGCCGAGCGCGCCGCCGAGTCCGGCATCGAGATCATCGACATGGGGCGGGGCCAGAAGGAGTACAAGGACAAGCTCAAGAACGGCGACTTCGAGGTGGCCGAGGGCCGCGTGGCCAGGATCGGGGCGGCGGCGGGCGTCCACTGGGTGATGCGGGTGCCGGTGCGCAAGACACGCGCGACGGTGATGGCCAACCCTTTGCTGCTCAGAACCGCTGACAGGGCATTGAAAACCTACGGAAGACTGCGTACTGTCCTACAAGGGTGAAACACATCGCAGAGCGCACAGGCCGTCACTGCCTGTCGCTTCCGTCCAACCGGCTTGGCCTCTATCTGGCCTTCCGCCATTGGTGCCTGCCGGGGCAACGGCTGCTCATGTCTCCCATCTCGGCCGACGAGATCCTCTTTCTCGTGCTCGCGGCCGGTCTGCGCCCGGTGATCGCGCCGCTGTCCCCTCGTGACGGCAACATCGACGTCACCCGGGTGGACCTCGGCGCGGTGGACGCGGTGCTCACGACGAACCTGTATGGCCTGCCCGACGACGCGCCCGCGTTCGCCGGGAAGGTGCTCATCGAGGACGTGGCGCACGCGATGGAGAGCGACCTCGGGGGACGGCCGCTGGGCACGTTCGGCCAGGCGGGGGTCTTCAGCCTCTCCAAGCATCCGGGCGCGGGCTCGGGCGGCGTGCTGGTCGTGGAGAGCGAGTCCGACCTGGAGGCGCTGACCCGCGCCCGCGACGACCTGCTGACCCCTGGCTCCCTGCGCGCCGACGTGGCGAGCGTGGCCACCTCCATGGCCCGCCAGGCGGCGCTCAAGCTCGACCTCGTACGCCCCGCGCTCAAGCTCATGCGCCGCCTGGGCCTGCAGGAGCCGCGCGAGGGCTTCCGCATCGCCCTCGCCCCCGAGGAGCTCAAGCTCGCGCTCAAGCACGTCCCCTCGCTGCCGCCCTTCGACCCCTGGGTACGCGCCGACCTGCACCGCTACCGCTCCCACCGGGGCCGCCTGGTCCGCTGGTACCAGCGCAGGCGCGTGAGCAAGGTCCCCCGCGACCGGGCGCGCCGGCTGGCGGGCGTGCAGCGCCTGGCCGAGCTGCCCACCGTCGCGCCGGCCGTGCTCGACGACCTGTCCAGGCCGCTTTTCAGGGTGCCCCTCCTGGTCCGCGACCGCGACGCGGCCATCGCCGAACTGGAACGGCACGGGGTCTCGACGGGCTACCTGTACGACCCCCCGTACGACGACTACGCCCCCTCCTTCACCGACCGCTCCCCCGACCCGGGCCCGGCCCGCTGGTGGGCCCGCCACGTGCTCCCGGTGGACCCGATGTACACCGCCCGTTCCCTCCCCGTCCTGCGGGCTCTGGAGCCCCCTACGTCCGGGCCGCGCGGATGAGCTCGGCCAGGATCCGGCAGCCGCGCCGGATGTCGGCGAGCGAGGCGGAGCCGTACCCGATCACCAGGCCGTGCAGGTGCGCGTCGCCGTGGTAGTGGCGCTCGGTGGAGTCGAGCAGGACGCCGCGTTCCCTGGCCCGCTCGACCACGCCGGGCAGCACGCCGGCGGGCAGTTCGGCCAGGACGTGCAGGCCGGCCGTGTCGCCGCGCAGGCGGCAGGCGGGACCGAGCACCTCGACGACGGCGGCGCGGCGGCGCGCGTACTCCAGGCGCATCCTGCGCAGGTGGCGGTCGAGGTCGCCGCGCTCCAGCAGGGTCACCACGGCCTGCTGGACAGGACCGCTCGTGCGGTCGCCCATCGCGCGGCGCAGCCCGGCGATCCTGTTCACCAGCTCCGGGTCCCCGACCAGCCAGCCCACGCCCACGTCGGGCGCGAGAATCTTGGACAGCGTGCCGAGCAGCACCACCCGGGACGGGTCGAGGCCGTAGAGGGCGGGCAGCGGGGCGACGTCGTAGCGGAACTCCGCGTCGTAGTCGTCCTCCACGATCATCGCGCCGGTGCCCCTGGCCCAGGCCAGCAGCCGCTCCCTGCGCGGGATCGGCAGGCGGCCGCCCAGCGGGTACTGGTGGGCGGGCGTGGTGTAGAGCACGCGCAGGTCGCCGGGGAGCCCGTCCACGATCACGCCGTCCTCGTCCACCGGGCACGGCACCACCTCGGCGCCCCTGGCCGCGAGCACCGTGCGCGCGACCGGGTAACCCGGGTCCTCCACCCCGGCCCTGGCGCCCGGGCCGAGCAGCGCCAGCGCGCACAGGTCGAGCCCGTTGCCGGTGCCCCTGGTGACCAGGATGTTCTCGGGGCCGACCGCCATGCCTCTGGCACGTCTGAGGTGGTCGGCGAGCAGCTCACGCAGGCGCGGCAGGCCGCGCGGGTCGGGATAGTCGCCAGGCGGCAGGTCGGCGGCCTTGCGCCAGGCCCGCTTCCAGGCCGCGCGGTCGTAGTCGCGCACCCAGGGCTGGCCGGCCGTGAGGTCGATCCATTCGGCCGGGGGCGGCGGCGGGGCCGGCACGTACGCGCTCTCATCCGGCGCTTTGGGCGTCTGCTCCATTTCCGCCACGAACGTGCCAGAGCCGTGCCGCCCGTCCAGCCACCCCTCCGCGTAGAGCTGCTGGTACGCCTCCGTCACCACGGTCCTGCTCACCGCGAGCTGGGCGGCCAGGGCCCGCGTGGACGGCAGCCGCTCCCCCGGGGCCATCGTGCCGTCCAGCATGGCGCGGCGCAGCCACCCGGCGAGCTGGGTGGTGAGAGGCTCGGCCGCGTCGCGTTTCAGTGATACAGGCAGGTCAACATGGGTGCGCATGAAAGTGGTCTCTACGAAGGTGCTGATAGTGGCCCTACAGAGTAGGTCCACTTCCTCGTTACCGTCGAATCATGCTCTCCACCACTCCACGCACCACGCTGGGCCGCGAGAAGCAGCGCGGCAGCACCGACAGGAACGACCTCCACGACGTGCTCGACACCGGCCTGATCTGCCACCTGGGCGTGGTCGTGAACGGCCATCCCATGGTCGTGCCCACCGGCTACGGGCGCATCGGCGAGACCCTCTACCTGCACGGCTCCACCGGCGCGCAGTCACTGCGCGCGGGCGACGGCGGCGAGGTCTGCGTCACGGTCACGCACCTGGACGGCATCGTGCTGGCCCGCTCGATCTTCCACCACTCCGTCAACTACCGCTCGGCCATCGTGTACGGCCGCGCCCGGCTGGTGAGCGACCCCGACGAGCGCATGGAGGCACTGCGGGCCATCTCCGAGCAGCTCGCGCCCGGCCAGTGGGACTACGTGCGCAAGCCGTCCCGCAAGGAGCTGGCCTCGACGGCCGTGCTGGCGCTGTCGCTGGAGGAGGCGTCGGTCAAGATCCGGCGCGGCGCGCCCAAGGACGAGGAGGAGGACTACGACCTGCCGGTGTGGGCCGGGGTGTTGCCGCTGGTCATGTCGTGGGGCGAGCCCGAACCGGATTCAGTGCTCCCAGAAGGTATCGACGCGCCTGTTCACATCCTCCATCGGGAGTAGTTCCATAAATCCGGGACCACATGGCAAACCCGACTCCTTGATCGCACGTCTCATCAGGTGGGCCGGCTCCTGATGGGAGAGGGCAGATGGAGTGGAGCGCTCCCGGTTATACAGAGATCAAGCATCTCGGGGCAGGTGCCAGCGGGCATGTCACGCTGGCCGTGCACGACGAGACCGGTGTCAAGGTCGCGATCAAGTACCTGTCCGAGGACCTGCGGCGAGATCCGTCCGCCCTGGCCAGGTTCCAGCAGGAAGCGCGGCTGCTGACCACCTTGCGAGATCCGAACATCGCCACGTTGTGGGAGTACATCCAGGACGCCGGCGGCGCGGCCATCGTGATGGAGCTGGTCAACGGCGTCTCGCTGCGCGCGCTGCTGCGCGAGAACGGGACGACAGAGCCGGAGGCGGCGCTGGTCGTCCTGAAGGGCTCGCTGCTGGGGCTGGCGAAGGCGCACGATCTCGGGCTGGTGCACCGGGACTACAAGCCGGAGAACGTGCTCGTACGCGATGACGGCGTCAGCAAGCTCGTCGACTTCGGCATCGCGGTCCGCCAGGGCACGGCCGCCCGGCCCGAAGGCACGCCCCCTTACATGGCGCCCGAGTTGTGGGAGGGCCAGCCCGCCTCCGCCGCCACCGACGTGTACGCCGCCACGGCCGTCTTCTTCGAGTGCCTGACCGGGCACCGCCCTTACCGGTCCACGGAGCCGAGCGTCCTGGGCTACCAGCACGTCCACGCCCCCGTGCCCTTCCACGACGCCCCCGAACCGGTACGCGAGCTGGTGCGGCGCGGCCTGGCCAAGGACCCGGGGCGGCGGCCCGCGGGGGCGCTGGCGTTCGTGAACGAGCTGGAGGCGACCGCCAGGGCGGCGTACGGGGAGGACTGGGAGGAGCGGGGCAGGCGGCGGCTGGCCGCGCTCGTGGCCCTGCTCGCCCTGCTGTTACCGATGCCGCAGACGTCCATGCCCGAGGTGAGCACGTCGCTGGCCAGGACGGTGTTCCGCGGCCTGCGCTCGAACGTGCGGCGGCTGGCCATGGGCGGCGCGGTGACCGCGGCGGCGGCCGTGGCGGTGGTGGTCGTGCTGGCCAACCGGCAGACGCCGCCTCCTCCTGAGGAGGCTGTGGGGGCGGCGGCGATCGTACCGCCCAGTGAGGTCTCGACGGCGCCGGTCTCCGGCCCGCCGACGACACCCGCGTCCACGCCTGAGATCACGCCGGAGAGCGACCCCGAGCCCGAGGTCGTGCCGCAGAGCTCGCCCGAGGCGGTCGTGCCCGAACCGGACCCGGAGACCTCCAGGCCCGCCCCGCGGACGACCACGACCCGTCCCGCGCCTCGGACGACCACCACCCGTCCCGTGCCCACCCGCACCCGTCCCGTGCCCACCCGCACCCGCACGCGCACTCCCACGCCCACACCCACCACCCTGACGCCGACTCCCACGCCTACCCCGACCCCGACCCCAACGCCGACCCCAACGCCGACCCCGACTCCAACGCCGACTCCGACGCCGACTCCGACCCCGACTCCGACGATCACGACGGAGCAGCCGGGCACGTCGGTGCTCGGGGTCTCCCTGGGCGACATCACGATCGGCGAGGAAGCGGTGGCCAGCAGCACGGTCACCCTGCGCACGAGCGGCACCGCCGCCGTCACGGCCGCCGCGACCTGGGCGGCCCCGGGCTCGGACGGCCGGACCCAGCGCGTACGGCTGAGCGGCGCCAGGACCTACACCCGCACGCTGAGCTGGTCCATGGGCGAGCGCCCGTGCGGCAGGACGGTCACACTGACCGTCGCCACCTCCCCGGCGGCCTCAGGCGGCGCGAGGACGGCCTCCCTGTCGGTGCCGTCCTGCCCGACCAAGGTGACCAGGCTGAACGTCAGCCTCAACCTGCCCCCGGCGCCCGGCCGCACCGCCACCGCCCGGGTCAGGGTCGCCGCGAGCGGCACCGGGGACGTCCCGGTCGAGGCCAGGTTCGCGGTCAACGGGGACACGGTCGGCGGCGCGCGTACCGCGAGCCTGTCAGGAAAGACCTCCTACAACCGGGCGTTCACCCACAGCTTCAGGGCCCGCCCCTGCGGCTCCACCCTGTCGGTACAGGTGCGCGCCGGCGGCAGGACCGCGACCGCGCGCGCCACGGTGCCCTGTCCACCGCAGGTGCGGCAGGTGACGATCGGCGGCGTCAGCACCGAGGGCGGGCTCAGCGCGACGGTCAGGGTGAGCACGTCGAGCACCCAGCGGGTACGGCTCACGGTCAGGTTCGCGGCAGGAGAGGGCGGGGACTCGCAGACGATCACCCTGTCGGGCAGCACCGCCTACAGCCGGACCCTCAGCTACCGGGCCAGGTTGTCCTGCGGCACGAAGTGGACCATAACCGCCTCCACCAACCCGGCGGCGGCCGGCGGCGGCGACAGCCGCAGCGGCTCCACACCCGCGTGCCAGGAGGAGGAGCCTCCGGAGGAACCGCCGAAGGAGACACCCAAGGAGACGCCGAACCCGGAGTCGCCTAGCACCATTGAGTGACATTTCACCAGCCGTCAGGATAAAAGTAGCGGGAAAGCGGTTCCCTCTGGTTAAGCTACGGACCGTTTGATGAGGGTGGGGGCCCACAGAACTCCAGAGGAGACCGTTATGTACGGTGATGGGCCATGGGGGGTCCCCGGCTATACCGAAGTTCGCGAGCTGGGCTCGGGATCTGCGGGCCGGGTGGTCCTGGCCAGGCGCGACCACGACGGTGTCGAGGTGGCCATCAAATATCTCAGTGACGAGCTGAGATCCGACGTCGGCTTCGTCGCCAGGTTCCGGCACGAGGCCAGGCTGCTGGGCACGCTGCGAAGCGCGTACCACGCCCGGCTGATCGACTATGTCGAGGCCGGGCAGGGCGCGGCGATCATCATGGAGCTGATCAACGGAGTGTCGCTCCGGGAGCTCCTCAGATCGGAGGGGCCCACAGGGCCTGAGGCGGCGCTGGCCGTGCTCAAGGGCTCACTCCACGGCCTGGCCTCGGCGCACGCGATCGGCGTCGTGCACAGGGACTTCAAGCCCGAGAACGTCATGGTGCAGGGCGACGGCACCAGCAAGCTCGTCGACTTCGGCATCGCGGTCCTTGCCGGGGAGGGCGCGAGCTCGGCGGGCACGCCGCCGTACATGGCGCCCGAGCAGTGGTCGGGCGGGCCCGCGGGACCCGCGACCGACGTGTACGCGGCCACCGTCGTGTTCTTCGAGTGCCTGACGGGCACGCGGCCCTACCGCGCGCCCAACCTCGCGGCCCTGGCCCACCAGCACCAGGTCATGCCGCCGCCGATCGAGGAGGTCCCTGCCCCGTTACAGGGACTGGTCGAGCGCGGTCTGGCCAAGGACCCGGCCGAGCGGCCGCCGTCGGCCGAGGCGTTCCTGACCGAGCTGGAGGCCATCGCGGCGGGGGCGTACGGACCCGACTGGGAGGAGCGCGGGCGGCGGCGCCTGGTCGCGCTCGCGGGCCTGCTGGTGGTGCTCTTCCCGACCGCGCTCGACGAGACGGCCGAGGCGCAGACCTCGCTCGCCCAGACCCGCTTCAAGGATCCGACGCGCATCCTGAGCAAGGTCTCCGCCAAGGTCGCCGTCGGGGCGGTCGGCGTCGGCGTGCTGGTCGCCGCCGTAGTGATCATCCTCAGCTCCGGGTCGGAGCCGGTGCTGCAGGCGCAGACCACTGGGGTGACGCCGACCACGGCCGTACCCGCCACGCCCGAGCCCGTGGAGACGACGGAGGAGCCGCCGCCCACCCTTGAGGAGACCACGCCGGAGCCCACACCGACGGCCACGGAGAGCCAGGCGCCGCCGCCGGCCACCCAGCCGTCGGCCTCCCCCCGGCCCACCCGGTCGAGGTCGCCCAGGCCGACGCCGGTCAGGACGCCGCCCAGGACCAGGAAGCCCACCGCGACCCCGACGCCCACACCATCCTCCGAGCCCCGGTTGAGCGGCGACATCAGTGACCCAGAAGGCGCCCCGCCCGCCACCTCCACGCCGCCTCCCTCGACCCAGACCTCGATCCCGACGCCCACCACCACCCCGCCCACCGAGACCACCAGGCCACCCCAGGAGACCCCCACGGTCGGCGAGGACGGCACCATCGGCACGGGCGAGCAGGGCGGGAACGAGACCAAACCGCCCACCGACACCCCTCGCCTCGACACGGCCGGCAAGGCCCAGGCCGCACTGATGGCGCTGGGCCTGGTGACTACGGGCGCTGTTCCGGTCACACTTGCGGTGAAACGCCGTATGGCGGGACGCCACAGAAGGAAGCGCTGAGACGCGCCGGGGGGCAGCGGCGATGAACAACCCTGCAAGTGGTATCGCCGGATTCCGGCTCACCGAGCACACCTGGATGACCGAACTGGGCAACTGGATCGACGCCATCTCACCGGACGGCCGCAGGGCCGGGGCCCTGCTGTTCGACCCGAAGATCATCGGCCTGCCCGACGTCCGCGACCGCGTCGTGAACGCCGTCATGACCGACCAGCGGCTCGTGCTGGCCGGGCTGAGCGGGCTGATCCCGGTGGCGGACGTGGTCGCGGCGGGCGACCAGGTCTGGCTGCTCACCGCGCAGGCGGTCAGCCCGACGCTGAACGACCTGCTCCCCGCCGGGATCGATCCAGGCGGGGCGGCGTCCGTGCTGGTGGAGACCGCCCAGACGCTGCTGGCGCTGCACGCCGCCGGGGTCACGCACGGCTCGGTGCACCCGGGCACGGTGGTGATCACGGCGGAGGGCGTCTCCCTGCTGTCGGAACGCGGCCTGTCCGACGCCATCCGCGCCCGGGTCTCCCCGCGTGAACGGGACGCGGCGGGCTGGGCGTCGCTCGCCCGCGGGCTGGCCGCCTCCTTCAGTCAGCGGGCGCCGGAGGTGAGCCGGCTCCTCGACCGGGCCGCGAACGCCGCCACCACCCTCGGGCTGGGCTCCGCGCGGGATCTGCTGGTCAACGAGCGGGGTACGCTGCCCGGCGGCCGGATCAGCAGGGACGGGCTGGCCAGGGCGGCGCGTGGGAGGTCGATGTTCGCGCAGGCTCCGGCGTACGCGCAGGCCCCGATCGTGACGCCGCAGGACGAGGGCGACATCGTCACGCTCCTGCACGTGCCCGGCCGGTCGGCGGGGCCCGTGCAGTTCGGGCCCGGGGTCGGCTCCGGGTCGGTGGGTACGCATCCCCAGATGTCCGAGACCCCGGCCGAGCGGATCTGGCGCGACGGGGCCTCCACGATGCACCGGCCCGGCGGGCGGGCGGCCCAGGCGTCGCGGGCGCGGCGGCGGCGGACGATCCTGGCCACCGCCGTCTTCGCGGTGATCATGGCGGGGGCGATCTTCGCCTGGTTCAGGCTGGGGAGCGCGCCGGACCTGACGGTCCAGTCGATCAACGTGGTGGCGCCGAAGAAGACCCAGGGCTGCAACAAGGCCGTCCTGATCACCGGCACGGTCGTCACCAACGGATCGCCAGGGGAGATCACCTACGAATGGCGCAAGAACCTGGACAAGGAGGTTGTCAGGGGAACGCTGCGCGCGAAGGAGGATCAGACGTCGTACACGGTGCCGCTGCGGTGGACGCTGCAGGGGAGGAGCAACGTCAAGGCGACCGCCACGCTGAGGATCATCACGCCGGGGCCGGTGCGCACCGACAAGGCGAGCTTCACGTACAAGTGTTGATCACCGTCCAGCAATGCATATCAAAGCGGTTCTTACTAATCTGGCGAACATGACCACGCAGACCCCCGCGGGCTGGTACCCAGACCCCTACGGAGAGCCCCAGCTCCGCTGGTGGGACGGCAACCAGTGGACGGACGCCCTCCACGCTCAGGAGCAGGGGCAGCCCCCGCAACCGGCTTCCGGCCCCCAGCCACAGCCACAGTCCCAACCTTCGTCGCCGCCGCCGCAGCAGCCCCAACCGCAGCCCCAGACGGGCCCCGGCTGGACGGTGACCCCGGCGAACCCCACCCTGCAGTTCGGCCGGCCGACCCATGGCCAGTCCGCCTACGGCGCGCCCGCGCCGCCCACCCAGCAGTGGAACCCACCGGGACAGGGCTACGCCCCGCCGCCCAAGCAGCAGGGCAACCCGCTGCCCTGGGTGTTCGGCGGGCTGGCGGCGCTGGTCGTGATCGCGTTGATCGTGGTCGCGGGGATCTTCTTCATCAACAGGGACAGCACGGAGAGCGCTTCGCCGCCGGCGCCGACGGACACGTTCGGGCCGCAGCAACCGCTGCCCACCGAGGAGCCGCCGTCCCAGCAGCCGCTGCCCAGCCAGGGGGGCGAGTTCCCGCAGCCGTCGGGTGACCGCGTCACCGACCCGCGCGCGGGGCTGTCGTTCGAGGTGCCCAAGGACTGGACGGTGCCTCCGTACAACGAGGTCAACAACCCCGACCCGGCGCAGCAGCAGTGGTCGGCGGCGGTGAAGGCCGACGCGCAGGAGAACTACGAGGGCGAGGCCGACTGGATCGGCAACGTCTTCACGGGGCTGCTCAACGAGCTCTACCCCTACACCGGCACCGCGGACATGGGCGACACGGCCAAGGCCGTCTTCGTGCACTTCACCGCCAACTACTACGCGCTCGCGCACGAGAGCAGGATCGTCCAGGACAAGGCGATGAAGGTCGGCGATCGGGACGCCTGGCTGTTGCAGTTCGAGCTCGACTTCACCAAGATCTCGGAGGAGAAGGGTTACAAGTGGAAGAAGGAGAACGGAGCGATCGTGCTCGTGGACCGCGGTGCCGGGCAGAGTCCGGCCATCGCGTACGTCTCCGTACCCGACAATCTGGGCACCGACGTGGTCAATAAGGTCCTCAGCTCGCTGAAGCCCGCCTGACCGGTGGCACTAGGCTGGTGGGGTAACAAGCGGGCGGATTGCTCCGAGCCGCTGGGCGAGGAGATCGAATGAGTGACTTGCTGGTCTGGATCGACTGCGAGATGACCGGGCTCGACCTGAGTCGCGACGCGCTCGTCGAGGTGGCGTGCGTCATCACCGACAGCGAGCTCAATCAGCTGGACGAGGGCGTGGACGTGGTCATCAAACCACCGCCCGAATCACTGGAGCAGATGTCGCAGGTCGTGCGCGAGATGCACACGGCCTCCAGCCTGCTGCCCGAGCTGGCCGGAGGCGTGACCCTGGCGGAGGCGGAGTCGCTCGTGCTCGACTACATCCGCCGCCATGTCCCGGAGCCGAAGAAGGCGCCGCTGTGCGGCAACTCCATCGGCACCGACCGCACGTTCATCGCGCGCGACATGCCCGGGGTGGATGGCTATCTGCACTATCGGATGGTCGACGTCTCGTCGATCAAGGAGCTGGCGCGCAGGTGGTATCCACGGGTCTACTTCGCCGCGCCCGAAAAGCAGGGCGGGCACAGGGCTCTGGCCGACATCACGGAGAGCATCAGAGAGCTGCGCTACTACCGCGCGGCCATCTTCGTGGGCCAGCCAGGACCCGATTCGGCGACCGCCAGGACACTGGCCGAGCGGGTCAGCGGCTAAACCAGTGGCGTAAAGACTCCCGAATCCCGCTACACTTTTCCTGTGCCGCCACATGCGGGTGGCCATGGTGGGTGTAGCTCAGTTGGTAGAGCGCCAGGTTGTGGTCCTGGATGCCGAGGGTTCAAGTCCCTTCACTCACCCCAGCACGAACGGCCGGTCCCTCGGGACCGTCCGTTATCGTTTTCTCCCGGGCAACGGCCCCAAATCATGACAATGCGGGTTATGCTCGCTGTCTACCGCTAACGCCGGAAGCACGGGGGCCATCGGCGATTCTGACCGACTGCGCGCCCCCGGAGGCCGGATGAGAGTCGACGACGCAGCGTTCGATAGCGTGTTCACGTCCCTGAGCAAACGCGAGGCCGAGGTCATGGACCTGATCGCCACAGGTCAGTCCAACGGGCAGATCGCGCAACGGTTGTTCCTCAGCGAGAAGACCGTCAAGAACCACGTCAACCGCATCTACTCCAAACTCGGCGTGGACTCCCGGGTCACGGCCATCGGGCTGTGGCGCTCCCGCCAGGACTGATCACCCATCCTCCCGGCCTTCTCGCCTCAGAGGGCGAGCGGGCCCTTCCGCATGCGCGCCCGACGGGCGGCAGGGCTGAACCTGAGTGGTTTAAGAGATGCTGGCCGTGCCATAGGCATCCAAGACGACGTTGAGGGGGAGGGACGTGTCATGGTGAAGAGACCGCGGGTCGTCGTCGTGGGGGCGGGTTTCGCTGGCCTGGCCGCCACGCAGGAGCTGGGCAGGACCGGCGCGCTGGTGACGCTGGTGGACCGCAATCCGTACGCGACCTTCCAGCCCCTCCTCTACCAGGTCGCGACGGCCGGGATGGGCACGGCGGACGTGTCATACCCGATCAGGACCTTCGCCGCGAAGTGGCCCAACGTGCGGGCGCACCGGGCGACGCTGAGCAAGGTGCTGGCCGAGGAGCGGCGGGTGGAGTTCGAGGACGGCAGCGCTCTCGACTACGACTACCTGGTGGTGGCCACCGGGGTGACGACCAACTGGCTGAACGTGGCGGGCTCGCGGGAGAACGCGCTGCCGATCTACTCGCTGAGCGACGCGGCCGTGCTGCGGCGGCGGTTGCAGCACTACCTGGAGGACACGGCGGCGGGCCGGCGCGAGAGCACCCACGTCGTGGTGGTGGGCGCGGGCGCGACCGGCGTGGAGATGGCGGGCACGCTGGCGGAGTTGCAGCGGCACACGATCCCGCTGACGCATCCCGAGCTGCGGCCCGACCAGACGAGCGTGACGCTGGTGGAGCGGTTCGAGTTCGTGCTGGCGCCGTACAAGCCGCGGCTGCGCGACTCGGCGGCGAAGGCGCTGCGCAAACGAGGGGTGAACCTGCGGCTCGGCGCCACCGTGGCCGCCGTCGAACCGGACGCGGTGGTGCTGGAGGACGGCACGCGGCTGCGGAGCGACGTGACCGTGTGGGCGCTGGGCGTCACCGCGCCCCCGGAGGTGGGCTCGTGGGGGCTGCCTCAGGGCAAGGGCGGCCGGGTCACGCTCACGGAGGCGCTGAACCTGACGGAGCATCCGGAGATCTTCGTGGCCGGAGACCTGTCGGGCCCGCCCAACCCACTGCCGCAGCTCGCGCAGCCCGCCATCCAGATGGGCAAGCACGTGGGCAAGCAGATCATCGCGGCGGCGCACGGGCGGCCGCTACAGCCGTTCTCCTACCGCGACCCGGGGATCATGGCGACGGTGGGCAGGGCGGAGGCGGTGCTGCAGTTGTCCAACGGGCTGACGATGCGCGGGCTGCCCGCCTGGCTGGTGTGGATCTTCGTGCACGTGGCGTACCTGCTGGGCGGGCGCAACCGGGTCAGCGTGCTGCTCAACTTCTTCTGGCGTTATGCCGGGCCCCACCGCAGCAGGGCCAGCATCACGCAGTAGAGGCCTCTCACAGGGCCGCTGAGAGCGCGGCCAGTCCGAGGTCGAGGTCGGATTCTGGGATGTTCAGGGCCGGGCGCAGGCGTACGGATCTGGGCCCGCAGGGCAGCACCAGCACGCCGTGCTCCTCCCTGAGCCGGGTCACGAGGGCGTCGCGGGCGGCCTGGTCCGGCAGGTCGAACGCGCACATCATGCCGCGGCCCCGTACGTTCGCCATAGAGTCGGGGCGCTCGGCCTCCAGCTTGGTCAGGCCTTCGAGCAGGTCGTCGCCCACGCTGGCGGCGCGCGCGATCAGCCCGTCGCGCTCGATGATCTCCAGGATGCCGCGGCTGCGCACCATGTCCACCAGCCCGCCGCCCCACGTCGAGTTGATCCGGCCGCTCTGCTGGAACACGTTGTCCGGCACCTGGTCCACCCTGCGGCCCGCCATGATGCCGCCCACCTGGACCTTCTTGGCGAACGCCACCACGTCAGGCTCGAGCTCCAGCTGCTGGTAGGCCCACGGCGTGCCGGTCGTCCCGCCGCCGGTCTGCACCTCGTCCAGGATGAACAGGGCGTCGTGGCGATGGCACAGGTCCTGCATGGCCCGCAGGAACTCGGGCCGCATGTGGTTGTCGCCGCCCTCCCCCTGGATGGGCTCGGCGATGAAGCAGGCGATGTCGTACGGATCGCGCTCGAACGCCTCCCTGGCCTGGGCCAGCGCCCGCTCCTCGGCGGCCTCGACGTCGCCGAAGTGGATGGCCGGCACGTCGATCCGCGGCCAGTCGAACTTGGGGAAGCGGTCGGTCTTGGCCGGCTCGGTGTTGGTCAGGCTCAGCGTGTAGCCGCTGCGGCCGTGGAAGGCCTTGGTCAGATGCATGACCTTGGTGCCCAGGTCACGTGACCTGCCCGCGGCCTCGTTCCGGCGGCTCTTCCAGTCGAAGGCGGTCTTGAGCGCGTTCTCCACGGCCAGGGCGCCGCCCTCGACGAAGAACAGGTGCGGCAGGGCGGGGTCGCCGAGCACCCGGTCGAAGGTGTCGACGAAGTCCGCCAGGTGCTCGGTGTAGATGTCGGGGTTGGCCGGTTTGTTCCGGGCGACCTGGCCGAGGAGCTGGGTGAAGTCGGGGTCGAAGGGCGGGTTCACGCCCAGTGGGGCCGAGGCGAAGAAGGTGTAGAAGTCCAGGTAGCGGCGGCCGTTCCGGGCGTCGACGAGCCAGGAGCCGTGGCTGAGCTCCAGGTCGAGCACGAGGCGGTAGCCGTCGACGAGCAGGTGGCGGGCAAGGCGGGCGTGTACGTCCATGGCGCCTCCACAGTTCCTGTTGAGCAATGCGGTTATATATATAAAATCTACGGCGTACCTGCCCCTTGAGTGAAGTTCTTCACGCGGAACGACAAGGCGATCATGGCGATTCCGTACAGGATGGCGAAGACGCCGATCAGCCAGACGAGGCTGAGCATGCCCGCGCCCGGCCAGACGAGCAGCAGCACACCGAAGATCACCGACAGGATGCCGCCGACGATGAACATCCACTCGTTGTCGATGACCTTGCGCAGGTGCACGCCGGCCACGATCTCGGACACGCCGGTGAAGATGGCCCAGAAGGCCACGAGATAGAGCAGGGCCAAGGAAGTGATGCCCGGCCAGAGGAACGCCACGATCCCGGCCAGGATGCCGATGATTCCGGAGATGATGAGCCAGGCCCGCGGCCGTTCCCCGTGCCGGAACCCGGCGAACAGCTCGAACAGCCCGCTGATCAGGGCGTACACGCCGAAGAAGATCACCAGTACGAGCAGCGTGATGCCCGGCCAGATGAGCGCCAGAATGCCGAAGACGATGGCCGCCAGCCCACGTATGAGCAGGAGCCACCACGAACGAGAGATTTCCCCCATGCTGGTCTGCCTTTCCGGGACATACCCGAAAACAGACCAGCGGTAGGTCAAATGTCGGTGATTCGCACCCCTACGGTGCCGGTGTCACCCCGGCGGAGCTTGCTGCCGAACAACACGATCCGCCCGGTCAGGCCGTATTTGCGGCGCAGCAGCGCACGCACGTGGTCGGTCCCGGCCGCGTCCAGGATCTCGGCCCTGCCCTTGACCGGCTCCGTGGTGAGGTCCCCGCGATAGCCGCACCCGGCCACGCTGACCTCGGGGTTGTTCCTGATCCGCTTGATCTTCCCGGAGTGGGCGGGGGTCCAGAAGACCACCGCGTCACCGTCCTGGGCGGCCCAGACGGGAGTCGCGACCGGCGTGCCGTCCCTGCGGTAGGTGGTCACCGAGATGTACTGCTCCGCGCCGAGGTTCATACGTGCGAGTAGACCACGATCGATACCGCTACGTACTGGACCAGGTACGCGGCCACCGTGAAGGCGTGGAAGACCTCGTGGAAGCCGAACCAGCGGGGCGAGGGATCGGGGCGGCGCAGGCCGTACACGATGGCTCCGGCCGAGTAGAACACGCCGCCGACGGCCACCAGCACGACGGCCACGACACCGGCGCCCTGCAGGAGCTGCGGCATGACGAAGATCGCGGTCCAGCCCAGGGCCAGGTAGAGGACCGTGTAGAGCCAGCGGGGCGCGCTCATCCACAACACCCGGAACAACACCCCGGCCAGGGTCCCGCCCCAGATCACCGACAACACCGCCACCCGGGCCACGCCGTCCAGCGCCAGCAGGGCGAACGGGGTGTAGGTGCCGGCGATGATCAGGTAGATGTTCGCGTGATCGACCCGGCGCAGGAACTCCGCCAGCTTCGGGCCGAGGGTGCTTCGGTGGTAGGTGGCCGAGATGCCGAACAACAGGGCCGAGGTGATGGCGTAAACGGTGGAGGCCAGTCGCGCCTGCAGGGTCGGGCCGAGTGCCACGAGCACGAACCCGGCCACCAGGGTCACGGGCAATGCTCCAGTGTGCAACCAGCCTCGCAGTCTGGGCTTGACGGTGAGGGTCGTCATGAAACCTACGGTACCGTAGGTTCGGAATCGCCGCCTTTGGCGGGTCGCCTCAGAGCCGGTTTCGGCGGCCGCCTCAGAGGTTTTGGCGGGTCGTCTCAGAGTTTGGCGGGCCGCCTCAGAGGCCGTTGAGGAAGCTGGCCGCGATGGGGACGGCCGCCGCCCGGCCCGAGCCGCCGTGCCGTACGAAGACGCAGAAGGCCAGGTCATCGCGGTATCCGATGAACCAGGCGTGCGAGGTCTCGTCGCGCACCTCGGCCGTGCCGGTCTTGCCGGAGACCCCCTCGGGCAGGCCCGCGTCACTGGCCGTCCCGTAATCGACGACGGCCGCCATCATGTCCCTGAGCGCCGCCACCACCCCCTCGTCCAGCCGCGTGTCCCCCTGCGGGACGCCGTCGATGCGACGTACCTGCTCCTTCGACAGCAGCCGTGGCGAGCGCCAGGTGCCGCTCTGGACGGCGGCGGCGAGCACGGCCATGCACAGCGGAGTCGTGACGACCTCGCCCTGGCCGATGGCGTCGGCGGCGAACATGTCGAGGTCCGTGGTGTCGGGAACGACGCCGCAGGACCCGCCGATACCGGTCGCGATGGACCGGCCGAAGCCCCATTCGTCCGCGGTTCTGCGCAGTTCGCCCATCGTGAGCCTGGTGGTGGCCTGCTCCACGAAAGTCGTGTTGCAGGAGTAGGCGAAGGCGTCGGCGAAGGTGACGGTGCCGCGATCCACCTCGCCGTCGTTGACGAAGGACGAGTGGAACGGGATCTGGTACGTACCGGGGCACTCGACCTCGGCCGCCGGGTCGAGCCCGCCCTTGAGCAGGGCCGCCGCGGTGATCGTCTTGAAGATGGAGCCGGGCGGGAAGACGTCGACCACGGCGCTGAAGTTGTCCTTGAGGCGATCGGCCAGCGCGAGGATCTCACCGGTGCTCGGCCGGATCACGATGATCGTGGAGTCCTCGGTCCCGTCCAGTGACCGCGCGGCCGCCGCCTGGACGGAACGCGACAGGGTGGTGCGCTCGACCTTCGCCTCGGGTAAGCGGGTCATCAGCTGCTTGTCCGGCTGCCCGGGTACCTTCGACAGCAGCGCCCAGCCGTGGTTGGCCTGCTCGAACTCGGGCCTGAGCGGGTCGAGGTAGGCGTCGGCGTAGCTGTCGTTCGGGATCTTGTCGCCCTCGCTGGTGACGAGTTCGGCCACCGCCGCGTCGATCTCCCCCAGCTCCAGCTTGCCGCCGCCCTTGAGCAGCGGGTGCAGCGTCTCGGGCGTCCACAACACCTTCCAGGCCCGATCCCGTACGGCCAGCCGCAACGTGCTGCCGAACGGCCACGACCCGAACTCCGTCAACTGCCGCACCCCCGCGAACGGCACCTCGGCGGCCTCGTCCCCCGAGCTCTTCAACTGTCCCGCGGTGAGCTGGATGGACTCGACGTGGAGCCCGTCGCTCAGCGAGCGATGCCGTTCGATGAAGTCCGCCGGAGGCTCGTACACCAGCCGCTCCATCGCCGACACGTCCCCCTTGCTCCAGGCCGCGAAGTACGCGGCCGCCGTCCGGGAAGCGCTCCCCTTGACCCGGTTCGATGCCACAACGGCGAAAGCACCCGCCCCAACTACCGCGACAACCGCGATAACGAGCACAATCCACCTTCGTCGTCGCATACGGTTTCTCCCAGGAGGGGATCAGACGTGGGACGTGGACAGCGAGAGCCGATGCCTGGCCTTTACCCGGTGACGTTCGGCGAGATCGAGCTTCTCCGGGACCTGGACAGGCAGGACGGCTGGGTGCTGTCCAAGGATGGCGTACCTCAGTCGTATGTAGATCTACAGGACCCGACATTTCTGGAATTTGAGTATGTACGACTCATGGCGGATGTGATCGACCTTTTGCCAGATGGGCCGCTGAGCTGCGTACACGTGGGCGGAGGCGCCTGCACGATCCCCCGCTACGTCGCCGCCACCCGCACCGGCTCCCGCCACATCGTCATCGAGCCCGACGGGCTGCTGGTCAATCTGGTACGCGAGCAGCTCGGCCTGCGCTCGGTCCCCCGCCTCAAGGTCATCCTCGCCGGAGGCCGCGAGGGCACGACCAAAGTGTGGGACGAAACAGCCGACCTGGTGGTCCTGGACGCGTTCACCGGAGCCACGATGCCGGTGGAACTGGCGACGGCCGAGTACATGGGGGACATAGCGCGCATCCTCCGCCCCGACGGCACCCTGCTGATCAACATGGCCGACGGCAAGGGCCTCGCCTTCGCCAAACGCCTGCTGGCCACCGTCACCGGCACCTTCCGCCACGTGGCCCTGCTGGCCGAGCCCGGTATCATGCGAGGCCGCCGCTTCGGCAACCTGATCGTGGCCGCCTCACGAACAGAACTGCCGGTGGACCTGCTGACCAGACGCGCGGCCGGCGGACTGACCCAGGCACGGTGCGTGTACGGGGAGGCGCTGACGAACTTCATCGCCGGAGCGGCCCCCATCAAAGACGGCGACCCAGTCCTGGCCCCCGTCCCACCCCCTGCCGTCTTCGGCTAACAGCAAGGTCCTCGCATTGGGGGCGCTTTCGCGCCATGCGACAACTCGGGCCCTGCCTCCCAGGGGCTGCGCCCCTTCGACCCCCCAAAAGCAAGGACCTCGCTCATCGCTCGGACGTCCTTCCCAAAACCAGCCCACCCGTGGGCCGTTTACACGGTGGGCCCCGTATGCCCGCCCGAAACCCACGCTCGCTGCGCTCGCCCAGCACCCACCCGTGGGCCGACTACCGGCTTGACCATCTATGCCCGCCCCGAGCGGACCTCGTTGTCCGCCTGGTTGACGATCAGGCCTGCCAGCGTGCTCTTGCCGACTTGCCGGGCACCGTTCACGACGACCACGCGGGTGTCCGCCAGTGCTTCGCGCGTCATGGCCTGGGCGCGGCGCGGGTACAGAGAAGTCTGCGTCACGATCCCGCAGGTTATCGCAGACAGAGCCCTTTGGTGGGCGTTCTGCCGGAGGGTACGTGGGCGTTCTGCCGGAGGGTACGTGGGCGTTCTGCCGGAGGGTACGTGGGCGTTCTGCCGTGTGAACGACTTCTTCGCAGAAAGGCCTCCGTGCGTGATTCATGGGACTCCGTGTGCGGTCCTCTGCTGGAGTGCTCGACCCGCCCTCTCCAGGCTGCCACCACCGTCTGGCTGAGTGACTATTTGAGTGGCAACGGCCCGGGACGCGTGCGGACAGCATCGCTCCCGGATAATTGCGTAGATCGTTCTGTCCCGGTGCTGGCACAATTGCCCGGTGCGTTTGTGGACGGTCCAGCATCGAGCGGTTCTCGAGTCGCTGGAGGACGCCGGCGAACTGGTCGGGGACTGGGCCCGGATCCTGGTCGGAGACTACCGGGCCTGCTACGAGGAGATGGTGGCGGAAATGGCACGCCGTGGTCTCGACTGCGGGGGCCGGCCGCCGGTGTGGGCGTGGGAAGGGCCGGATACCCGCGACAACAACGTGGCGATAACGGCGGAAATGTTGCTCTGCCCGGAGACACCGGAGGAGTACGCCCGCTATGTGGTGCTCGACCTGGACGTGCCGGACGAGACCGCCCTGATCAGCTCGTACGGGCGCTGGAACGATTTCCTGGAAGCGATCATCATGGGCGCGGAGTCGCCGCACATGGATTGGTCGATCGGCCAAGAGGAGCTCAACGGGGTGCAGGTGTGCCTTCCGCGTGTCGCCACCGGATGGGTGCTCGGCGTCCGTCCGTTGGAACCGTTCAAGCCGGAAGAGGAGGAAGACGGAATCAGCTCCTGACCGTGCGCCGGACATCGAGTCGCCCGATGAGCCTGCCGTCACAAACATTGGCCGGGCCTGTCCCTGCTCAAGCCCGGCCGAACTCGGATCGCCCTCCGAGCAGGAGCTCCGTCGGCCGGTTGGCTCGGCCGGCAGGCCGGCCTGAGATCTCGCATGAAGATCTTTCTTTGATCCGCTGACACACAGTCATTACCTTGTCACGATGAGCGCATGCGTCGTGATGATCTGACGAACGCCGAGTGGGAACGACTGGCGCCGCTGCTCCCCACGAACGGCGACCGTGACGACCGATCGACCGACGACCGTACGGTGATCAACGGTCTGCTTCACCAAGCCCGCACCGGAGTGCGCTGGCGCCACCTCCCCGAGAGGTACGGCTGCTGGGTCACCCTCTACAAACGCCACCGCCGCTGGCTGGCCGACGGCACCTGGCAACGCCTCACCATCGCCCTGCAGGCCGACGCGGGCAACGGCGACCGGGTGGGCAGAGCGGCTCCGGCGGACCTCGGCTTCCCCCGCACGCATCAGCCCGGGCCCGGCGCCACGCACACCACGCCGCTTCTCCCCCAGCAAAGGGACGCAGCCGTACTCGCGAGCCTCCAGGCCCTCCTGGGCGATGTGGTCAGGCCGAGAAGGCTCTAGGTTCTCACGATCCCCGGCGCGCGTACGTCGACACCGACGCGCCCACCCGGAAGCGGGTGCCGCCTGGCTCAGGAACGCGCCGGCGGGTCAGCACATGGCTCATACGCGGCCGCCCAAGCGTAACGGTGCCCCACGACCGGCTTCGGTGCGGCGAAGGAGAACAGGCGCAGGCCTACAGGGGCGGGCCTACAGGCGCGAGCCTTGCGCTGAGCTTCCAGCTTCTTCGCCACGAGGATAAATAGCAGCAGGTCCATCGCGTCGGTCGGTGAAGATCATCCCCGGGAAGTGATTCCCCAGATCACGTCGTCCGCTCTCGCCGGCGGCGCAGCAGGGTGAATCCGCCGGCGAGCGTGGTCGGCCCGGCCGCCGAAGTGATGACCGTCCACACTCTCTGGGCGGTCGAAGGTGCCCCGATCAGCGGCGCGGTGAGGTGCCGCCGCCCCCGAAGCTGCGTTCACCGTAACACCCGCTCGAGATGACACCTTTCGCGAGCGCGGAAAAAGTGATATCACTTTGCTAGCAAGATGAAGTCACATCAAGAAGGGAGACCGACGATGGCGAACACATCGGGCGGGGTCGCGCTTGAGGGCACCGTCGTGGACATGCCCGCCCCGCACACCAGCGAGCGGCCGATGCGGGCGGCCAACGGGTTCATGATGCTGGGGGTGGCGACGGCGCTGACCCTGATCGGGGCCGGGCTGCTGGCCACGGGGATCGTCATGCTCGCCTCGGGGGCCGGGCAGGGCGGGTTCTGGCTGGTCATCGCGAGCGTCCTGATGATCATCATCGGGTCCTACACGTACTTCGGCCTCACCGCGGTGGCGCCGGGCGAGGCGCGGGTGGTGCAACTTCTCGGCCGGTACGTCGGCACCCTGCGCACCCCCGGCTTCCAGTGGGTCAACCCGATCACCGAACGCCGCCGGGTCTCCACGAGGATCCGCAACCACGAAACCGACGTGACCAAGGTCAACGACGCGGACGGCAACCCCATCCAGATCGCGACCGTGGTGGTCTGGCAGGTGCAGGACACCGCGCAGGCGGTCTTCGAGGTGGACGACTTCCTGGAGTTCGTGGCCATCCAGGCGGAGACGGCCGTGCGGCACATCGCCGGCATCTACCCGTACGACGCCCACGGGGAGCCGAGGTTGTCGCTGCGGGACAACGCCGACGAGATCAACGAGCGGCTGTCCGCGGAGATCGGGATCAGGGTGGCCTCCGCGGGGGTGAAGGTCATCGAGTCCCGCATCATCCACCTGGCGTACGCACCCGAGATCGCCCACGCGATGCTGCGCCGCCAGCAGGCCGGCGCGGTCGTGGCGGCCCGGCAGCGGATCGTCGAGGGCGCGGTCGGCATGGTCGAGATGGCGCTGGAGAAGCTCGCCGAGCACAACGTGGTCGAGCTGGACGAGGAGCGCAAGGCGGCCATGGTGAGCAACCTGCTCGTGGTACTGGTCGGCGACCGCGACACCCAGCCGGTCGTCAACACCGGCACCCTCTACCAGTAACCACCGTGGAACGGAAAAAGATCCTTCTGCGGCTCGACCCGGTGGTCCACGACGCGCTGGCCAGGTGGGCGTCAGACGATCTGCGCAGTACGAACTCCCAGATCGAGTTCCTGCTGCGCAGGGCGCTCTCCGAGGCCGGCCGCCTGCCCGATGGGGTAGGGCGGATCCGCCCCCGCGGAAGACCGAGAAAAACCCCGGACGACGAGGAGGGACACGAGGATGGAGATGCCAGTGAAGCAGGATGAGTCGCTGACGCGGTCAGCCTTCCTGCTGGCCATCGACCTGCGGAAAGAGCGGCTGGCCAACCGGAGCGAGCTCGGATACCTGCTCCGCGCGGCGGCCCTGACCGAGCTGCTGCTGGCGGGCAACCTGGCGGACGAGTCCGGCAAGGCGCGAGCCGTGTCCGCCCCGGCCGGCGCCGAGCCCGGGTCGTTGCCGGCGATCGTCTGGGAGCAGATCTCGAACTCGCCACCGCGTTCCTGGCAGCGGTGGATCCGCAAGGACCAGGGCAAGGCCATCCGGCTCGTACGCGACGAGCTGGCGGCGGCTCAGGTAATCCGGGTGGAGCGGCGGCGGGTCCTGATTTTCCATGTAGATCGAATCAAGCCGCGCAAGGCATACTTGACGCGCAAACTGGCCGAGCGCGTCGGCCGGGCCATCCGCGGCGGACAGCCCGTCAGCCGCCTGGAGCTGGACGCCCGCGTCCTGGCGGCACTGGCCGCGGCGGCCCAGACGGTCCTGCCCGCCCGTTGGGAGACCTATCAGCGCCGGGACAGGATCGAGCAGCTTTCCGCGCCCATCGAGCCCGTGGCCACCGCACTGCGCAAAGCCGTGCAGTCGGCGAAGAGCGCGGCGGCGAGCGGCTGACCCCAACTCAGCAGGCCTCAGCGATAGAGATGATCTTGACCGAGTCAGCCGAGGAGCCGGGCCGGCGGAGATCCTGCTGCGCCGCCTGGCCTACGCGTCGGGGCCGAGGTAGGCGAGGACCGCCGCCACCCGCCGATGCACGTCACCGCTGTTCTCCAGGCCGAGCTTGGTGAAGATGGCGTTGACGTTCTTCTCCACCGACGAGATCGACAGATGCAGGGCGCGGGCGATGGCCGAGTTCGACCGGCCGTGGGCCATCTCGCGCAGCACGTCCCGCTCGCGGGCGGTCAGCGCCTCCTGCTGACCCCGTACGTCACGCCTGGCCAGCAGGCCCTCGACGACCTTCGGGTCGATCACCGAGCCGCCTGACGCCACCGCTCTGATCGCCCCGAGCAGTTCGTCCAGATCCCCCACCCGGTCCTTGAGCAGGTACGCGAAACCCTCCGTGCCGTGCTTGAACAGCTCGAACGCGAACAACGTGTCCGCGAACTGCGACAACACCACCACCCCGACCTCCGGATGGGCGGAGCGGATGCGATGGGCCGCGTCGATGCCCTCGAAGCCCTGCCGCCACTCCCCTCCCGGCATCCGGATGTCGGTGATCACGACGTCGGGACCGAGGCGGCGTACGGCGTCGAGCAGTTCGTCGGCGTCGCCCACCGCGCCCACGACCCGCACCTCGCCCGACATCTCCAGCAACTGCCGGGTGCCCTCGCGTACCAGGTAATGGTCGTCGGCCACCACCGTGCGGATCAGCTCACCCATCGACCGGCACCCACGCGTTCACCCGTGTCCCCTTCCCCTGTGCGCTGTCCACCGTCAGGCCGCCGCCGAGCGCGTCGAGCCGGTCGGCGAGCGTCGCCAGCCCTCTGCGGGCGATCGCCCCAGGGTCGAAGCCCTTCCCGTCGTCGGCGACCGTGGCGCGCAGCCGGCCGTCCTCCTGCGAAAGGCGTACGTCTATGCTGCCCGCCCCCGCGTGCTTGAGCGCGTTGGCCACGGCCTCGCTCACGGTGAAGTACATGGCGCCCTCCACCTCGTCGGCGAAACGCCTGGCGCGCAGCGGCGGGGGCGAGGTCACCGTCGTGCGCACGGGCAGGCGGGAGCAGCGCTCCTCCACGGCCTCCACCAGGCCGCCCTGGCTGAGCGAGGAAGGGTGGATGCCGGCGGCCAGCTCACGCAGGTCGGTGAGGGTCTGGCGGGCCTGTTCGCGCAGGTGGGTGAGCATGTCGGGGCCCGCGCCCGTGGCTCTGGCCAGTTCGAGGCCGGCGATGAGGGCGACGAGCTGCTGCTGTACGCCGTCGTGGATGTTGCGCTCGATGCGGCGGCGTTCGGCCTCCTGGGCGTTGACCAGGCGGGTCACCAGGCCGGCACTCTGGATGGCCAGGCCGGCGGGCACGGCCAGGGCCTCCAGGAGGTGCCGGTCCACCCGGGTCAGCGGGCTGGTGTCCCTGGGTCCGCACTCGATGCGGCCGAGGCCGCCGCGTACCGGCAGCTCCAGGACCGCCTCGCCCTCCTCCTGGCCCGCGACCACGCGTGTGCCGTCGGCGAGCGTGACGGCGGCCCACCTGACGTCCAGTCCGTCGCGCACCGCCGCGGCCAGCCGGCCGAGCTGCTCCACCGGCTCCGAGGTGTCCTCCAGCGCCGTGCCGAGGCCGGTCAGCACCTCGCCCGCCGTCGGCCGCAGGTCGAACATCATCAGCAGGCGCGACCCCCGGATGCCGATCCGCACGTCGAGCAGGCGGTGCCGGACGACCGCCACCGCGATCGCGGCCGGCAGTGCCCCGACCAGCGTCAGGGCGCCCAGCAGCCCGACCAGCCAGTTCTGTGCCCCGCCGAAGTTGAAGAACGACACCAGCGCCCCGCCCGCCACCGTCGCGGTCATGCCTCCGATCATCCAGGCGTACTGCCGTCGCTCGCCCCCCTCGCTGCGCCGCCAGCGGAGCACGAGCCCGCAGAACACGATCAGCGCCATGATCCACGTGACGAACTGCCCTCCTCCGGACAGCAACAGCACGGCCAGGCTCACGGACATGAGCTGTTCCTGCAGCGGCTCGTAGATGTCGACGGCGGTCAGCAAGACCCCGACGGCGTGCAGGGCGATCGCGATGCCGGAGATCCACGCCACGATCCGCCACCGGGGCGAGGGCAGCCGCCCGTCGGGGAACAGCAGGGGTACGAAGATCCAGGTGAGGCCGAGGAACACGGCGGACATGGAGGAGAGGGCGGTCACGCGGAGGCCGTGGGCGGACAGTCCCACGCCCAGCGTGCCGAGTCCGAAACACAGAGCGTCGGCCAGGAGCAGCCAGCCGAAGCCGAGCTCCGGACGCCGGGCGGCCAGCAACCAGCCCAGCGCGGGCAGGATCAGGGCGATGACGGCGTACGCCCACTCCGACGCCGGGGGTGGCCAGCCGCTCGCCAGGACCACACCGGCCACGACGCCGCCGGCCGCGATCAGCGCCAGCGAGGCGGCCGGCAGCCTGGAACTCATAGGGACCCATCGTGACGAGCGTTCGTAAGAGCGTCTATGAGGTTATCCGCATATTTCCTACGGCTACCCTCACCGGCGGAAACGGCGGCCCGCTTGGTGGTCCCGATCCCGGTGCCCGGGTTGGCTTGGATCATGAATACTCCGTCCAAACCCGTCCGGATCCTCGCCGCGGCAGCGGCGGCCATCGCCATGACGGCCTGCGTGAGCGGGCCCGCTCCCGTCCAGGCCACGGCGGCGGCCCCGATGACCGCGACCGTCGACATCCCCGACACCCCGGCAGGCCGCCAGGCTACCTGGCTGCTCGACGCGGCCCCCCGCGCGCCGATCCCGGACAACGAACTGGCCGGGCACTTCACCGCCGACTTCCTCAAGGCCGTTCCGCCCGCGCAGCTCAACCAGACCCTGGTGAGCGTCAAGGCGATGACGCTGGAGAAGATCCTGGCCGCTCAGGACACCCACCTCGTGGCCCGGATCACGGTGGGCACCACGCCGTTCGACATGGTGATCGACGTGGACGCCACCGGCCTGATGAACGGCCTGCGCTTCGCCGAGCCGCTCAAGCCGGCGCCGACCCCCACGAGCTGGGCCGAGGTGGACAAACGGGTACGCGCCGTCGCCCCGGAGTCGGGCTTCCTGGCGGCCGAACTGACCGATTCCGGCAAGTGCCGCCCCGTGCACGGGGTCGCCGCCGACGAGGCGCGCCCGCTCGGGTCCATGTTCAAGCTGTACGTGCTGGGCGCGGTGGTCTCGAGCGTCAGGAGCGGCGCGTTCGGCTGGGACACCCAGCTCACGATCACGCCCGGCAGGAGGAGCCTGGGGTCCGGCGGGCTCCAGGAACGCCCCGACGGCAGCAAGGTGTCGGTCCTGGAGGCCGCCAAGCTGATGATCTCCATCAGCGACAACACGGCCACCGACCTGCTGGTCCACAAGGTGGGCCGCAAGGCGGTCGAGCGCACGATGCGGTCCTGGGGCCTGCGCGACAAGCGCAACGAGCCACTGCTGACGACGCGGGCGCTGTTCGTGCTCAAGGGTGTGGACTATCCGGCCCACGTCAAGAAGTACGTGTCGCTGAGCACCTCCAAGCAGCGTGCCTACCTGGAGAAGGTGGTGGACAAGGTCCCGCTGTCGAAGATCCAGCCGTATTCGAGCCCTCGCGAGCTGGACACGATCGAGTGGTTCGCCTCCCCGTCCGACACCTGCCGCGCCTACGCGGGCCTGGTGAAGCTGGGCGACCGGCGCATCGGGGAGATCATGTCGATCAACGACGCCGGCCTCGGGCTGGACAAGGCGCGGTGGCCGGCCGTCTGGTACAAGGGCGGGTCGGAGCCCGGGGTGTCGGACCTGGGCTTCCTCGGGCGTACGTCGAAGGGGAAGACGTACGTGGTGACCACGCTGGCCACCAACCCGAAGGCGCTGCTCGGAGACCAGACGGCAGTGGAGCAACTCGCCCTGACCCGCGGCGGCTTCACCCTCGCCAAGGATTCCTGAGATCGCTTGCCGATTTACGGAAGTAGGTAATAAAGTACTGCCTCATTATGAAGATGGAACTTGATGAGACCGATGGGCTGCTCTTCGATCCTCGCGCCAGGGCGGCCATGAAAGAGTTCACCGGCGGCGCGGACACACTGGCGTTCGAGGCGGGGGCCGCCGTGCGGACCGCGTTCCAGGCCGTCGAGCGCATGCGCTCCCACGGCAGCGAGGGCCGCGGGCTCAGTTCAGGGGCGATGGATCTGCTGCTGCGGCTGAGCTCGGCCGGGGATGACGGCGCGAGCATAGGTGAGCTGGCCGAGGCGGCGGGCGTGAGCTCCAGGAACGTCACGGGGCTGGTCGACACGCTTGAGCGGGAGGGGCTCGTGCGGCGGGCGCCCGACCCGAAGGACCGGCGCTCGGTGCGGGCGCTGATCACGCCCACGGGGCAGGGCTGGATCGAGGCGTTCAGGAAGCCGTCGCAGCTCGCCATGGCGGCGATCTTCCAGGGGTTCACGGACGAGGAGCTGGGCCTGTTGCGGCACCTGTGCCTGCGACTGGCGGTCAACCAGGAGCGGCTGAGCGAGGTGATCGGCCGATGAGCGCCAGGCAGGTCGTGCGCGGCTATCACGACGCGCGTTACCGCGGGGACGTGGCCGGGGCCGTGGCGATGGTGTCCGGGGAGTCGTTCTCGTTCCGCAGTCCGTTCATCACCTCCGCCGACCCGGCCGGGCATCTGGCGGGGCTGGAGGGGTTCCTGCGGGTGGTGACGGAGGTGGAGATGATCAGCGAGCTGTACGGCGAGTCGGAGGCGACCCTCGTGTACGACGTGCACACGGCGACCCCGGCCGGCGTGCAGCGTACGGCCGAACATTTCCGGCTGCGCGACGGGAGGATCAGCACGATCATGCTGATCTTCGACGCGGCCCCGTGGCAGCCGATGGCGCCCGTGATCAGGTGACCCGTGGCGCGGCGGCCGGTTCCTTCCCGGCCGCCGCGGCGGCGGGCTACTTCAGGGTGAGGCAGGCGACGCGGGCCCCGGCGGTGCCCACCTGCGGCCCCGAGGTCTTGGTGGCCTGGGCGTGGATGACCAGCGAGCCGGGGATCTTGGCACGTTCCAGGCCCCACTCGTTGCGGGCACTGGAGCGGGCCGCGCCCTCGGCGTTGGTGGTGAAGTCGAGCCAGACCTCGCTGGTCGGGTCGATCTGGCCGGGGTGATGCTGGTAGTGCGGGCCCGAGTCGTCGGGCTTCTTGCCGCAGGGCTTGGCGTGCAGGTGGGCGCCGTAGGCGCGCTCGGGCCGCAGGCCCTCCACGACGAGCGAGGTCCGCGTCTGGCCGCCGGTGGACTCGACGGTGACGCTGGCCTGGGAGCCCTTGGGGACGAGCTTGCGGTCGTAGGCGATGTCCGCGGCGTCGTCGTTGGTGAACTCGCCGGCGGAGGACAGGTTGATCGTCTCCTCCGGCGAGACCTTGGCGTTCTGGACCGGGGCGGGCGGGCCCGCGCAGGAGGCCACGGCGAACAGGATGAACAGGAAAGCGGGCACGCGCATGAGACCCCCATGATTCGAGCTCCTCCGGCATGAGGGCTCCGAGAGGGCACCCACTCTAACGAGTGATCGGCCTGCTACGTACGGTCATTGCCGCGATGTCGCGCCGCGATGTCATCGATGATGGCGGCCAGCGTGAAGTCGGCCTCGGTGAGCCTGCCCTGGTCATGGGTGGTCAGGGCCAGATGGAGCTTGCGCCAGCGGATGTCGATGTCGGGATGGTGGTTGAGCTCCTCCGCCTTGACCGCGATCTCGTCCACGATGCGGATGGCGGTGGGGAAGTCGGGCGCGGTGACCGTGCGCCTGATCTCGTCGCCCTCGCGCCGCCATTGCGGCAGGTCGTTGAGCCTGCTCTCGACATCCATGGCACCACGTTACTTCAGGGCCCCCGTCCCGAGCCCTGACTGGATCTGGCGTTGGAAGATGATGTAGACGATCATGACCGGGAGGATGGTGATGGACAGGGCCGCGAACAGTCCCGGCCAGTCCGCCTCATATCCGGCCAGCGTGGAGATTCTGGCGATGCCCTGGGTGAGCACCCATTTGTCCGGGTCGCCGGCCAGGAGGACGAGGGGCAGCAGATACTGGTTCCACTGGCCGAGCACATTGAAGATCGTGATGCTGATCAGGCCGGGGCGGGCCATGGGGACCATGATCTGGAAGAACGTGCGGGTGTGTGAAGCGCCGTCGATCTGGGCGGCCTCGGCGATCGCCTCCGGCAGTGTCCGGAAAAATGCTGCTAAGAAGAACACCGTGAACGGCAGCGAGTACGCGATGTAGACCAGGACGAGGCCGACGTGGGAGTTCAGCAGGCCCACCTGCTTGACCACGAAGAACAGCGGCCCGAGCGCCAGGAAGACCGGGAAGGCCAGCCCGGCCACGAAGTAGTAGTAGATCAGCCTGTTGCCGAAGAACCGGTAACGCGCCAGCACGTACGCCGCCATCGACCCGAACACCATCGTGCCCGCCGTGCCGAAGAAGACCACGATGACGGTGTTGAACATGTAGAGGCCGATATGCGCCTTGTCCCACGCCCGGCCCCACGCGTCCAGCCGCAGCGCCCCCGGCAGTTGCAGCGGGTCGCCGAAGATCTCGGTGTTGTTCTTGAACGAGGCCAGAAAGGTCCACAACAGCGGCGCGATGATCAGCAGCGCCCACACGGCCAGCGCCACATGCGACAGCCCGCTGAGGACGCCGGGCCGCGGCCGGCCCGTTTCACGCGAGGCCATGACTACAGCTCAACCCTCTCACGCCTGGTGGTCCGCAAGGTCAGCACCGCGAAGGTCACGGTGAGGAAGAACAGCGCCACGCCCATCGCGGACGCGTACCCGACCTTCTGGTAGGAGAAGGCCGTCTTGTAAATGGTGATCGGCAGAATGGTCGTGGCCCCGTCGGGCTCGCCCTTGTCCCCCGCCAGCACCTGGATCAGCGCGAACCCGTCGAAGGCCGCGACGCCCAGATAGATCCAGCCGACCTGGAGGGTGTCGCGCAGCAGCGGCAGCGTGATGGAGAAGAACAGCCGGACGCGGTTCGCCCCGTCGAGCGCCGCCGCCTCGAAATAGTCCTTGGGAATGGCGGCCATGCCCGCCGAGAACAGCACCACGTAGAAGCCGACCGCCTGCCAGACCATGACCGCGAGGATGGACCAGAGGGCCAGGCCCGGCTCGGTGAGCCAGCCGACGGGCTCGATCCCGAACCGGCCCAGCAGCCCGTTGATG
Source organism: Nonomuraea insulae (assembly GCF_042656245.1). NCBI lineage: Bacteria > Bacillati > Actinomycetota > Actinomycetes > Streptosporangiales > Streptosporangiaceae > Nonomuraea > Nonomuraea insulae. Next base: position 126,799 of record NZ_JBHSPA010000014.1, read on the forward strand.
ACGCCGTCCTCGTCGGGCCGGTAAACGGCCTGGAACAACACCCCGACCACGGCCACGGCCAGGACCTGGGGGAAGAAGAACACCACCCGGTAGAAATTCGACCCCCAGATCCCGCGCATTCCGGCGCCCCGCGCGCCCCCACCGAGATTCAGCAGGAAGGCGAGGAAGAGCGCGATGACGATCGTCACCAGCGGCAGCACGAGCAGCAGGATTCCGTGATTACGCAGGGCCCGCCAGAACACCTCGTCGTCGAGCAACCGGCCGAAATTGTCCAGCCCCACGTACCGGACGATCGAGCTGTATCCGTTCCAGCTCGTCAGCGAAAGCTGGAACGCCTGGACGTACGGGCTGATGACGAAGACCGAGTAGAGCACGAGGGGAACGGCGAGAAACCCGGCGACGAATCCGTACTTGCGCAACCGCTGCATGCGTTACCGGCTCCGCGTCTGCTTGGTGACCGAGTCGTCGTTCTTGACGTCGTCGGCCTTCTTCTGCATGTTGGCGCAGAACTTCTCCGGGGTGATGCGGCCGGCCATGACGACGTTGATCTGTTCGGTGCCGTAGTCGAAGAGCTCTTTGTACCAGCCCTCGAAACGCGCCTCGGTGATGATGTTCTGGCCGGCCTTGTCCTGGGCCTTGGCGGCGCTCACGAGGCCGGCGGGCAGGTTCACGCCCTCGGCGGCGCCGTTCACGACCGTGAGGTTCTGCGTTTTCTCGGTGAAGCCCCGCGCGCCTTCCTTGGAGAGCATGAGGCGCAGGTATTCGAGGCCGCCCTGCGGGTTCTTGCCCTTGGCGGCGACCACGAAGTTCTCGCCGACGCCCACCTGAATGGCGCCGTACGGCATCTTGTCGGAGCCGGTGACCTCGGGGATGGGGGCGATGGCGTAGTCGAAGTCCGCCGGCTTGTCCTTGACCATCTCGTTCTCGACCCAGGAGCCGACGGGGTAGAAGAGCAGTTTGTTCTGCAGCTGCTTGACCTGGGTCTGCGTGTGGTCGAGGCCGAAGTAGGCTTTGTCGCCATATTTCGTCTGGACGTCCACCCACACGGTGACGGCCCGCTTCATCGGCTCGGCGTTCCAGGCGTTGTCGACCAGGTTGTCGATGTCGATGATGACCTGGTTACCGCCGATCTTCGCGGCGGTGTAGAGGACGTTCCAGAGCTGGTAGTACGGCCCCTTCTGCCCGGGATAGGCGAACAGCAGGATGCCCTCCGCCTTCGCCTTCTCGCCGAGCGCCAGGAACTCCTCCCAGGTCGCCGGCACCGTCCACTGCTTGGTCTCGAACAGCTTGGCGTTGTACCAGAGCGCGCGGTGCGACACCGTGTAGTTGAGCACCAGGTCCTTGCCGGTGACCTTGGCGTTCTCCAGGACGGCCGGCGTGACGGTGTCGCGCACCTTCTTGGCCGGGTCGTCGACCGAGGGCGCGTCGAACAGCGGGGCCAGGTCGGCCAGATGCCCCTCGGCGGCCAGCGCGGCCAGGTCCATCGAGTCGGGGCCCGAGTTGTTGAGCACGTCGGGCGGGTCGCCGGCGACGAAGCGCGGGCGGAGCTGGGTGCCGATCTGCTGGGTGGCGTTGTGCTTCACGGTGACGCCGGGATAGGCCTTCTTGTAGAGCTCCTCGTGCAGGTCCTTGGCGTACGCGTCGCTGTATCCGCCGCTGAAGATGACCACTTCGAGCGGCTTCTTGGCATCCACGCCGAACGGGTTCTTCGGGTTCGCGGAGGCCGGGATGGAGGTGGCGGGGGCGGCCGTGGGCTCGCCCCCCGTTCCGGCGGTGGCGCAGGCGCTCAGCAGGCCCGCGCCGGGGCCGGCGACGAACGCGGTCATGCCGATCCGGCGTAGCAGTTGACGCCTGGTGATCTCGCCCGGGTGGGTCATGGCGGCTCCTGGATTAGGAAAGTTTCCTAAACGTTTGCCCGCAACGTATGAACGCCCTCCGATGCCCGTCAAGGGGGCGCAATCGAGACGTGACCTTGCCGTGACGCCCCCGCCGACATCACGGCAGGAGCGTCAGCTCTTCCACCGGTCAGCCCAAGTGGGTGCGGGTTTCGGCGAAGGCCTGGTCCGTGCGCTCCAGGGCAGCCGCCACGTCGGCCTCCGTGTGGGCGGCCGAGAGGAACCAGTTGTGCCACGGGTGCAGGTAGACCCCGTGCCGCAGGCAGGCGTCGCTCCACCACATGGCCACCGACAGGTCGGCGTCCCCGTCGAAGCTGAGCCACGGGATCGTCACCGGGCCCGTCTGGTTGACCACGAACCCGTGCGCCTTGGCCTGCGTGTAAAGCCCTTCCCGAAGCTGAGTGCCCGCGCGTTCCATGATCGCGATGCCGTCGGTGTCGCGCAGCGTCTCGATGGTGGCCTTGGCCGCCGCCATCGCGACGGCGGAGAACCAGAACGAACCGGTCGAGTACAACGTCTGCGCGGGCCCGCGCAGCGCGTCGACGCCGGTTACGGCGGCGATCGGGTAGCCGTTGGCCATGGCCTTCGACCAGGCCGTCAGGTCGGGGCGCACGCCGTACGGCTCCCACGACCCCCGCAGGTCGATCCGGAACCCGGCCCGCACGTCGTCGATCACCAGCGCGGCCCCGAGCCGGTCCGCCAGGGCACGGGCGCCGCGCGCGAAGGCGGGCTCCACCAGCTCCTGGTCCTCGAAGGAGTCGTGGCGGAAGGGGGTGACGATGATCGCGGCCACGTCGCCCTCGACGGTCGCCGCGGCGGCCTCCAGGGACTCCAGGGAGTTGTAGGTGAACTCCACCAGGTCGGCCCGCTCGTTCGGCGTCGTGCCCGACAGGGACGGCGTGCACCAGGGGTCCGCCCCGTGGTAGGCCCCGTGCGCCATCAGCACCTTCGTCCGCCCGGTCGCGGCCCTGGCGACCATGAGGGCCTGGGTGGTGGCGTCGGTGCCGTTCTTGGAGAACATCGCCCAGTCCGCGCTCGGCACGGTGTCCACCAGCAGTTCGGCCAGCTCGACCATGATCGCACCGGGCCCGTTGAGGCAGTCGCCGAGCGCGGCCTGGCGGGCGGCGGCCGCCTCCACGCGAGCGTGGTGGTGCCCGAGCACGACAGGGCCCCAGCTGCACATGAAGTCGATGTACTCGCGGCCGTCCACGTCCCACTGGCGGCAGCCTTCGCCTCGCTCGAAGAACTGCGGGAAGCCGGGGGCGAAGAGGGCGGCGTTGAGGTGGCCGTACATGCTGCCGGGAACGACCTTCGAGGCCCGCCGGCGGAGATCTGCGTCGGTCATGGAGGGATCCTTAGAGGAGGGCGAGAGTGGAGTCGAGGTCGGTCAGGCCGGCGTCGGAGCCGAGGCCGGTGGCGACGCGGGCGGCGGCGGCCGTGCCCCAGCGGGCCGCCGTAAGGACGTCCCGATCGTGGAGGAGGCCGGTGAGAAAGCCGGCGCAGTACGCGTCGCCGCAGCCCGTGGTGTCGGACACCTCCGTCTTCAAGGCCGGCACACGCTCTGCCCCGTCCGCCGTCACGACGAGGCTGCCCGACGCCCCCAGGGTGACCAGCACGCCCCGCGGCCCGTCGGCGAGCAGGGCGCGGGCGGCGGCCTCGACGTCCGTCAGGCCGGTCATGAGCAGGGCCTGAGACTCGTTCGGCAGCACGTAGTCCACGTGGGGGAGGAACGCCCTGGCCATCCCCAGCAGGTCGGGCATCTCCGAGAGGAGGTCCATCGTGACGAGGGTGCCGGAGGACCGCACGGAGTCCAGGAGGGCGAAGAAGGCGGGGTCGCCGAGGCCGAAGGTGACGTCCATCCCGCCCAGGTGGATCGCCCGCGCCGAGCGCAGCACGTCGGGGTCCAGGTCGGCGTAGGTCACGGTGAGGTTCGCCCCGGGCACGTGGAAGCTGGGCCGCCCGCCGTCGGGCCTGATGGGCAGGATCGAGGCCGACGTGCGCTCCCCCGCCCTGCGCACCAGCCGCGACACGTCCACGCCCCGCTTGGCCAGCACCATCAGCAGGAAGTCGGCCAGCTCGTCATCGCCGACCGCGCCCATGGTGACCACGTCGTTGCCCAGCTTGACCAGGTCCACCGCCGTGCCCGCGGCGGCGCCGGCGGCGGTGAGGCGGATCTGGTCGACCAGCACGGTGTCCTGGCCCTCGGGGATGTGCTCGACGGGCCTGGCGAGAATGTCGACGATGTGGACGCCGACGGTGACGACGGTCATAGTCTAAATAGACAGACGTCCGAATAAAAAGTCAATGGAGGGTCGATGCCGAAGATCGTCGATCACGAGGAGCGCCGGCAGGAGGTCATGGCGGCCGCCCGCCGGGTGATCGTCAGGGACGGCATCGAGGCCGCCACCTCGCGCGCCATCGCCAAGGAGGCGGGTTACTCGAACGGGGTGCTCGCCCACTACTTCGGCGACAAGGACGAGATCCTGCTGTCCGCGCTGCGCGAGTCGCACGAGCGCATCCGTGCCAGGCTGACCGCCAAGGTCGAAACCAGGCGAGGGCTGGCCGCGCTGCGTGAGCTGCTGCTGGACAACCTGCCGCTGGACGCCGAGCGTGCCCAGGAGACGCGGCTGGAGGTGAGCTTCTGGAGCCGCAGCCTGGCCTCGGAGCGGCTGGCCGAGGTGCAGCGGGCGGAGGCGGCGGAGCTGCGCGCCGCCGTACGCGACCTGCTCGGCCAGGCCCGCGCGGCCGGCGAGCTGAGCACGGACGACGATCTGGACGACCTCACCGAGCACCTGCTCGCCCTGGTCGACGGCCTCAGCGTGCACCTGCTGCTCTACCCCGGCCGCCTGACCCGCGCGGACGCCGAACGGATCATGCTCCGAACTATGGGCTACATTGCACATATATGAGCCTTCGCGAGCAGTTGTGCGAGTACGGCCGCCGCGCCGTCGAACTCGGCCTGGTCATCGGCACCTCGGGCAACCTCAGCGTGCGCCAGGGTGACCTGGTCGCCGTCACGCCGTCGGGCGTCGCACTCGACCGGCTGACCCCGGAGACGTGCCCGATCGTGGACGTGACGGGTCACCTGGTGGAGGGCGACACGCAGCCGTCCAGCGAGACCCCCATGCACCTGGCCGTCTACGCGAGCACGGACGCGCAGGCCATCGTGCACACGCACTCGGTGTTCGGCACGGTGGTGGCGACGACGATGACCGAGCTGCCGCCCGTGCACTACAACGCGCTGCTGCTCGGCGGGGTGGTCAAGGTGGCCGAGTACGCCACGTACGGCACCCCCGAGCTGGCCGCGAACGTGCGCGCCGCCCTGGCGGGCAAGCGGGCCGCCCTGCTGGCCAACCACGGCGGTGTGACCATCGGGGCGACCCTGGAGGAGGCGTTCGAGGCCACCCGGCTGCTGGAGTGGCTCTGCGAGGTGTACGTCCGGGGCCTCGGCGTCGGCAAGCCGGCCATCTTGACGGATGAACAGCTCGCCGCCGTGGTCGAGCGCTCGCTCAACCCGCCGGAGTTCCCCCGGCGATGACCTGCTCGGCCAGCCCGAGGGGCAGGCCGCCCGACCCGGCGATGCGGTCGTGGAACTCCTTCAGCGGCCCCTGGAACGACTCCCGGATGCGGTCGATCTCGATCGCGCCCGTGAGGTAGGAGGGCGCCTGCGTGGGCCACGCGCAGTACCGGTTGACCTCGCCCTGCGCCGTGCCCGGCGACAACGACGCCTTGGTGGCCATGAACGTCTCGGCCTCCTCGACCGACATGTCCTCGCAGTGCAGCGCCGTGTCCACGACGATCCTGGCGGCACGGAAGATCCGGCAGTCGAGGTGGGCCAGCTCGGTGGCGGGGGTGTCGAAGTAGCCCTGCTCGTGCAGCAGCTTCTCGACGTAGAGGGCCCAGCCCTCGGTGAAGTACGGCGTCCTGAAGACCTTCCGCACCGTGCGCGGATTGCCCGCCATGTACGACAGATGCCAGTGGTGCCCGGGATAGGCCTCGTGCACGGCGATGGAGGGCATCTGGGCCCGCGAGTTGGTGCGCAGGCGCTGGCGTACCTGGTCGGGGGTGAAGTCGTCAGGCGTGTAGGGCACGAAGAAGATGCCCGTCCGCGAGGCGCTGAGCGGCGGCGGCGACAGGTAGTGGGCCACGGACAGCACCGGCCGGGTGTACTCGGCCGACGGCAGCACCTGGCACTCCTCGCCCTCGGCGAAGGTGACCAGGTCCCGGTCCCGTACGAACTCGCGGGCCCGCAGCGTCTCCGCCTCGTACTCGGACCGCATGTCGGCCAGGGTCGCCGGATGGTCGTCCATGAGGGACTCCATGGCGGCCCGCCAGTCCTGGGTGCCGTTGACCTGGAGCGCCACCTCGCGCATGCGGGCGTCCAGATCCGCCCAGGCGGCCTTGCCCTTCTCGTGCAGCTCGGCGGCGCCGTACCCGAGCAGTTCGCGCTCGCGCAGCAGCGTGGAGTAGAGCCGCTCCCCCATCCGCCAGGTGCCGCCGCACTCGAAGGCTTCGAGGAAGGTGACGAGTTCGTCGAACGCCCGCGCGGCCGGCTCGGCGGCCTCGGCCAGCTTGGCGCGCAGGCTCTCGTTCCTGACCATGGACGGGATCGTGCGGGTCAGGAAGTTGCGGCCGGTACGCGCCTGACCGAGGCCGCGCGTGACCAGCAGCGGGGCGGCCAGTTCCGGGTCCAGGTTCGAGCGGCAGGCCGCCAGCACGCCGGGCACCTCGGCCAGGCGGGACAGGGCGGAGCCCACCAGCTCGGGCTCGGGCTTGAGCCGGCGCTGGAAGGGCGCGTACATGGAGCTGAAGATCGGCCCGAGGTAGACGCTCGGGTCGCGCCGCCACTCGGGCCAGGACGCGAGCGCGATCGAGCCCTTGAGCTGCGACAGGACGAGATCTCTGTCGATCGCGTCGTCCAGCGACGGGGTCTCGGCGGCCGACAGGCGTTCGAGCCAGAGGACCTCCTGGCGCTCGCGGGCGAGCCAGCCGGAGGCGGTGAAATCGCCGAGGGTGTGATCGTAGCCGTCGGCCCCCAGCGAGGCGGCGGCGACGGGACGGTCGGAAAAGAACCACTTGAGAAACTCGTCCACCAATGCACCTTATCCTGTGCAAATGCCCCTGCAGATCACTGGCGCGCTAGGCGACCCTGACCTGATCCGCCTCCCCTGGGAGGTGCCGCTGGAAGACTGGCCGCAACACCATCTGGTCGATCTTCCTCGCGGCATCTCGCGGCACGTCGTGCGCTTCGCCCGGCTCTCCGGCAAGGTGTACGCGATCAAGGAGATCAGCGAGCGTTACGCCAAGCGGGAGTATCAGCTCCTGTGGGACCTGGCCAGGCTCGACGCCCCTTCCGTGGAGCCCGTGGCGTACGTCACCGGCCGCGAGAACGACCTCGACGCCGCCCTGATCACCCGGCACCTGCAGTTCTCGCTCCCCTACCGCGCGGTCATGTCGGGCACCCTGCGCCCCGACACGCTCACCCGCCTGCTGGACGCCCTGGCCGTGCTGCTCGTGCGGCTGCACCTGAACGGTTTCTTCTGGGGCGACTGCTCGCTGTCCAACACGTTGTTCCGGCGCGACGCGGGGGCGTTCGCGGCCTACCTGGTGGACGCCGAGACCGGCGAGATGCACCCGATGATCAGCGAGGGCCAGCGGCTGGGCGACATCGACACCGCGCACATGAACATCTTCGGCGAGATGCTCGACCTGGAGGCCGGCGGGCTGCTGCACCCGTCGATCGACCCCATGGAGACCGCCGAGGACATAGTGGCCCGCTACCACCGCCTGTGGAACGAGATCAACGAGAGCGAGATCATCGAGGAGGTGGACTGGCACCGCGTGGAGCAGCGCATCAGGCGGCTCAACCTGCTGGGCTTCGACGTGGCCGAGATGATGGTGCGGCGCAAGGTCGGCACCGGGCGGCTGATCGTGCGGCCCAAGGTCGTGGACGCCGGGCACCACCAGCGGCGCCTGCTCCGGCTGACCGGGCTCGACGTGGAGGAGAACCAGGCGCGGCGGCTGCTCAACGACCTCGACGGGTTCCGGGTGGCCAAGGGGCTGCGGCACGAGGACGAGGCCATAGTGGCCCACCGGTGGCTGGCGGAGGTGTTCCAGCCGACCGTCGCGGCCATCCCCGCCGACCTGCGCGGCAAGCTGGAGCCCGCGCAGCTCTTCCACGAGATCCTCGACCACCGCTGGTTCCTGTCGGAGCAGGAGGGCGCCGATGTCGGCGTGGCGGCGGCGGTGAAGTCGTACGTGGACAACGTGCTCGTCCACAAGCCCGACGAGCGGGCGCTGCTCCCCGACGAGCCCGCTCAGTAGCGGCTAGCTGCGAGGATTATTCGCAAATCGTACAGTTATGCGCAACGGTGGTGGTTTTCTCTCCCGTAGCCGTATAAAAGCTCCACGCCGGCGCTTGGTGATCATTCAGGCGTGATGCCGGACCCCTACGCTTTCCCTCGTCCCACGACGGCGAGGGAGGGTCCGTGCTCGGAATCGACACCTGCCTGGCAGAGGTCATGTCCATACCGGGGGCGCTGGACGCCATGCTGGTCGACCACACCAGCGGTATGGCGGTGGCATTCAGCAACGCCTCCGGCGTGGACGCCGACCGGTCGGCCGCCGCGCTGACCGAGACCCTGCGGGCCACCATCGAAGGCCTGGCCCGCACCCTGCCCGGCGACGTCGTACGCATCGACGACATGCTCGTCACCACGGACAAGGGCCACCATCTGCTCCGGCTGCTGGAGACCGTGTTCGAGGCGCCGCTGGTCATCTACGTGCGCCTCGACAGGGAACGATCCAATCTCGCCCTGGCCCGGTACCGCCTGCAGGCCATCTCCAGCGCCCTGACGACGTGACCCATGACCAGGCTCGACACACTCCTGGCCGGCCTGGCCCGCGAGCGTTCCACGGGTGCGCTCCGGGTCGGCAGGAGCGGCACGATCTTCCTCTCGGACGGGCGCGTGACGTACATGGAGTGCGCCCAGGCTCCCAGCGTCGAACGGCTGCTGGCCGTCAGGTGCCTGATGACCGAGACGGCGCTGCGCAGGCTTCGGGACGACGGCGGCTGCGAGCGCCTGCTGAAGGAGGGGCCGCTCACCCACGGCGAGTTGCAGTACGCGGTGCTCGGCGGGGTGCTGGACGCGGCGTTCTTCCTGCTGCCGGTGAGCGGGGCCCGGCCGAAGTTCCGGCCGGGCGAGCGGCACTGGCTGGGCGGGCAGTGGTTCTTCGACGTGCCGGGGCTGGTCAGGGAGTGCGCGCGACGGCGGGCGCAACTCGCCCAGATCTGGCCGTCGGCCGAGGTGGACACACTTCCGGTACGGCCGCTGCCCCGGCTGCCCGGGCACGGCGTGACGCTGAGCCGGGTCCAGTGGGAGGTCGTCGTCCGGGCCGACCACAAGGCGACCCCGCTGGAGCTGGCCAAGCAGATAGGGCGGCCCGCGTACCCCGTGCTGCTGGCGGTCAGGCAACTGGCGGCCTCGGGCCTGCTCGCCAGGCCCGAACCTCCTGAGCTGCCCAAGCGGGGCCAGCATGCCGCCGGGCAGAGCCCGCCGCACGATCCCGGGGCGGCGTCCCAGCCGCTGGGGCCGCCCGTGACGGGTGATCCGAGCGATCTGGCGCTGCTGATGCGGCTGAAGAAGGCGCTGGAGGAGTTGTCGTGAGGTTCCCCTCACTCAGGAGGAGGCCACCGGTGGAGCTACGACAAGAGGTGCTGGAGGAGATGACGCTCCTTCGCGAGCGCACCCCGGACGTGAGCGGGAGCGTCGCCTGCACGGTGGACGGCCTGCAGATCGCCTGCGATCTGCGGGAGCAGACGGGCGAGCAGGCCGCGGCGCTGTCGGCCGCGCTGCTCGCGATGAGCAGACGGATGCTGATCATCACCGGTCAGGGGGCGCTCGAGGAGACGCTCATCTCCGGCACCGCCGGTTTCGTGGCCTTCTACGCCGCCGGCCCCACCATCGTCCTCACGGTCCTGGCCGGACCCGGCGCGAATGTCGGGCTGCTGCGACTGGAGGGCAGGAAGACGGCCGCCGGAGTGGCCGCCGTCGCAGCACGCAAACACTGAACCCCATCCCAGGCTGAAAGGGAGGAAGAACATGGCAGGAATGGACGTCTCTCTCAAGGAGATGATGGGCGTCGACGGCGCTATCGGAGCCGCGATCGTCGATCACGGCAGCGGCATGGCGCTGGGCACGCTCGGCGGCTCCAAGGACCTGGACCTGCAGGTCGCCGCGGCCGGCAACACGGAGGTCGTCAAGGCCAAGCTCCGCACGATGGACTCGCTGGGCCTCAAGGACAGCATCGAGGACATCCTGATCACGCTGGGCGGCCAGTACCACATCATCCGCCCGATCACGGGGCGCGGCGGCAAGGGGCTGTTCCTCTACCTCGCGCTCGACCGCGGGCGCGCCAACCTGGCACTGGCCCGTCACCAGCTCCGGGGCATCGAGGAGAAGCTGGAGGTCTGACGACGAGAAGCTGGAGGTCTGACGACCGCGGCCCGCGCCCACCGGCGCGGGCCACCGCCCGTCAGACGGAGGTCAGCTTGCTGATCTCGGCGACGAAGTCGGGCCACAGCGCCTGCGGCAGGTCGTGCCCCATCCCCGGGTACGTCACCAGCCGCGCTCCCGGGATGGCCGCCGCCGTCGCCCGGCCGCCCGCCAGCGGGACGAGCGGGTCCGCCTCGCCGTGCAGGACCAGCGTGGGCACCCGTACTGCGGCCAGCCGTTCCGTACGGTCCCCCGAGGCCGAGATGGCGGCCAGTTGCCGCGCCGTGCCAGCCGGGTCGAAGCAGCGGTCGTAGGCCAGCCCGGCCCTCTCGGCGATCTTCTCCCGGTCCAGCTCGTAACCGGGCGAGCCGATGGTCGACCAGGTGAGCACAGCCTGGGCCAGCACGGCCTCGCGGTCCGTGGCGGGCCGGCTCATCAGGACGGCGGAGGCGGCCTGCGTGGGCGGGGCGATGGCGGGGCCGGGCGTGGACATGATCGAGGTCAGGGTCAGCACCCGCTCGGGATGCCGGATGGCCAGCGTCTGGGCGATCATCCCGCCCATCGAGGCCCCCACGATGTGGGCGGCCGGCCAGCCGAGGGCGTCCATGAGGCCGGCGGTGTCGTCGGCCAGGTCGTCCAGGAGGTAGGGCGCGGGCGACCCCATCGCGGGGACACCGTGGTCGTGGAAGTGCGTGGACAGGCCCGCGTCGCGGTTGTCGAACCGTACGACGTGGTGTCCCTGCTCCGCCAGGAGCCGGCAGAACCCTTCGTCCCATTGGATGAGCTGGGCGCCGAGCCCCATGACGAGGAGCAGGGGTCGTCCTGTGGGTGAGCCGAAGCTCTCGTACGCGATGTCGATGCCGTTCGCGGCTGCGCGGATGGTCACGACGACCAGAATGACATTCTGGTCGCGGCTTCGTAAAGTCAGCGCTTGATCAGCGTGCGGATCCACGAACTGCCGAGCACCGCTCCGCCGCCCGCCACGACCAGGGCGCCGGCCGCCAGGGTGCCGCCCACGACGTTGGACGGCTCCTCGCCCCCGGGAGCGGGGACCGACTTGCCGCCCTGCGACTCGTCGCCGGCCGACGGCGGGGTGGCCGGGTTGCGGTCCCGCTCGGACCAGGCGCCGGTGGAGAAGGCGACCGGGTAGTTCTTCTTGCCCACGCCGTCGCCCCACTTGGTGATGACGTAGTCGAGGTCGATGTGGCCCTCGCCGCCGTTGCCGTCCACGCCCAGCGTGTCGGAGTTGAAGGTGCCGCCGGTCAGCGCGGCGAACGTCTTGGCGTCGAGGTCGAGCATCACACCGCGGCTGGACGGATCGCCGGGCCCACGGTCACCTACGAAGAAGGGCATCTTCTTGCCCTTGTAGAGCACGTAGCCCTCGGTCATGAGCGGCCAGCTCGGGCTGGCGGCCAGCCCCTTCTGCATGGGCTTGCCACTGGCGGGCAGGCCGGTGTCACCGGCGCGGCCGGAGGCGTCGTCCCAGAAGTACGAGGCCGTGGTGGAGCCCTTGAGCAGGATCTTCTCGTCCGTGCCGGTGGCGGCGTGAGCGGCCGGGCCGGCGATGGTCAGCGTGCCGATGGCGGTTGCGGTGAGGAGGGTGAGGGAACGCAGGCCAAAACGGGCAGACATGAAAAGGTAAACCCTTCGCGAGGGGACAGGGAGGTTGCGCTTCGCGGGGGCGAATGCGTAGCGGGGCTGAGACCTGACGTCGCTACGTGGAGCGCAAAATACGAGCCTTGGTGAAGGGGGCCGCTCAGGAGGCGGCGGCCGGCACGGCGCTGTCTGGGGGTACGACGCAGTGGTGCATGGGGTGAAACGTCCTCTCCATCACGCCTACCGGGTTAGCTGACGGGTTCGGGCGTGGAGACTGCCCTACCGGCACGCGGCCGGATTCACCCCAGAAAGTGGTTCCCCGGTTCCCGAGGGGGGTCGGGATTCGGCGCCAGCCGGTCGTCCATCTTGGGTAAGGACTGGGTCACCGGCTGGTAATGGCGATTACTGTACTACCGAATCGGACATACGCAAACGATTCGCCACGAATCGGGCGAAGATCTACCTACGACGGCAAAGAGAAAGGGGGCACGGCACGCCGTACCCCCTCGGAATTCCAGCCTTCAGCCGCCGCTCTTGCGCCTGAACGATCTTTTACTCGCGGCCGGACCGTGCGCCCCGTGGATCTTCGATGGGTCACCGCCCCTGCCACCCGCGCCCGAGTCGGCAGCCTGGTTGCGCTTGCGCTCCAGTGCCTCACGGAACTTGCGCTTCATCTCGTCCTCGGGAGTTTCGCTGACTTCCGGCTCCGGTGTTTCCGCCATGAGGACCTCCATGGTGTTGGGGACAATCACAGCTTCGCATGATGCCGCTTACGACGCGAAACCGGCCTCAATCTTGCTCTGAGAAACACGGGGTGTGTCCAGTCGCCTGTTGGGCATGGCAACCAGCGCGATCAGGGCGATCACCGCCCCCGCCACTCCCAGCGACGGGATGACCACGGCCGCGGCGGAGGCGTGCGCGGCGGGCGGTCCGCTCACGCCCGCCTCGGCGCCGTAGAGGGTGCCGCCGACGGCCAGCGCCACGGAGCCGCCGATCTGGCGGAAGAAGGTCAGGTTCGCCGAGGCCGTGCCGATGTACTGCGGCTCGACGGACTGCTGCGAGGCCACCGTCAGCCCGGACATCATCGGGCCCATCCCCAGCCCCAGCGGCACCATCCACAACACCAGCGTCAGCGTGCCGGTCTCGACCGTCAGGCCGAGGCACAGCAGCGCGCCCAGGATCAGCAGGAACGGGGCGGCGACCAGCCACGGCTTGTACATCTTGCTCCTGGACATCAGTGTGCCCATCAGCACGCTGCCCACCACCATGCCCAGCATCATCGGGTAGATCCTCAGCCCCGACTCGGTGGCGCTGACACCCAGCGCCTCCTGGAAGTAGCGCGGCAGGAAGACGACTCCGGCGTACATGCAGAACGCGGTGAAGAACGAGGTCACGTTCACGAGCGTGTACGTACGGTTGGCGAACAGCCCCATCGGCATGATCGGGTCGTCCGCCCGCCGCTCCACCACCACGAACACCGCCAGCAGCACCAGCGCGAGCAGGATCGGCCCGGCCACGGCGGCGTCGGTCCACGTGTGGCCGTCCAGGCCCTTCGACGTCAACCCCAGCAGCAACGTGCTGATGGCCACGGTGAACACCGCGATGCCCGCGTAGTCGGGCCGCCCGCCGCCCACTCCCGGTCGCCTCGGCAACCGCAGCACGACGATCGCGATCAGCCCGATGCCGAGCGGCACGTTCACGTAGAACGCCCAGCGCCAGCTCGCGTGGTCGGTGAACAACCCACCCAGGAACGGCCCCGCCAGGTACGTCAGCCCCATCACCCCGCCGATCGCCCCCTGCACCCGGGAGCCTCGCTCCCCCGGCGGGAACATCTCCATCACCAGCGCCAGTGACAGCGGCAGCAGCGCGCCCGCGCCCAGCCCCTGAAGGGCGCGGAAGGCGATGAGCTGCACCATGTCCTGCGCCACCCCGCACAACGCCGAGCCCGCCACGAACACGATCATCCCGGTGAGCAGCAACGGCTTCCTGCCGTGCTGGTCGGACAGCCTGCCGTAGAGCGGCACGGTCACCGTGGAGGTGAGCAGGTAGGCGGTCACCACCCAGGTGTAGAGCGCGCTGCCGCCCAGTTCGGCGGTGATGCGCGGCAGCGCCGTGCCCACGATCGTCTGGTCCAGCATCGCCAGGAACATCCCGCCGAGCGCGGCGAGCAGGACAAGCCCGTTGGGCTTTGCGTCATTTTTCACATGTGAAGATTGATATGTGAATTCTTACATGTCAAGTCTTCGATATGCTGGCGGACATGTCCCTACGGATCGCGCTGCTCGGGTTGCTGTCGGCCGTCGGCCCTGCGAGCGGCTATGACCTGGCCAAGAAGTTCGATCGTTCGCTCAACCACGTCTGGCAGGCCGGGCACACGCAGATCTACCCGGAGCTGGTGAAGATGGCCTCCGACGGGCTCGTGGAGGCCGAGGCGGAGGGCGCGAGAGGGCGCAAGCTCTACACGATCACGCCGGAGGGGAGGCGGGAGCTGCGCGAGTGGCTGGCCGAGCACGATCCGGCCATGACGATCCGCAGCGAGGGCGCGCTCCAGGCGTTCCTGCTGCCGCTGCTGAGCAGGGACCAGGCGATCAAGGTGGTCGAACGGATCAAGGCCGGTTACCAGGTGCGGCTGGCGAGGCTGGAGTGCAAGCCCGCCGAGGGAGAGTTCGGGGGGTACGCGCGCAGTTTGGGGCTCGCGCAGGCCCGCACCGGCATCCAGTGGGCTGATGAGACCCTGGCGGAGCTCAAGGCCCGCACCGACCTCTAAGCCGCGCTGAAGGCCGGCAGCCGGAAGACCGGGGCGCGTCGTAGCGGGCGGCTTCGAGGTCGTAGTCGAGCACCGTTCCAAGGGTAAAGGGGTCCAATTCGGTTCCTGGTGTTGCGTTGGACCGAGCCGGGAAATGGGTTCGGCGATGAGACTTCTCGGTCGTGACGTGGCGATGGATCTGGGGGCGGCGAGCACGCGCATCTATGTCAGGCGCAAGGGCATCGTGCTCGACGAACCCTCCGCCGTGATGTGCGACGCCCGGACAGGCAAGGTCATCGGGTACGGCGCGGAGGCCGCCGCGCTGGGACCCGGCGGCCACACGTGCTGGCCGGTGAGCGGCGGGCTGCCGGCCGACATCGAGCTGGCCCGGCGCATGATCCGGCACTTCCTGCGCAAGGTGCACTGGCATCCGTACGCCCGGCCGCGCCTGGTCCTCGCGCTGCCCGGCGACTCCACCCCGATCGACCGGGCGGCCCTGTTCGACGTGGCGTACGAGGCCGACGCCAGAACCGTGCGGCTGGTCCCGCACGCGCTGGCCGTCGCGCTCGGAGCCGGGCTGGAGCTCACCGACCGCACCGGGCACATGGTGATCGACATCGGCCGCGACTCCGCCAGGATCGCCGTGCTCTCCGGGGAGTCCGTGGTGGCGGAGGGCTCCGTGCCGTGCGGCGGGCGGGCCGTGAACCGGGCCATCGCCCGCTACGTCGAACGCGAGCACGGCCTGCTGCTCGACGAACCCGAGGCCGAATCGGCCAAGCGCCGCGCGGGCGGCGGGGACGAGGAGATCGTGGTGCGGGCCCGCGATCCGGAGACCGGGCGCGAGCGTGAGCTGACGCTGCCCGTAGGGCGGATCTTCGAGGCCACCAGCGCGCCGGTCGAGTCGATCGTGCGGGCGGCGGAGGAGACCGTCGAGCGCTGCTCCGCCGAACTGGCCGCCGACCTCGGCGCACGCGGCGCGGTGCTGGTCGGCGGCGGGGCGCTGCTGCGGGGGCTCCGGCGGCGGCTGCGTGAGGCACTGTGCATGCCGATACACAGGGCGGAGCGGCCACTGGAGGCGGTGGCGCTCGGGCTGGGGCGGTGCGTGGACGACCTGGGGCTGATCGCACGGCTCCGGGGCGGCCGTACATGACGGACGACCCGTCCGGGATCACGCGACTTCGAGGCGGCCGTTCATGACGGGCCTCACGCGGCACCTTGGCGGCCGTACATGACGGATGACCTGTTTCACGCGGGGGTCTCGCTCGCGGACAAGGCCATCAGGACCGTCGCCGTGTACCTGACCGTCGCGGCGCTGTTGCGGATCGCCGGCAAGCGGGGCATCGCCCAGCTCAACAACTTCGACTTCGTGGTCATGCTGCTGATGAGCAACGTCGTGCAGAACGCGATCATCGGCCCGGACAACTCGCTGGCCGGCGGCCTGGCCGGGCTGGTGATCCTCATGGTGGTCAACTCGGCGGTGGTGCGGCTCGCGGCGGCGGTGCCGCTGATCGGCAGGCTCGTCGAGGGCTCCCCCGTCGTGCTCGCCCGCGACGGCCACTACCTGCCCGCGGCGCTGCGGCGACTGGGGGTGCGGCAGGCCGATCTGGACGTGTCGATCCAGCTCAGAGGCGGCACGACCGTGGCCGACACCAGCTTCGTACGCCTGGAGCCGGGCGGCGCCATGCTCGTCCGGCTGCGGCCGGAGGAGGAGAACGCCGAACGCGCCGACATCGATGACCTGCATGCCCGGCTCGACCGTATCGAGGGCAAGCTCGACGCGCTGGCCACCAAAGGAGGCAGTCCATGACCGTACGCGGCATCGACCACGTCGGGGTGACCGTCCCCGATCTCGACGCGGCGACGGAGTTCTTCGCCGCCGCGTTCGGGGCCGAGGTGCTCTACGACACGCTCCCCCGCGAGCAGGGGCCCAAGGGCGGATGGGCGACCGAGCGGCGGCTCGGGGTGCCCCAGGGGACGACCGAGATCGCGGTGCGCATGTTGCGGCTGCCGAACGGGCCCGGGATCGAGCTGTTCGAGTTCAGCGGGCCGCGGCAGGCCGAGTCCGTGGTGCCGTGCGACTTGGGCTGGCAGCACGTCGCGTTCTACGTGGACGACCTGGACGAGACCCTGCGGCGGGTAGCCGAGGCGGGCGGGTCGCAACTGTCGGAGCCGGTGCCGCTGCCGGGGCCCGAGGCGGGCGAGCACAACCGGTTCGTCTACTGCCGTACGCCCTGGGGCGGGACGGTGGAGTTGCTGACCTATCCGGACCCGCAGGCGTACGAGAAGGAGACGGACCTGCGCGGCTGGCGGCCCTAGGAACTCCCAGGACCACCCCGCCCGCCGTCTCCGGTTGGCTAGCGTTCGTCCACGATCTCGCCCTCCTGACTCGTCGCATCCTTGACCAGCGCGAACGCCGGCCCGGTCTCCGGCAGGTCGTGCGCGGCGGCGACCGCGGACTCCAGGGTGGCCTGTGAGTCCCAGCGCCAGGAGTCGAGCCAGGTGTGCTCGTCGAGCCTGGCGAGCCTGGTCTCGGTGAGGCCGGGGAACCGGGCGCGGACCGCGGTGATGAGGTCTTCGCGCCTGGCCAGGACCTGCTCGGCCTCGGCGGGGTCGGCGGTGAAGCGGACGATGCGAAGGAAGGCCATGATTGGAGCCCTTCTCTAGAGTTGACTTCTAGTTACATTGACTAGAGTTAAACTACAACCATGAGCGACGTCAAGAGGGTCAGCAAGCGCACGCAGAAGTCCAGGGAGACCCGGGCGAGGATCCTGAAGGCGGCCGGGGAGCTGTTCGTGCGCGACGGTTACGGCACCACGAACCTGCAGGACGTCGCGGAGCTGGCGGGCGTGGCCGTGCAGACGATCTACTTCGTCTTCGGCAACAAGCGCACGCTGCTGAAGGAGCTGGTGGACGTCACGATCGCGGGGGACGACGAACCGCTGGCGACCATGGAACGCGACTGGTTCACCGAGGCCATGTCCGCTCCCGGCGCCGCCGAGCACCTGAGGGCGCACGTGCGCGGGACGACGGCCGTGCTCGGCAGGGTCGCGCCGATCACGAAGGTGCTGGGCACGGCGGTGGCGATGGATCCCGAGGTGGCGTCGTTGTGGCCGCAGGACTCCGACCCGCGGCACGTGGTGCAGAGCGCCGCGGCCGGCGCCCTCATGGCCAAGCCGGGCGCGCGGCCCGACGTGTCACCCGAGCAGGCGGCCGACGTGCTGTTCGGGCTGCTCAGCCCTGAGCTGTACCTGCTGCTGGTGGCGGAACGGGGCTGGGCGCCCGAGCGGTACGAGGAGTGGGCGCACCGAACTCTGGCCGCCCAGCTCCTCATTCAGTGAGCCACCCACAGGCCTGGCGCGTTCTCCCAGCCGGTCATCATGAGCAGGCGGCGGACCACCGGCGAGACCGGGTCGAGGATCAGAACGCGGTGCGGAGATAATCGGGCGGCGGCCACGACCATCAGGCGCATCCCGGCCACGTCCACGAACGTCAGGCCGGACAGGTCCAGCCGGACATCCGTGCCGCCCGTGAGGAGCGCCCAGTCGAGGGCGCGGGCGAGCACGTGGCGGTTACCACGGTCGATCTCGCCGGTGATACGCAGGCCCAAGGGGTGCGGAACGAGGGTGACGCGTGCTCGGTCATCGGTTTCGAAGGTCATCCGGCTCCGGTGGGGGACGCCTGCCGTACATCGTCGTGGTCTGCCCGCAGAGAGCCGTTTCATGCTTCAGATCACGCGCGCCGTGCTTTTTGTGTGATTCGACCGTTAGCGAGTAGTGATCTTCGATAGGGTCCCCACGTGCGCGCTCGCCGTCACGCCTTGTCCGCGATGCTCTTCTGTGTCGCGGCGATGACGGCCTGCGCGGCGGCGGCCGAGCCGCCCACGTTCCAAGAGGCCACCCGGCAGCTCGAAACCGACGCCGGCAGTCTGCTCGGCGCCGGTGAGCTGGGATTGTCGGCCGTGCGGCGGGCCGACGACGACACCTGCGTGCCCGGCCAGGTCCGGCACTTCTTCCAGGCGGAGAGCGATCTCGCGGACGCCTCGGCCGGGCTGCTGGCACGGTTGCGCGACATGGGGTACGACGAGGTGGTCGACGACCTGGACCTGCGCGACGAGGGCCAGGAGGTGTCGGTGTTCCGCAATCCCACGACGCGGGTGACGTTCGAGCTGACCGTGATCTCGGAGGACACGCCCGGGATCCGGGTGGTGGGGAAGACGGTCTGCTACGCCCCCGAATAGGATCGCGCGCCCGGAGGTCCGAGCGCGCGTAGCCCTTCGCCCGGGGGTCCGGGCGCGTAGCCCTTCACGGCGTGGACAGGGCCTCCGTCGGGGACAGGCGGGAGGCGCGGATGGCCGGGTAGAGGCCGGCGACGGCGCCGATGGCCAGGGTCGCCGCGAGGCCGCCGAGTGTGGCCCAGGCCGGGACCACCGAGGGCCAGCCGCTGTAGAAGGCGTACCCCGTCGTGACCCCCGCACCGAGGACTATCCCCCCTATCCCGCCTATCGCGGACAGCAGCAGCGACTCCGCCAGGAACTGCGTGCGGATCTGGCCCCTGGTCGCCCCGAGCGAGCGGCGCAGGCCGATCTCCGCGCGGCGTTCCAGCACCGAGATGACCATCGTGTTGGCCACACCGACCCCGCCCACGAGCAGGGCGACCGCGCCCACACCGAGCAGCAGGTTGGCGAACGCCTGGCTGGTGGCCTGCTTGGCGGCCAGCGCGTCGGACGGGCGGGAGACGTCCACCTCGTTCGGCGCCTCTGGGTTGGCGGTGCCGGCCAGCACCTGGCGTACCGACTCCAGCTTGGGCTCCTCCGCGCGGGTGTAGAGCGTGGTCGGGTGCCCGTCGAAGCCCAGCCGCGCCTCCGCGATCGGCCAGCCGACCATGACGCCGGCGTCCAGCTCCGTGGCCAGCGCCACGGGCTCCAGGACACCGACGACCGTGAAACGGATGCCGCCGACGACGATCTGCGTGTCCGGGCCCGCCGTCCCGATGCCGAGGCGCTGCGCGGCCGACGCGCCGACCACGGCGGCCGGGTAACGTTCCGTGGCCGCGTTGAGCCAGGTGCCGTTGCGCAGGGTCGCGCCCACCGTGCCGAGCAGGTCGAGGCGGGCCGCGTACGTGCTGAGGCCGCCGGTCTGGGCCTCGGGGATCTGCTCCGAGCGGTAGACCTTGGCCTCCTCGGCCTTCCCGATCGACGAGGCCGCCTCGACCGGCCCGATCCGCTCGATCATGGCTTCGGCGTCCGTCGGCATCTGGGCCGCCTCGCCCGTGATCGTGGTGCCCGAGGAGATGGTGAGCAGGTTCGTGCCCAGCGCGGTGAGCTGACGGTCGAGCTCGGCGCCCGAGGAGGACGAGAGCCCGACCACGCCGACCATGGCCGCGATGCCGATGGCGATGCCCAGCGCGGACAGGAACGCCCGCAGCGGGCGCGTACGCAACCCCACCGCCCCGACCCGCATCACGTCACGCGGCCGCATCCTGGCCGGGGACAACCTCGGCCGCTCGACGGTCACCATTTACGCCACCCCGGATTCCACGTGTTCTGGCCAGGGCTCGGGCGCCGCGGCGGAGTCGGAGATGATCTCGCCGTCGCGCATCCGCACCTGGCGGGGCAGGCTGGCGGCGATCTCCCGATCGTGCGTGATGATCACGATGGTGGTGCCGCTCGCGTTCAGCTCGTGCAGCAACTCCATCACGCCGGTGCCCGAGACCGAGTCCAGGGCGCCGGTGGGCTCGTCGGCCAGGAGCAGCGGCGGCTCGCCCGCCACCGCCCTGGCGATGGCCACGCGCTGCCGTTCGCCGCCGGACAACTCGTGCGGCTCGTGGTCCATGCGGTGCCCGAGCCCCACCCGCTCAAGCGCGGCCGCCGCGCGACGACGCCGCTCTGCCCTGCTCATGCCGGTGTAGACGAGGCCGTCGGCCACGTTGTCCAGCGCCGGCACCTTCGCCGCGAGGTGAAAGGACTGGAAGACGAACCCGATCGTGGTCGAGCGCAGTGCCGAGAGCTGGTTGTCCGACAACTTCGAGACGTCGTACCCGTCGATCTGGATGGTGCCGGACGACGGGCGGTCCAGGGTGCCGACGACGTTCAGCATGGTCGACTTCCCCGATCCGGACGGGCCGACGATGGCGATGAGCTCGCCATGGCCGATCCGCAGCGACACCGACCTGAGCGCCGCCACCCCGCCCGGATAGGTCCTGGACACGTCCGTCAGAGCGATCATGGGGTACGTCATTTCGGCATCCCCACGGTCATGCCCTCGGTGAGCCCGCCCCCGGAGACCTGGACCCGGCCGCCGGCAAACAAGCCCGTCTCAACCCCGATATATCGGGATTTGCCGCCTTCGATGACCTCCAAGCCGTACCCGCCCTCCTGCAGCGCCACGAGCGCCGCGACCGGCACGGTCAGCACGTTCTTACGCTGGGAGGCCGTGAACGTCACGTCCACCGACGCCTTGTCCAGCTCCTTGGCGGACTTGGCGTTGCCGATCGAGACCAGCGCCTCCACCCGCGTCTCCGGCTCGCTCTGCCCGTCCCCCGGCACGATGACCGTGGCCACCTCGGTCACCTTGCCGTTCACGCTCTTGCCGTCCGGCAGCGTGACCTTGACCTTGGCGCCCTTCTTGGCCATCCGCTGGTCCTCGGCCTCAAGCTGGACCGTGATGACCTTCGACGTGCCGGTGTACGTCAGGATCTTCTGACCCGGCTGCGCCGGTGAGCCCTTCTCGCTGTCGAGGCTCTCCACGCGCACCTTGCCCGGCGCGAAGACGACCCGGCCCAGCTCGACCACACCGGTCTCGTCCAGGCCGCGATCCTCCTGCCACTCCTTGACGGCCTCGTAGGTGTCGTAGGTGAACTCGTCGTCCACCGTGAAACCGTCGTAGCCCAGCTTGCTGAGGTTGCGCTCCAGGTTCTCGACGTCCTTGCCCTCCACCCCGATCTTGAGATCGCGGTACGCGGGCACGTCGCCGTACAGGAGCATGACCGGCTTGTTGTCCACCCGGAACAACGACTTCCCGCGCGTGATCGTCGCGCCGCTGTCCGGCAGCCAGGTGATCGTGCCGGGCTGCCGGCTCACCGCCGTGGTCACCGGGCCGTAGCCGAGTTCGCCGTCGGCGTCCCTGGTGTCGTTCAGCGTCTGCTTGGTCACCTGCGCGGTGACCGGGGGCAGGGCGCTGGCCGACTGGGTCGGGCCGGCGCCCCCGTCCAGCAGGCCCGCGCTGTTCACCGCGATCAGCCCGCCACCCGCCGCGGCCACCACGACCAGGAGCCCGGCCACCAGCTTCCCCCGGCCACGTCGGCGGCGCTGCCGGGGCGGCGTGGCTCCCGGCTCGGTCTTTCCGTCGATGGTCGCCATGCCCATCAAGAACCTCCGATACCGGCGTCAGCGGACTCCTTCTTGCACTTCTCCTCCGCGGTCTTGAAGTCGGGGTCCTCGCCGACCTCGGGGGTGAGGCGCATCATGCCGCCCTCGGGGTCGGGGTAGGCCTCGACGCCGTTGTCGCGCATGCACTGGGCGACCTTGCGCAGGTTCTCGGCCATCTTGGGGTCGCCGCCGCCCTGCCGCACGCCGCTCGGGGCGTACTGCTTGCACGCCTCCTGGGCCGCCTCGACCTTCTCCTGGGGCGTGTTCTTGTCGAACTTCATCATGAACTTGCCGCTGCCGTCGGGGTCCGGCATGTCGATGCCGTTCTCCCGCATGCACTGGGCGAACTTGAGCGCCTTGTCCTGCGGGTCCACGCTCGGTTTGGCACTGGCCGCGGCCGGGGTGCCCGTACCCGCCACTGACGCCACGTCCGACCCGCCCCCGTCGTCGGCCCCGCATCCCGTCAGGACCAGGGTCAACGCGAGAGGTGCCGTGACCAGCGCACTGAGGACTCGTCCTCGCATGAAACTTCTCCTTCTTCGATGAATCCGTCGATGAACGTCGTTCGAAGGGAGATGCAATACGGCGCGCTGTTTCCTCAGCGTTTCCATCGGCTGCTTATTTTGAGCAAACGCCCCCTAGGTCACACTCAGCTCTGTAAGCCGATGAAAGGGCCTGAGATACGCCATGCGGGTGCTGGTGGTTGAGGACGAGCCGATGCTCGCCGACGCGATTGCCGAATGGCTGCGTGAGGAGACCCACGCGGTCGATCTCGCGCACGACGGAGAGGCGGCACTGGAGCGGATCGCGGTCAACGACTACGACGTGGTCGTGCTGGACCGGAACCTGCCGCGCGTACACGGTGACGAGGTATGCCGGGAGATGGTGAAGTCCGCCTGCGACGCCCGGGTGCTCATGCTCACTGCCGCCGCCCAGCTCGACGACCGGGTGACCGGGCTGTCCCTGGGGGCCGACGACTACCTGCCGAAACCGTTCGCCTTCCCCGAGCTGGCCGCCAGGGTCCTGGCCCTGGGGCGGCGCTCGCGTCCCGCCGTGCCGCCCGTGCTGCGGCGGGCCGGGATCACGCTGGATCCCGCGCGCAGGGAGGTGTTCAGGAACGGGCGGTTCGTACCGCTGTCGAAGAAGGAGTTCGCGGTGCTGACCGAGCTGATGCGGGGGAACGGCAGCGTCGTGTCGGCCGAGCAACTCCTGGAGAAGGCGTGGGACGAGCACGCGGACCCGTTCACGGGCGCGGTGCGGCTCACGATCCTCAAGCTGCGGCGCAAGCTGGCCGATCCGCCGGTCGTGGAGACGGTGGCGGGAGTGGGGTATCGGATCTCATGAGCCCGCCACCACCACCGCCACCGTCGGGTCCCCGGCCGGCGTCGCTGCTGGGCCGGATGGCGTCAGCGCTGCCGGGCCCGCTACGGCTGCCGCCCACACTGCGGCTGCGGCTCACCCTCGTGTACGGCGCCCTGTTCTTCCTGGCCGGTCTGACCCTGCTCGGCGTCACGTACCTGCTGTTCAACCAGCAGCTCACCGAATCCTTCGAGAGCCGGTTCCCCGAGGTGCCCGGCCGTACCAAGCAGGTGTTCCTCACCCAGAACGGCACCACGCTCACCGGCGACGCCGCGATCGAGGTGCTGCGGCAGCAGGAGGACGTGCTGCGCAGCGCCGCCAGCACCTCGCTGCTCGCGGAGGGCATGATCGCGCTCGTCGTGGTCGGAGGTGCGGCCGTGGGATTCGGCTGGATGGTCGCCGGGCGGGTGCTGGCCCCGCTGAACCTGGTCACCGACACCGCCCGCAGGATCGCCGCCGCCCCCATGGCCGAGCGCGGCCTGCATGAGCGGATCGCCCTGGACGGCCCCGCGGACGAGGTAAAGGACCTGGCCGACACGTTCGACACCATGGTGGAGCGGCTCGACCACTCCTTCGACGGCCAGCGCCGCTTCGTGGCCAACGCCTCCCACGAACTCCGCACCCCGCTGACGCTCAACCGGGCGCTGGTCGAGCTCGCCATGCACCGCCGTACGGCGACGTCCGACGTCAAGGAGCTGGGCGCGAGCCTGCTGGAGATCAACACCCGCCACGAACGCCTCATCGACGGCCTGCTCCTGCTGGCCAGGTCCGAACAGGAGATCGCCGACCACTCGCCGGTGGACCTCGCCGACGTGGTCGCCCATGTGGCCAGGCAGTCCGCCGACACGGCCTCCGACGCCAAAGTCACCCTGTACGAGGTCACCGCCCCCGCCCCCACCACCGGCGACGCGCTGCTCCTCGAACGTCTCATCCACAACCTGGTGGAGAACGGCATCCGCTACAACCTCGACGACGGCACCGGCTGGGTACGGGTCGTCAGCCGCATCGTGTCCGGGGAGAAGGTCGAGGTGGAGGTCAGCAACACCGGGCCGAGCGTGCCGCCGTACGACATTCCGCTGCTGTTCAAGCCGTTCCACCGGCACACGCCCGAGCGGACGGTGACCGGGACGAGCGCCGGGCTGGGGTTGTCGATCGTACGGTCGGTGGCGGTCGCGCACGGTGGCGACGTCAGGGCACGCCCCCGCGACGGCGGCGGCCTCATCGTGGCCGTGGCGCTCCCTCGCGCCCGCCTGTGATCAGCTCACGCAACTGCTCGTGCCCCCGTCCCGGATCAACGGTCACTATCTCGTACGCCGCCACCCCCGCCACCGCGAACGGATCCCCGGCGGCCACCTCCTCGACATGCTCACGGGCCCCTCTGGCCAGGATCACACCGCCGAGGTCGTCGGGGACCGTCTGACCGGACAACAGGAAGGTGCCGTCGGCATGCCACCGCTCCAGGTAGGCGACGTGGCCCGGGACGTGCGGGGTCACCTGGTCGAGGGGGGCGGTGTAGCGGACGAACAGCACGTGAAGCATGCCGCCATTATCCCGGCCCTTATATAGAGGTGTGTGCCCCTTGCCCCGCTCGGCCATATCCAGGCCGCCGTCACCTCGCGCCCCCGCACCCTGGATCGTCGGCTTCGTCTATATAGGGGTGCCGTCTATATAGAGGTGTCGTTCCGGGAGGGGTCCCGCAGGTGTCCTGGCAGGCTTCGTCACGGCAGGCGATATCCCGATCGAGGCGCAGGAGAACGAAGCCATGCATCCCCCGGTTTCTCCCCGTTACGGCGCGACTCCCTCCCGTTACGGCGCGACTCCCTCCCGGCCCGGCACGACATCCCTTCCGCCCAGCGCCACCCCTCGGCCCGGCACGACATGCTGCGGAGTCGGCGCACCTACTCCTCGGTCGGGCGCGACATCCCTTCGGCCCCGGACGACGTACTTCCGGCCCGGCGGGACGCTGCTGGCGGTTGGTGTCGCGCTGCTGCTCGCAGGGTGCGGCGGACAGCCGACGACATCCGTGCCCCCGTCTCCCGGCCAGAGCCCGAGCACCCCTCCCGCCTCCTCATCACCACCCCCCTCATCACCACCCGCCTCCTCATCACCACCCTCCCCGTCACCATCGCCCTCCCTGTCGCCGAGCCCCAAAGCGAAGAAGGCTGCGGATGGGCGGAAGCTGTCGGCATGCCGGGACCTCAAATGCGAGGTCGAGGTCAAGGCCGGGGACACGATCCGGTTCGCCGCCAAGTACGACATCCAGGCGTTCCACATAGAGAGCATCTCGAAGCAGACCCTGTACTTCGCCACGGCCGACGACGAGGGCGGAGTGCATGGCTACGTCGGCGGCAAGGGCTCCGTCAGCACGGCCGACGCCCACATCGAGATAACGCCGCTGGGAAGCAAGCGCACAATCCTCAAGTTCCGCCGAAGGTGACCACCGCGAGCCCACCTCGGGCACTATCGCCGACGCATCGTAGGTCAGCCACTGCAAGGTCGCCGCCACACCGCAGGCCGCCGCCATCGAGTCCCTCCCGCCACGGCCCTTCACCAGCACCACTACGAGCCGCCCACCCCCGGGCGATCGTCCTCCTGCGTCGGCGCGGGATGACAGCCGCCACAAATCCAACCGCAAGCCAGCTACTGCCCATGCTGTGGGCCAGGCGCCTCAGGCATCACCGCCATGTCCCGGTGTAGAGGCAGGGTCGCGGCCTCTGGCCGGGTCGGAGGCCCTGACCGGATCGGAGGCCCTGACCGGTCGTTCGCCGTGGACCCGCCACACCGAAGGGACCAGCAGCGTGGCCATGGTCAACAACACCGTGAACGTGGCACAGACCACCAGCACGGTACGGGTGCCGAACACGGCGGCCGCCGGACCGGCCAGGCCCATGCCGAGCGGCGCCGCCACCAGCGAGCCCAGCATCGTCACGGACATCGCCCGCGCCACGAACGACTCCGGCAGGTTCTGCTGGACGACGGTGGTCTGGAGGACGTTGTGAACGACGAGTTGCATGCCGGCCGCCGCGCCCGCGAGCCCCAGTAACCACACGTCGGCGGGCAGCGCGAGCAGCGCAGGGAGCGGGGCCATCAGGAGGAAGAACAGCACGGCCGCGACCATGGGCCGCGCGGGCCGCCATCGGGCACCGAGCAGGCCCCCGGCCAGGCCGCCGACGGCGTACGCGATGCCGATCGCCGACCAGGCCGGAGCTCCGCCGAGTTGCCTCTCGGCCACATAGGGCCCGAGCACCAGGATCGGGGAGACCACGATCACGTTGGCGAGTGCGACGTGGATGATCCACACCCACAACCACGAGCGCCTGCGTACCTCCGCGAGACCGCCGCCGATGCTCGCCAGCAACCCGCCACCCGCTTGTGGGCGCTCGTCGGCGAGGGTTCGGGGCAGCAGGGAGAGGAAGGCCGCGCTCACCAGGAACGTCAGCGCGTCGATCAGCACCGCCCACCCCGGCCCGACCAGCGCCACCAGCGCACCGGCGACGGCCAGCGCCAGGATCGAGGTCGCGCTCCGGGAGATCGAGATCAGCGAATTGGCCGCCTGCAGGTGCTCCCTGCCGGCCAGCGACCCTATGAGCCCCACGGCCGCCGGGTTGAAGAAGGCCGATCCGGCACCGGCGACGAGTTGCAGGGCCACCAGCGTCCAGACCTGCGCGGTGCCCGTGAGCAGCAGCACCGCCGTGACGCCGTGCGCGGCGAAGCGGATCAGGTCGGTCAGGAGCATGATGGTACGTCGCGAGAACCGATCACCCGCCGCCCCGCCCACCAGGGTCAGCACGATGATGGGCAACCGGGTGCTGAGCACCACGATCCCGAGGTCCACAGGTGATCCGGTGAGATGCAGGACGGCGAACGCGATCGCGAACGGCGTCAGCGAATCGCCGAACGCGGAGGCGGTCTGGCCCAGGTAGTAGTGGCGGAAGTCCCGGATCGCCAGTGGCGCGAAAATCGTGTGCCCTCCCTTCTCCTTCGGTCCCCTTCGTTTCCGGGGATCGGGCTGAGGAGATCAGGAAGCCACCTTGCCAGGCGCCGCCGACAAAGCCGGATCCTGAGCCCGTCGGCCTCCGGTCGAGCTTCTGCCCGCCCCGCTCCTTTCGCGGACGCGCATGCGGGTGGAGCGGCCGTCCTCCCAGGTCAGGCAGGTGACACAGTGACCTTCTCGGATCTTCGGACGGCGTGCTGCCCTTCCGCGTAACCGCGCCGCTCTTTCAGGCGTCGAGGCAGTGGGTGGGGCCTGGGGGCATCCTGACGTCTTCGGAATGTCCCCAGGCTTCACCGCGTGTGGTTCAGGGGTCTCGGACGTAGTAGTGGCCGAGGGTGTCGTCGTACCGGCCGGTGGAGCGGCAGCAGCGGCGGAAAGCGGCGTCCGGAGCCGCAGGGGCACGGGTCGTTGCCGCCGAGCTTCTCGATCAGCTCCTTGTCGCGGCCGACGCGTCGATCGCCGCGCTTGACGTGGGTCTCGCTAGAGGGAACCCCCGTCGGCGTTTGCTGGTCGGCTCAAAAGGACATCTCGTCGCGGTACATGGTGGGCCTCCTCGGGTCCGTGGATGACGACCGTCACGATAGATCGCCGGTACGCGGGATGGCGATCGGTTTTTCCGTGTAGTGGGAGTCGACGGCGGGCTGGCCGGTGTAGTTGGGGCCGGCCTGGTCGTTGGCGCCGAGGTAGCGGTACGGGAGGTTGATGGCGCGGCGGCCGGGGCAGCGGATCCTTCTGGTACGCCCGTCGTACGCCAGCCCTTGTGAACGCAGCGCGGAGGTCAGGCGGCGGCCGGCCGGAGTGCCGTCCTCCAGGCGGATGCTGTGGACGTCGAAGTTCGCCACGAAGAGGCCGTCGTCGGTGAGCCAGCCGGGGATCCTGGCGAGGAGGGCGAGCTTGTCGCCAAGGTAGTGGAGACCGTGTACGCAGGTGATGAGGTCGTACGGGGCGTCGGGATGCGCGGTGGCCAGGCCCGACGCGGTGGTGGCGGCCAGTTCGGTGCCAGGGTCCGGTGCGGTGGAGGCGGGGTGCCAGGTGGTGGCTGAGGCGGTGATGAGGTGGAGGCGTGGCGGGTTGGGGGGGCAGGCGAAGAAGTCGACCAGGTCGACGCCGGTGATCTCGACGTCATCCCCCAGGAGGTGGGCGGCCTCGGCGAGGGCGGTGGCTGATCCGCAGCACAGGTCCAGCCAGCGGGCGGGCCTGGTCTTCGTGGTACGCAGCACTCCCGCGATGTCGACGCCGAGTTCCCGGTTGTAGCCGGCGAGGCGGCGTTCGCGGTTCATCAGGCGGTTGGCGACCACCGTCGACTGTTCCAGGTCGGAGTCCGTGGCCAGGTTCATGATCTTCATTCTGTACGGCCGGATCGCCGGAAGGTTTCGGACAGCTCAGCGACTTCACCACAAATCTTGATATGAGTCGCTATCGTACGTAGATCCACCGCATCCGTCTCAGGAGTCACTTCTCTCATGGCGCACGTCGAACCGCTGCGGGAGGACGATCCAGCGGCGGTAGGGATATATCGCCTGCTCGGCCGGCTCGGCTCGGGCGGGCAGGGCACCGTCTATCTGGGGCAGGCTCCCGACGGGCGGGAGGTGGCGGTCAAGGTACTGCGGCACGGCGTGGGGTTCGGCGAGCGGTTCGCCAAGGAGATCGAGGCGGCTCGGCGGGTGGAGCCGTTCTGCATCGCGCAGGTGCTCGACGCCTCGCTGGGCGCGCAGCCGTACATCGTGACCGAGTACGTCGAAGGGCCCTCCCTCCACCAGGCGGGCCGCCACACCGGGGCCGACCTGCAGCGACTGGCGGTCGCCACGGCCACGGCGCTGGCCGCCATCCACCAGGCGGGCATCGTGCACCGGGACTTCAAGCCCGCGAACGTCCTGCTCGGACCGGGCGGGCCCCGCGTCATCGACTTCGGCATCGCCCGGGCCATGGACGACGCCGTCACGCACACCAGCGGCATCGTGGGGACGCCGGCGTACATGGCGCCTGAGCAACTGGCGGGGCAGCCGGTGGGGCCGCCGGCGGATGTGTTCGCGTGGGCGTCGGTGATGGTGTGGGCGGGTACGGAGACGCCGCCGTTCGGACAGGACACGCTGCCCGCGATCATCAACCGGATCCTGAACAACGAACCCCAGCTCGGCGACCTGCCGGTGCCGCTGCGGGCGATCGTGTACGACTGCCTGGCCAAGGATCCTCGGGTACGGCCGACGATGCGGGACGTGATCCTGCGCCTGCTCAGCGGCCAGAACCCGGCACCTGGCCCCCAACAGGGATTTCAGGGGCCGGGATCGGGGCTCGGACCGGGCTTGGGCTCCGGACCAATGGCCAGCTCTGGGCCGATGGCCGGGCCCGCACCGATGGGAGGTCCTGGCTCGATGCCGGGGCCGAACGCCATGCCAGGCGTCGGGCCGGGCATGCCAGGTCCCGGACCTGGAGCGATGCCGGGAGTCGGATCCCAGCCGATGGGAGTGCCAGGGCACGGTCCTGGACCGATCGCAGGAGCCGGACCTGGACCGATGCCAATGTCGGGACCTGGGCACGCCTCGATCCCGGGTCCAGGCCATGGCCCAGGACCGGGACTGGGCCCGATGCGAGGGCCGGGTCAGGGGCCGGGGCCAATGCAAGGACCGGGGCAGGGGCCGAGGTCTGGGGCCGGCCATCGGGGTCGTGGGCGGGTCGGGGTTCCCGTGGCCGTGGGCGTGTCCGGGGTCATGGTGGCGGTGCTGGTCGGCGGCGCCGTGTGGCTGGCCCCTTGGCCGGGGAAGGCGAGCCCGGTGCCGCTCGCCGCCACCTCGCCCACCGCTTCCTCCGCCGCCACCAAGTCCACCCCGAAGCCGACGTCAACGTCCCCCAAGCCACGCAAGACCCCCCGGAAAACCCCGAAACCAACCCAGAGCGCCGCAGAAACCCCGACAAGGACCCCGACCACCGCCTCGAAACACCCCACACCGACCCCGGCCAAGACCACCAAGAAGCCGGTCGCGAACACCAGATTCAGCGTTCTGGAGATCGACATCTCTGGCGGCCCCGGACAGTCGGAGTCGAGCGACTGCTACATGCCCCCGATCCACATGCAGTCGAAGGTGGAGTCGAACCGTAACGGCATATGGTTTTCGCACGCATGGGACATAGACGGCAAGACTCGCGACAGCACCAGGTCGTGGGTGTCGGAGGATGAATACACGACATTCGTGACGTCGGGACAGTACATGCTGGACGCCGGCAGCCACACGATCACCCTGCGCGTCACCTCGCCCTCCACGGCACGCAGGAGCATCACGATCAAGGTCTGTCCCGTGGAAGAGTACTGATGACGCCCGAGGCCATCGGCCCCTACCGGATCGTCAGGCAACTCGGGGAGGGCGGCCAGGGGATCGTGTACCTGGGCTCCTCCCCCGACGGCACCCCCGTCGCCATCAAGGTGCTGCGTGAGGGCGTGCCCGGCGACGGCCGCTTCGCCAAGGAGATCGCGGCCGCGCGGCGGGTGGAGCCGTTCTGCATCGCGCAGGTGCTCGACGCCTCGCTGGGCGCCCGCCCGTACATCGTCACCGAGTACGTCGAGGGCCCCTCCCTCCAGCAGGCGGGCCCCCACACCGGGGCGGACCTGCAACGCCTGGCCGTCGCCACCGCCACCGCCCTGGCCGCCATCCACCGCGCCGGAGTCGTACACCGCGACTTCAAGCCCGCGAACGTCCTGCTCGGCCGGGACGGACCGCGCGTCATCGACTTCGGCATCGCGCGGTCCATGGACGACGCGGTGACGCGGACCAGCAGCATCGTGGGGACGCCTTCGTACATGGCGCCTGAGCAGTTCCTGGGCGCGCCCGCCGGCCCGGCCGTGGACGTGTTCGCGTGGGCTTCCGTGATGGTGTACGCCGCCACGGGCTCCCCGCCGTTCGGCAACGACTCCCTGCCTGCGGTGCTCAGAAGAATCCAGTACGAGGAGCCGTACCTCGACGGCGTACCCGAGCCGTTGCGCTCCATCGTGTACGCCTGCCTGACCAAGAACCCCGCCGCCCGCCCCGCCATGCAGGACGTCTTCTTCCAGCTCATCGGCGGCCCCGCGCCCCGCACCGGCCCTTACCCCACACAACCGCCCACCCCCGGACCGGCACACCCCGGGCAACCACCCATCCCCGGAGCGGCATACCCCGCACAACCGCCCAGGCCCGGACCGGCGTACCCCGGGCAGGCCCCCGCGAACGCCGCTCCGGGCGCGGCCCCCTGGAACACAGGCCCCAGCCACCGCGCCCCGAGCGCCTTCGATCAGACCGGCCCCACCCGGCCGCCCTCCCGCAACCGCCTCGGCATGGCCCTTCTGGCCGGCAGCATGGCGATCATCGTGACGGGCGCACTGGCCGCCGCCTGGGTCTGGCTCCCCACCTCACCCGCCGGGCCGAACACCGCCGCCATCATCACCACCACGCAAGGCTCCCCCACCGCATCGGACCACACCACCCGAGCCAAGCAGTCGGCCAGAGCCCTGCGCCCCACCGCCACTCACCGCCCGACCAGAACCACCGCCAAGCCGACTCGCACTCCCACGCCCACCCCCGTACGCACCACGAAAACCCCCACGACCAAGCCGACTCCCACCAAGAGCAGCAGCAACCCGGCGGGCGGCGTGAAGTCGGTGGCGTTCACGTACGAGGGCATCAGGCTGGGCGACTGCTGGCGCTACGACATGAACATCTGGGTGAAGGTCTCCGCCACCGGCGACTACAGCTACCGCTGGCTGGTCAACGGCCAGAACAAGGGCAGGCAGGTGGGCACCTCGGCCTCCAAGCCTCTGCTCCCGTCCATCACGTGGAAGCAGGCCGGCACGTACCGTGTCGTCTTCGAGGTGATCACTCCCACCCGCAGCCAGAAGAGCGTCACGGTGAACATCTGCGACTTCGACAAGGGCTGGTGAGACCGGAGCCCTGATTCATCCGACGGCTCCCCGGGTACCTAGAGATCCACAGTACGAAAGGGAGCCCCACATGCCCGAACTGCCCCGCTTCCACCTCGCCGTCCCCGTGGACGACCTCGACGCGGCCCGCCACTTCTACGGCAAGCTGATCGGCTGCGCCCAGGGCCGCAGCTCGGACAGGTGGATCGACTGGAACCTGCACGGCCACCAGTTCGTCACCCACCTGGCCCCCTCACGCCCGGAACAGGTCCACAACCCGGTGGACGGCCACGACGTCCCCGTCCCCCATTTCGGCCTCATCCTGACAATCCCCGAATTTCACGAATTGGCCGACCGCTTCCGCGAAGCCGACACCTCTTTCGTCATCGAGCCGTACCTCCGCTTCGAGGGCCTGCCGGGCGAACAGTGGACCATGTTCCTCCTGGACCCAGCGGGCAACGCCCTGGAGTTCAAGGCGTTCGCCGACGACTCCCAGGTGTTCGCCGTCTAGGAGCCCCGCGCGAGCAGTTCCTCCAGGCTGGTGGCCGGATGCCCGGTCAAGGCGGGAATGGCGTCGCTGACCCCTTCAAGCTCCCCCGCCGCGACAGCGAGGTACGTGGACACCCAAGCCTCCACCTGCCACTCGGGCGCGCCATAGATCTTCCTGGACGCGTACGCCTCCTCCACCGTCTCATCCCGATAAACGATCGCCCGCCCGGTGGCCTCGCTCAACGTGCCGGCCACCTCATCCAGGGTGAGCGCCTGCGGCCCGGTGAGATCGTAGGTGACCCCTTCGTGCTCCCGAACCCCCAGCAGCACGTTGACCACGGCGTCCGCGATGTCATCCTGGGCCACGGCCGCCACCCGCCCCTGCCCGGCCGGTCCCCGGATCACGCCGTCGTCGCCGACCATGCCGGGCAGGAAGTCGGCGTACAGGTTGTCGCGCAGGAACGTGAAGGCCAGGCCGCTGTCGCGGATGTGCTGCTCGGTCGCCCAGTGGTCGCGCGCCAGCGTGAACGTCGCGTCCGGCGCCGCGCCGTAGAACGAGATGTACACCAGGTGCGTGACACCGGTGTCGCGGGCGGCGTCGACGAAGGTACGGTGCCGTTCGAGGCGATCGGCGCTCTCCGACGCGGACACGAACAACACGGTCGAGGCCCCGTCGAGCGCCCGCCGCATCGCCGCCCGATCACCGTAGTCGGCGCTGACCGCGGTCGCGTGGTCGAGGCGGGAGGCGTGCCGCTGCTCAACACCTTGAGAGGCGTTCCGGGAGACGAGCCGCTGCTCAACGCCTTGGGAGGCCAGCCGCGCGGCAACCCGGCCGCCGAGCCGCCCGGTGGCGCCCGTGATGACGATGAAGGACATACCGGCACACTAGGACGCTCAGAGCCTGAACGCGGCCCGCGTCCACTCGTACTGGGCGTCCAGGACCTCCCCCAGCAGGTCGAACAGCGACCCATCCGGATCGTCCCCCGCTCGCCGCGGCTCGGTGTGCCCGCCGGACGGGCTCTGCTCGGTCATGAGGAGCACCCGGCCGTCCTCCCGATCCACAGCCAGCCCCACGACCGCCCGCCGCGCGCCCGCGCACGCCTCGGCGTCGCCTTCCTGGTAGTAGCCCTCGACCATGTTCTCCCACAACGCGCGGGCGGGCGGGCTCTGCTCCGGGCTGAACGCCCGCCCCGAGAAGACGATCACCATCGCGTCCGCCCGCATCATGGACGCGGTACGCCGGTGCGTCTCGTCGTACGTCCCCTCCGGCGGCACCGGCTGCGACCTCAGCGACTCGGCGAGCACGCGCAGCACGGCGCCCATGTCGTGACCGGCCGCCCGCGAGTCCATGTCGTACTCGATGAACCCGGCCATGGGGGACGGCGGGTCGGGCAACGTGTTGTAGCCGAGAAACAGCCGGGGCCCGCCCGCCTCGTCGGGAGAGTCGAGCGGCGTCGTCAACGCTCCGTGCGTTACCCGCCCCAGTGCTCCGCAGCCGTGTTCCGGCAGGCCTTCAGCCGAGCGAAACATCCTCATAAGCAGATTGTGTCATTCCCGTTACCGTTCGTAGCGAGAACATGGAAAATCGCCGCGCATGATGCCCACCTGCCGCGATCCTCCTCGTGCAGCCGGACGCCGGCCAGGCCCTCCGGGCCGCGATCCACTTCGTGCAGCCGTACGTCGGCCAGGCCCTCCGGGCGGCGAACCGCCTCCAGCAGACCGCCCGGAACCCCATCGAATCCTCCCTAGTCGCGCCCGCCGATCACCGCCACCGCCTCGACCTCGACGAGCTGGTCGTGGTAGCCGAGCACGGTCACCCCGAGGAGCGTGCTGGGGACGTCGTGCTCGCCCATGTACTCCCGATACACCTCCCACGCCGTCACCAGGTCCGCCTGCTTGGTGGAGGCGACGTACACGGTGGTCTTGGCGATGTCGGTCAGGGACGCGCCCGCGCCTTCGAGGGCCGTGACGAGGTTGCGCATCACCTGGTGGGCCTGCCCGGCGTAGTCACCGACGGCCACGGTCTCGCCGTCGAGGTCGAGCGGACAGGCGCCCGCCACCCAGATCGACCGCACCGGGGCATCGACGGCGGCTGCGTAGGCATAGTCAACGGTCTGGGCGAGCCGGTCATCACGAATGAGTCGAACACCTGTGGTCATGGCAGGTTTCCTACCATCCATGAGGTGGCGACCGCCTGCGAATTAACGGCCCCTGGAGGCTATGCGGCGTGCGGCTCGAACCAGAGCGACCCAAGGTCGTGACCGGCGGTCAGACGTACGTCGGCTTCCAGGGCGGCGGCGAGATGGCGCAGCAGCGCCACGGTGGGCTCCGTCCCGCCTTCCTCGATGCACTCGATCTCGTCCTCGGTCATGCCCGCCCTCGATGCCAGTTCGGCCACGCTGAGACCAAGCGCCACACGGCGGTCGTACAGGGCCTTGCCGAAGGCTCGGCTGAGCCGAACAGCGGAACGTCCAACGCGGCCTAAGGTCCTGATGTGGACGATCCTGTCAACCAAGTGGCCGACCGCCCCGTCTCCTCTGGTGCATCATCCGTCGCAAGGGAGCCGCCGTGCGTGTCCAGTTGGCCGTCTTAGCCACCGCCATGATCCTTCTGGGCCAGCCCGCCCAAGCCTCTGCCCATGAGGTACGTCGTGCCCTTACCGACGTCGTCGAGTACACCTGCGTGACCACCGAAACGAACGAGACGCAGACCATCAAGGTCAGGGTCACGTTGACGATGCCGACGAGCACCACGGTCGGCACCCAGCTGTCCATCGGGTGGCAAGGGGCCTACGCCGAGGGCACCACCTTGCGGGCTCCCATCACCGGCCTCGACGACGGAACCAAGCTGTACGCCTATGCCGGCATCAGCAACTATCCCGGCCTGACCTCCGCCACCGGCGTCGGCACACTGGACGCCACCACGCCCGGGGAGGCGATCACGTTGCCCGTCACCCGAGTGGACCTGCTGACGACGCCGGACAGCGCTGGCACGGGGACGGTGCGACCAGGCGCCATCAACTTCGGCACCAGCCCGACCTCACCCGCCATCAAGTGCGCCGTGCAGAATCGCGACGACCTGACCACTTACCAACTCCCGGTCCCAGGAAATGGGCAGGGCGCTGATCCGGATCCCACGGACAGTGAGAGCCCCAGCCCCGAGGACAGCGAGACGACGCCGGACGACGAGGAAACCAGCTCGTCCCCGACCAGCACCATCACGACCACCACCACCGAGACCCCGGCCGGCGGGGCGGACACCGGGGCCGGGGGTGAGGCGGGGCCGGACGGGCGGGCGGTGATGGCGGCGGGGTTTGTGATCATGCTGGCCGCCGTCATCGGACTACGCCTGCGCAGGCCTCGCCGCCGCACCTGACAGACCTCAGCCGCCGACCAGCGGCACGAGCTTGACGAACGACACCACCGGATCCACGGTGAGGTCGATCGTCTCCGACAGGTCGTCGATCTGCCGGTCCCCCACCAGCAGCAGGAACCCGTTGTGCTGGAACGCCCGCTCCGCCACGTCCGCCTGCCGCTCCCACTCCACCCGCCGCCGGGGCCCCGCGCGGTAGCCATTCAGCTCCGCCTCCGCCTCCACAGGCCGGACCAGGCCGGTGAACCGGGCGGCCGGGTCGGCGTTGTGGCGGGCGACCTCCTCGCGCACGCGCAGCCGTACGAGCTCGCGTGCCGTGATGCGTTCCGGCAGGTCGGGCAGCGTGAGCTCGGCCAGCGGCTTCCCGGTCGCGCTCTCGTCCCTGAAGGTGGCGGTGGCCATGGGGCGGCTCCTCGATCGACGTGTTGAGCCATGAATAACAGGCCGGGCCGACAGAACCGGGGAGCCCGGAAGTCAAACCATTGAACTCTGGCGTCGGCAGCGTTACGGTTCACCAGAAACGACTTTTGAAGTCAGTAATATTGTATCGATTGAGGTCTGCCCGAGCATGCCGAAGAGAGTGACGATCCCCCTGGTGGCGGCTCTGGTGGCGATCGCCGCCAGCACACATCCCGCCGCCGCCGCGCCCCCCAAGACCATCGTGTACGTGGCCAAGGACGGCAAGGACGACGCGTCCGGAACCATGAAAGACCCGTTCGCCACGATTGAACGCGCCCGCGACGCCCTGGCGGGCAAGACGAGCGCCCGCAACCCAGGCACCGTCTACATCCGCGAAGGCGTGTACCAGACGGCCAAGACCATCGAGGTCACCGGCGAGGACAACTCCTACGTCACCTACGCCGCCTACCCGGGCGAGCAGGTCGAGCTGGCCGGCGTCACCACGCTCTCGCCGGAGAAGTTCCAGAAGCTGAGCGACGTCCCCGCCGACGCGAAATGGTCCTCGAAATCGCGTGTCCCGGCCGCCACGGCCCCCAATGTCTACGTGTACGACTTAGGGGCGGAAGGCATCCCCACGGGGGCGCTCAACAAGAACGGCTTCAACTGGAAGCCGCAACCCTTCGCCCCCCAGCTGATCACTGACGACGCCACGCAGACACTGGCCCAGTATCCCAACGGCGATGCGAAACTCGACCGCACCCACCTCACCGTCAAGGTAGCTCCCAAGGGCGCCCGCGACTATTTCTCGGACAAGACCCAGGACGGCACGACCCTGCCGTACGAGGACATGCTCAAGCTCCCTGGCCCCGTCTACACCATCACGGACCCGGACCTGGCCGCCCATTCCCAGAAATGGGCCACGGGCACCGCCGACCCCACCGCGTACGAAACCGACGGCTGGCTGGCCGGCTACTTCGGCAACAACTACGCCAACGACCGTATCCGCATCGCCTCGGTCGCCGGCAATGACCTTGCGAGTAGTTACCCCACGATGTACATAGCCACCGACAAATGGTCGTCGTTCGTGGCCCAGAACGTGCTGAGCGAGCTGGACGCCGAGGGCGAGTATTACATCGACCGCTACCAGGCCCACAACACGCTCTACTATTATCCGCCCGGTGGCACGGTGGCGGGCAAGGAGATCAGCCTCACCTCGTTCGACGCCCCGTTCTTCCAATTGGAGAACGTCAGGAACGTCACCCTCAAGGGCCTGAAGCTGAACGGCACCACCGGCACCGGTGTACGCCTGCTGGACGCCGAGTCGTGCACCGTCGACGGCCTGGAGATCCTCAACGTCAGCATGGACGCGATCGCGATCGGCGAGGCCAACGACGCGATCACGGCCATCGCCGAATACCGCACGAGCAGGGGCGGCCATCGCAACCGGGTGGTCAACAGCCGGCTGCACGACCTGGGCGGCGGCGGCGTCTTCACGGCCGGCGGCGACCGGGACTCGCTCGAACGCGGCGACCACGTGGTCGAGCACAACGAGATCTACGACTTCTCGAAACTGGCCACGTACACGCCGGCGGGCTACATGTACGGTGTCGGCAACACCTTCCGCTACAACAACGTCCATGACGCGCCCCACATGGCCATTCAGATCATGGGCAACGACATGGAGGTCAGCCACAACAGGTTCGAGAGGCTCGTGACGAACGCCTCGGACCAGGGCGTGATCTACGCGGGCCGCGACTACACGTACCTGAACAACGTGATCACCTACAACCTGTTCAAGGACATCGGCGAGGACGGCAACCAGGCCATTTACATGGACGACGGCATGTCGGGAATGGTCGTGCACCACAACGTCTTCGACAAGGTCCAGCACGGCCTGTTCTACCAGTCGGGCCACAGCAACGTCGCGTCGGACAACGTGTTCAAGGACGTGACGTACATCGGCCACGACAAGCTCTACCACGAGGGCGGCAAGCGCCTGCCGGTGGCCAATGCGAAGGTCGTGGTCGAGCGGTTCAACGACATGCTCAAGGTCGGCGACGGCACCGGTTTCACCAACACCCGCCAGAACGTGGAGAAGTGGTACCGCCGTTACGGCAAGCAGTACGCCGATATCCGCGACTGGTACGTCCCCGCCGATTCCCAGGGCCAGGTCTGCACCTCGGTCGGCAGCACGGAATGCACGGACGAACACGTGTGGAGCAACCCGGACTCCGTCTACGTCCCGGCGCACAACGTGCTGACGCGCTCGGTGAGCATCGGCACGGGCGACTTCGCGTACACGGACGACGCCGACGGGCTGAGCGTCAAGACGTTCAACCCCGATTTCGACTCCTACAACGTCAAGAAGCCGACCCCCGCCGAATTCGCCTTCGACCCGGCCACGGGCAAGTTCGACGCCAAGTCCACCCCGCTGAACTCCACGGACGGCTTCGGCCGCCCGTGGGTGCGGGAGTGGAACAAGAGCTTCACCCTGGACGGAATCGGTCCCAAGAGCTGACAACACAGCGAGGCCCAAGCCACAGATCGTGGCTTGGGCGGTCCGAACGCCTCCGACCGTCCCCGCTTGGCGGTCTGCAGGATATGCAGTGGCGTCTTCCCGGAGTGTCATCGCGTTTCCCAAGATCTGTCGGGAATGCGATAGAAGGCCCTGATCCCTGTCTCCTGGTGGTTGGATGCGCCCATGAGACAGTTGCGCTGCCGTCCCCGGCCTTTCAGCACAGCCATCTTGGCTCTGCTGTTCCCGCTTGCAGCCTGCTCTCAGCCAGACGGTGGCGTAACGGCCACAGCACATCGGACAGACCGACCCTCCAATGCCACAGACGGTGGTGTTGACCACGTTCGCACGGTTGGTCAGGATCCGAAGATCGTCGTCCGCACCTCAACGCAGAGCTATCTAGCCGCTACAAAAGGCGAGCTGCGCTATAACTCCGCGAACAGGTGCTTGGAGCTGATGACGACTGGCTCGATGCTTGTTGGGCTGGTCTGGCCGAAGGGCACGGCCCCAGCACGGATCAACGGCAAACGCGGTGTAACCGTCCCGGAAATCGGCAACGTTCTTCAGGGAACTTCGGTGGCCCTGGTGGGCGGGTATGAGAAATGGGGCAAGAGAATACCATTCGGATACAAGGTAGACGGTGACATCGACTGCCTCGCTCATGCTCCGAATGGCGACGTTTTTGTCATTGGGGT
The DNA here is from genome assembly GCF_042656245.1 of Nonomuraea insulae. NCBI lineage: Bacteria > Bacillati > Actinomycetota > Actinomycetes > Streptosporangiales > Streptosporangiaceae > Nonomuraea > Nonomuraea insulae. The sequence continues at coordinate 166,608 of NZ_JBHSPA010000014.1, forward strand.
GATCTCGGCGAAATAGTTGGTGGAGGTCAGCTTCGCCTTCGAGGCGGGGAGCGTTCCCTCCGCGAGGGGGGAGACGGGGACATCCACGCGCGCCCGCCGCGTCCGGGCTACGAGGAGCATGCACCCGACAGCCGGAGAAATAACGGGCCTTGTGCGATGACTTTCTATTAGTAAAATTAACTAATAGTTATGCATGAAACCGCAGGTGAGGAGACTCATGAGAAGAGCAGCCTTACGCATTGCCGTTACAGGCCTCGGTCTCGCCGCGCTCGTCGGCGCCACAACCCCGGTCGGCGCCACAGCCTTATCCGCGCCGGTCAGCATCTACGGCTACTACCCCAGCGCTGAGAGTTGCCACCACGTCGGCCAACAGGGCCTGAGCACCGGCCTGTGGCCCTGGTATACCTGCTTCCCCTCGAACCGGGTCTGGGCCCTTCAGATTCCCTGGTAGACCCTCTACAAGCTCTCGCCCTGGCCGGCGGCGTGGTCCGGGGAGGATGTTACGGACCACGCCTCCAACGATCAGAAGGTCAGGTCCCGCCGGTTCTTCACCTCCTCGGCGCTCAGCGTGCCGCGCCCAGAAGCGGTGCGCAGCAAGAAGTCCTCTTCTTCTCCAACGGGAGGCGCGATGTCTGGGCGGCGGCGGCCATCCGCAACCCATGGACGTAGTCGCGGGCGACGCGTTCCCAGTCGCACCACACCAGGCGAGCGCGCGGGTCCAGCAATGTCCAGCGCATCATGCTGCGTTCCCCGGCGCGGCAGGGAAGCCACATCAGAAAACAGCAGCGCCCACAACGTGTTCCCGCCGACGACATCGAGATTTTGGTCGTTGACGAAAGCGGACGCCAGCTCCATCGACTCCAGTACCTGCCGCAGCGCCGGCCGCAGCCGTGACGACTGATCGGCACGATCCGGTTTGCCGGACGCGGTGCTCGCGAGGGTGAACTGTCCCTGCCAGTACTACGCACAATCGCGGAGCCGCTGCCCGAGATCTTGACCTCGGCGGCGAGGGGGCCTCGCGTACGAAACCGAGGCTGGTGCCGGCGGTGGTCAGGTACGTGTTGCCGTCCATGGCCAGGCCGCCGTCCATGGCCAGGCCGCCGCCCATGGCCAGGCCGCCGCCCATGGCCAGGCCGCCGCCCGATGGCGCGGCGGCGGGCGGCGGTCACCGCGACCCGCGCCTCGAAGGGCCTGGCCGTGGCGGGCATGGTCAGGGCGACGGGGCCTCGTTCTGGATCGTGTACGTCTTGCCGGCGCGGGCGTTCCAGCTCAGCGTGTCACCGTCGCGGCGCGCCTCCACCTCGTGCCCCTGCCCGTCGAGGATGCGGTAGCGGCCGGCGATGAACGGCGAGGCGACCTTGATCGGGCCGTTCCTGCCCGGGTGCACGGTGACGGTGTCGGGGGCGCCGTTCTTCCAGGTGGCGTCCACGGTGATGTCGCCGCGGGCGCGCAACCCCTTGACCGAGCCGTTCTTCCAGGCGGACGGCAGCGCGGGCAGCACGTGCACGACGTCGTGCTGGCTCTGCGCCAGCATCTCGGCGATGCCGGAGGTGGCGCCGAAGTTGCCGTCGATCTGGAAGGGCGGGTGGGTGTCCCACAGGTTGTCCAGCGTGGAGGACTTGAGCTGCTCGGCGAGCATCTGGTGGGCGTGGTCGCCGTCCAGCAGCCGCGCCCAGAAGTTGATCTTCCAGGCCTTGGACCAGCCGGTCCCGCCGTCGCCGCGCGCGCCCAGCGACACCTTGGCCGCCTCGGCCTCCGGCGTGCCGGCGGTGATCTGGTTGCCGGGGTGCAGGGCGTACAGGTGGGAGACGTGGCGGTGGGTGTCGGTCGTGGAGTCCCAGTCGCTCTTCCACTCCTGCAACTGTCCCCAGGAGCCGATGCGCAGGCCCGGGTCCAGCTTGGCCAGCGCCGCGCTCACCTCGGCCTGGAAGCCGGTGTCGGTCTTGAGCTTCTTGGCCGCGGCGAGGGCGTTGGTGAACACCTCGCGGACGATCTGCTGCGACATCGACGCGCCAGCGGAGAAGTCGCCGTGCTCTGGGGAGTAACTCGGGGAGACGACCAGCTTGCCGTCGCGGGGGTCGGTGTGCAGGAAGTCGAGCCAGAACTCCGCCGCGCCCTTGATCACCGGGTACGCGGTGTCGCGCAGGTACTTCTCGTCGCCGGTGAAGCGGTAGGTGTCGTACAGGTGCTGGGTGGTCCAGGCGGCGGCCTCGGGGAACCAGAACGCGGTGGCCCAGTTGTGCACGCCGGTGAAACCGAAGGGGTTGGTCTCGTTGTTGACCACCCAGCCGCGGGCGCCGTACATGTCGCGCGCGGTCTTGCGGCCGGGCTCGGCCAGGGCCGTGATGTAGCGGTCGTAGGGCTTGGTGGTTTCGTGCAGGCCGGTCTGCTCGGCGAGCCAGTAGTTCATCTGCAGGTTGATGTTGACGTGGTAGTCGGCCGACCAGGGCGGGCTGATGGAGTTGTTCCACACGCCTTGGAGGTTGGCCGGGAGCTGGTCGTTCTGCCTGGAGGAGGAGATCAGCAGGTAGCGGCCGTAGGCGAAGAACAGCGCCTCCAGCGCCCGGTCGTCGGCGGAGGCGCCGCCGGTGTAGTTCTCGCGCAACTGGTCGGTGGGGATGGCGGGAGCTTCACCGCCCAGGTCGAGTTTCACCCGGTCGAACAGCTTGCGGTAGTCGGCGACGTGCGCCTTCCTGAGCCGACCGTAGCCCTTCGCGGCGGCGGCGTCGACGGCGGCGGTGACCTTGGCGTGCGGGTCCTGGCCCCGGTAGCCGGGGTAGGTGCCGGCGTAGTCGGTGCCGGCCGAGAGCACGAGCACGGCGCTGTCGGCGCCGGTGACGGTGATCCTGTCCCCCGCGTCGGTACGGGTGCCGCCCTCCGTGATGACCTGGACCTGAGCTTCGAAGGTCATCTTGTTGTCACTCAGCTGCCCGCGGATGGTGAGCCGGCCGCCGGCGGCGGTGACCCTTTTGTCGTCGCGCGGCGAGGTGTGGCGCAGCGTGAACGACACCTTGCCGCCCTGATCGGCCGAGAGCCGGCCGACGATCACGTTGCCGGGGTTACCGGCGAAGTACTCGCGCTCGTAACGCACGCCGTCGGCGGTGTATCCGACCCTGGCCACGGCCTCGCGCAGGCTCAGCTCGCGGCGGTACCCGGAGGGGTCCCGGGGCGCGTCGGCGAGGTCGAGGAACAGGTCGCCGAAGGTCTGGTACGCGCCGAATCCCGTCTTGGGCTGCCCCAGCCTGGCGGCCACGGCCTCCGGCGTCATCCTGCCGTCGCGGTCGATCTGCTCCTGGACCTCGGCGATAGCGCCCGGCCGCGGTGCCTTCCAGTTGCCGAAGTCGTAGCCGGGTGAGCCGGGGCCGCCGGTCCACAGGGTCTTCTCGTTGAACTGGAGCTGCTCGGACGCCACGCCACCGAAGATCATCGCGCCCAGAGGGCCGTTGCCGATGGGCAGCGCCTGGGTCTCCCAGTCGGTGGCAGGCTGGTCGTACCAGAGGGTCAGGTCATCGGGTCTCTGCACTGCACTCGCTTCCGGGATGGGCTCTACCTGTGCGTGGGCCGGCGCCGTTATCGGGATGATTACCAGGGATAACGCGGCGAGCAAGGACGTGCTCAGGCGCCGCAGCGGTGGGTGTGACACTCATTCCTCCGATCACATGGTGACCTCCACCAAGGAGATAGCACCGGAACACGGCCGCAACAAGGGTGGCATCCGACGTTTTCCGGGAGCCGAAGAGAGCGCAATGCTCTGACCAGCGAAAATGCCTGGCAGCCTGTCGCGAGAGATTCGATGTGCCTCCGAGCCGGAGGGAACGCGCGCATTTCCCGCACCCGCGAATGAAATGTTCACGCCGTCCAGCCCGCCGAATTCTCGAAATTTTCGGAACCGGACCCCTCGCGCGCGCCGTGTCCGTCCGCAGAACGCGGTTCCGATCATCCCGCACACTCTGCCGACCAGCGGAAATAGTCGCGGACACCCTGCTTGCGGGTGAGGTGTTGAAATCCTGGCTATCCATTGTTAAGCGGATTGACTCGCTCAGAAATGCGGTCGTAACCTCACCCCACGGACGCGCAGGGCGCCAAAGTAACGCGTTCCATCCCCCTCTTCTGCCTCGTGAAGGGCACAGCACCATGACAGATCGCGTCTCCAGACGAGACCTGATGCGGATGGCCGGGCTTTCCAGCGTGGCGCTGGGGCTGTCGGCCTGCGGCCGCGGCTTCGGCGGCGGCGGGTCCTCTGGTGGCGGCGTCCAGCTCAACATGGTCTGGTGGGGCGACGCCACCCGGGCCAAGAAGACGCAGGCCGCGCTGGACATCTGGCTACGCAAGAACCCCGGTGTCACGGTGCGGACCGAGTACCAGGACAGCGGGCCGTACAAGGACAAGCTGGCCACCCGCTTCGCCGCGGGCGACCCGCCGGACCTGATGATGATGCGAATGGACAGCCTGCGCGAGTACGCCGACCGCGGCGTGCTGATGGACATCAAGGCGCGCTCCGCGGCCCTGGACGTCTCGGCGCTGAGCGACAGCGCGATCGGCCTGGCGAGCGTCGGCGACAAGTACTACGGCATCCCCTCCGGGCTCAACACCATCGGATTCGTCATCAACAAGACGACGGCCGAGAAGTACGGCGCGGAAATTCCCGACGGCGACACCTGGAGCTGGAAGGACCTGGCCACCTTCGCCAAGAAGATCACCGACGCCAGCGGCAGGAAGGTGTACGGGGCGCACTTCGACGCGGGCACGCTGGCCAACCTCATCGTGTTCGTGCGCCAGAAGGGCGAGGACTTCTACACCGCCGACGGCCACCTGGGCGTCAGCGAGGCCACGATGACGGCCTGGTTCGAGATGTTCAACTCGCTTCGCGCCGAGGGCGCGATTCCCCCGGCCGGACTCATCGAGAACCTCGGCGCCTCGGCCGACCAGTCGCCCCTGGCCAAGGGCCAGATCGCGGCGCAGATCATCCCGACCAACAACTTCGCCGCCAACCAGGACGTCGCCGGCGGGAATCTGGCGCTGCTGCGCATCCCCGGCGAGACCACCGAGAAGCGGCGCGGGCAGTCCATCGACACGCCCGCCCTGTGGTCGATCGCGGCCGCCTCCAAGCACCCCAAGGAGACGCTCAGCCTGCTCGACTTCCTCATCAACGACCCTGAGGCCTCCAAGGCGACCGGCACCACCCGCGGCGTGCCCGCCAACACCTCGGTGGCCACCGCGATCAAACCGGTGCTCTCGGCCGACGACCAGGCCGCCACCGACTACCTGCTCGCGCTGCAGAAGGAGGAGTTGCCGCGCGCCTACACCTATCCGCCGGGCTCCAGCAGCATCGCCTCCAGCCTGACGACGATCGCCGCCGAGGTCGAGTTCAAGCGCCAGACCCCCGCGCAGGCCGCCAAGGCTTTTGTGGATGCGGGCAGGAAGGCACTCGGCAAGTGAGCACCACACTGGTCGCGCCGCCGGCGGTCGCCGGGGTGCGCCCCTCGTCCAGGCGGCGGCCGAAACCGCGCCGCGACCGGGCGGGCTACCTGTTCCTGCTGCCGTGGTTCATCGGCATGCTCTTCACGGTCATCCCGTTCTTCGCCTCGTTGTACCTGGCCTTCACCGACTACAACCTGCTGAACGCGCCCACGTGGATCGGCCTGGACAACTTCACCGAGATGTTCGGCGACGAGGTGTGGGTGCAGTCGCTGAAGGTCACCTTCATCTACACGTTCGTGTCGGTGCCGCTGTCGCTGGCGGCGGCGCTGGGCGTGGCCATGGTCCTCAACCGCGGCGTGAAGGGGCTGTCGGTCTACCGCGCGATCTTCTACCTGCCCTCGTTGCTGGGCGGCAGCGTCGCGATCGTGCTGCTGTGGCGCTACATCTTCGGCCTCAACGGCATCGTGAACGTCTTCCTCGGCTGGTTCGGCATCGAGGGGCCCGGCTGGACCTCCGATCCCGACTTCGCGCTCACCACGCTGATCGTGCTGCACATCTGGACCTTCGGCTCGCCCATGGTGATCTTCCTGGCCGGGCTGCGGCAGATCCCCGTCATGTACTACGAGGCCGCCGCCATGGACGGCGCCTCCAAGTGGCGCCAGTTCCGCTCGATCACGCTGCCGCTGCTGAGCCCGATCGTGTTCTTCAACCTGATCCAGTCCCTGATCTCGTCCTTCCAGACCTTCACGCAGGGGTACGTGATGAGCGGCGGAGCGGGCGGCCCCGCGAACTCGACCATGTTCTACAACCTCTACCTGTACCAGCAGGGGTTCTCCCAGTTCCGGATGGGCTACGCCTCGGCGATGGCCTGGATGCTGTTGGTGATCATCGCGATGTTCACCGCGCTCAACTTCCTGACCGCCCGGCTCTGGGTTCACTACGACAACTGAGGTCTTCGCAATGTCGGCTCCGCCCATCGAACAGGACAGCTTCATCGAGCGCTTGGGGAGCACCAGGCGCAGCCGCTTCATCAAGCACGTGCTGCTGTGCCTGGCCGGCGCGGTCATGCTCTACCCGCTGGCCTGGCTGGTGTCCAGCTCGCTCAAGCCCAACTCACTGATCTTCGCGGACCTGTCGTTGTGGCCGGCCCAGTGGGACCTGGGCAACTACAGCCTCGGGTGGGACGCGCTGGAGCAGCCCTTCAGCGTCTATCTGGTCAACTCGCTGGTGATCGTCGTGCTGAGCATCATCGGCAACCTGGTGTCGTGCTCGCTGGCGGCCTACGGGTTCGCCCGGCTGAACTTCACCGGGCGCAAGCTGTTCTTCACGCTGATGCTCGGCACCATGATGTTGCCGGGCCACGTCCTGCTGGTGCCGCAGTACATCGTGTTCGCCAAGCTCGGCTGGCTCAACACGTACTACCCGCTGTTGGTGCCCAATTTCCTGGCCACCAACGCCTTCTACATCTTCCTGATGGTGCAGTTCATGCGCTCGTTGCCGCGTGAGCTGGACGACGCGGCCCGCATCGACGGCTGCGGCCCGTTCCGCATCTTCTGGAGGGTGATCATGCCGCTGTGCATGCCGGCGTTCGCCACCACCGCGATTTTCACGTTCATCTCGGTGTGGAACGAGTTCTTCGGCCCGCTGCTCTACCTGACCGACACCGAGCTGTACACGGTGCCGCTGGCGCTGCGGCAGTTCATCGACTCCGAGGGCCAGTCGCAGTGGGGTCAGATGTTCGCCATGTCGTTCCTGTCACTCGCACCGGTGATCGGGTTCTTCATCGCCGGTCAGAAGTACCTGGTCAAGGGCATCGCCACGACCGGGCTCAAGTAGCTGCCACACATCCGGGAGAAAGGACGGCTCCCGCCGGCAACAACCCCGTCGTCGAAGAGACCTGCTCCGACATCGCCCGCATGCAGTGGTCCTTCAACCACGTCTCCGGGCCCAGCGCCCACGGGCACCCCGACCGTCGCCGCCGACGGCACCGGCCGCTACCGGACCGTGCAGGCCGCCATCGACGCGGTGTCCTCCAGCAACACCGGCCGGGTCGTGATCACCAGCAAGCCCGGCGACTACCGCGAGACCGTCACCCTCAACAAGCCGTACGTGACGCTGCAGGGCCTGGGCTCCTCGCCCTCCCAGACCGTCATCGTGAACAACCGCTCGGCCTACACCAGCGGCCCGATCACCGCGGCCAGCACCCCGGCGACCAAGACCTACGGGTACCTGTTCTACAAGTCCCGCATCACCGGCGCCACGAACAACACCACCCAGCTCGGGCGGCCGTGGCGGCAGGACGCGCAGGTGCTGTACCGGGAGTCCACGCTGAGCGCGACCATCAAGACCGCGCAGCCGTGGACGGACATGTCCACCAACACCTGGCAGAACGCCCGCTTCCTGGAGTACCGCAACAACGGCGCGGGCGCGACCACCAACAGCAACCGGCCGCAGCTCCCAGGCCGCCGGCTAAACCCCGCAGAAGTATCTGGCGGGCAGCGACGCCTGAAACCCGGCCGGCTGACCACGACTCAGGAACCGGCCGCTCCGAAAACCGAGAAACCCCAGCTCAGTTCCTTTTTCGCCGCTCTCGAAATGCCACCTCGTGTTCACGGGTGCCGATGGCCGTCGAGCAACTACCGAGCAACCGGCGGGCGATTGCCCGGCCCTGACCATTCAGTTCGCCCGCGGAGAAGCCCTGTGCCTCAAGGGGGTCTTGGGCGGCTTGGAGAGGTTCCAGGCGCCAGGTCGTCGCCCATCTGATCGGAGTCCGTGCCGACGGCTCCAAGGGACCGATTGCGCTCAAGGGCGGCTACCGCGAGTCCTGGGCTGACCTATTGCGACTGCGCGCAGGGCATGGCTTCAACTGATCGAGTCCGCCCAGAGCCGCTGGCGCGCGGTCAACGGCGCCCACCTGGTCGCCCTGGTCCGCGCCGGCTCCCGCTCCTACCGCAGCCCCTGGCTTCTCGGACTACCGGTCAACGAGTCGCTCATCTCTTCACGTACAGGTCCCCGTAGATGTAGTACAGGTCGGCGAGCCGGCGCATGACGTCATGGCAGACGTAGGCGGTCCACTGGCCTTTCTGGGCTCCTTCTGTCCCGACCCGATCACACCATCCGCTGACGCTGCCTCCGAAATAGCTGTTCTCGAGTGTGTAGCCCGGTGGTGGTTCCCAGGCGGCTGTCGCGTGGGCCGGTCCGGTTGACAGTGCCAGGCTGGCGCCGGCGAGTGCAAGCACGGCGAGGCCGCGTCTGATCGTGGGCATCGTTTCCTCCGTGTTACTGACGAACTTGCGAACCGTGCTAGTGGTCCCGGATCAACGCCCTGATCTGTGCCGCAGCGGCCCGTGGGTCTTTGACCTGCACGACCACCTGGTTCAAAGGCCCGTCGCGCAGGTCGATCTCCAGTGCCGGCCGCATTCGGCCGACCAGCCACCAAGTCGGCCCCTCGGGGCTCATGAAGGTGCCGGCCACGAGTCCGGGAAACAGTGTGGCGCCGTATCGCATACCTGCGGGGGTGGTGTTCTCGATGTCGATGACCGAGGCCCCTGCAATGGATTCGACGGGAAGGCGGACGGACCACCGGAATGACAGTATTTTGAGTACCCCGCGTGGCCGGATGATGACTTCCCCGGCTGATGTCTCGATTTCGGCAAGGTCCCCGTTCTTTGCCATGGCGACACCGTGCAGTATCAGCCCCAGGATTAATGCGAGCGGGGCCATCACCAGAAGCAGATCGTGAGCCACGATGTCGATCCTTCGTCTCGATAGCGGGCAGCGAACCGTTATATCTCCCAGTGTCCCGTACCATTTCAGCGGGACTGGGCGGGCGCGCTCACCTTTTCCGCTCCTATCTCGGTTGACACTGGCTGGGGATCTGCTCGAAGCGTGCCGCGGATACGACGGAGCACCGAGCCGTTGAGCTCGCTGCCTTGAGGGGTCAAATAGAGGATCAACGCCGCCGACATCGCCATGTCGAAGCTCCACAGGCCCATGGACGCGGCTATGGCCTCATGGAAAAGCAGCCCTGACGCCAGGAGCACATATCGTGCCCGGCGAGGCATGAACAGCGCGACGCCGAGGAGGACTTCGATCGCGATCGATCCCCATGTCAGGAGGGCCAAGAGGATCGGCACGTCGGTGAGGACGTCGAGAAGCGGGCGCAGCAGCGGTGGTGCGCCGAAAATGACGCTGCGGAACCAGTAGTACATGGCCGAGCCGTCAACCCATTCCGGTACGCCCAGTTTCGCGAGTCCCGCGTGCAGGTAGAGCACAAGCACCTGGATCCGGATGAGAAGGAGTGTCACCGTGGCCACCATGCGTACCGGCTCTGAGCCGGGCGCCACCGTACTGCGCGACCAGTGCCATCGGCGCCGGTCGGTGAGCGCTACCGGGATGAGAAGAAGGGTCAGTACCGCGGTGACCTGATCACCGCCGTCCTGGATGGTGACCGAGTTGATGAAGCTCCAGGACACCCACCAGTGTGGTATCGCGGTGATCCTCGGGCACCAGCCGCTGGCCACGAGCAGCAGGATCGCCACGGAAGCCCACTTGGCCACCTCTCCTCCACCCGCGGGCAGGACGCACCAGATGCTCGCCATGCCGGCTCCGGAACACACCGGCGGACGGACACCTCCGGCCAGGGGTGACAGCAGCACAGGCGCCGGCGTGGCCAGCAGCGTACCCAGAGTGCCCAGCGCCAGCAGGGTGCGCACGAGACCGACCATGGAGGTCCAAGCTGTCGCCGAGAGGTCGAGACGTGATCGGATCCAGATTCCCGCGCGTGCCAGTCCGGCGGTCAGCACCGCACCTCCGCTCTGACCACGGTCGAAGGCATGATGGTGTCGGATCTTCTCCAAGCCCATGGCAGCACTTCCTGGTTGACGATGCCGATGTCCCCGCAGACGTGCCGAAGGTTGGATGTGTTGCGGATGGTCACGCTCACGGGTGTTTCGTCGAGGCACTTTGCGGGTTGGGACGCGCACGGGGACCATGCGTCCTTGGGCAGCCCGTAGACGAGGAGCGCCATCTCCGTACCCTCGGCTCTCTGTGCGCGGTTGAGGCCGAATAGGCCCGAGGGGATGACCAGAGACCCGCCGCGAGCGCGCCACGTACCGGAGTAGCGTTCGTAGGCCTGGGGATACACGGTGCGGGGACTCGAGGTGAAGAACGCCCACCCCTCGGGGACGATCTGTCGGGCCACCTCCCTGTTCTCGAAGGGGAGCCGCAGCACGGTCTGCGGGAGTGCCGCGTGCAGCACATAGGTCACGAAGATTGTCGTCACCGCGGCCATCAGGAGAAACGCGCGGCCGAGCCGTACGTCCTCGCGGGCAGGGGCCCCCGCGAGAAGGGGCTCGAGTACGTGGGATGGCGACGCGGTATCACTGCCATCGTCGGCCCTCTCGTCTTTCCTGAACTCGAACCCCATGGAGACTCCCCTCGTCAGATCGGGATACCGCTCACTTGGCCTGCAGGCCGGTGGCGATCTGGTCGACGAACTGCTCGTGTGCGAGCTTGGCCACGTTGCCCTCGGCGCTCAGCGCCGGCAGGTTGCCGACGTTGGCGGGGAGGATGAGAACGATGATGATCAGCACCGCCACGGCGCCGTAAATGGCGGCATAGGCGTAGGTGTAGTTGGTGTTGATGGTCATGTTCGTGTTCACCTGCACGGCGCCGAGTCCGGTCCCCGTCGTGGTGGCCGAAGGACTCATCCGCGACTTCGTGTCCTGAATGGCGCGGCTGACCACGTCGGTCCCATAGACCGTGTTCAGCGACTTGTGGGCGAGCTCGCCGAGAGTGACGATCGCACTGGAGACCGCGACTCGATCACCGGATTGCAACTTCGCCGCGAGGTCAGTGGCCAGTTGCGGGTTCTGGACGAGTTCCTGCTCCACTAACCGCTTGACCTCAAGCCCTTTGGCATCCAGCTCGGGAACCGCCTGGTCGAGCGGCGGGAGATACTGCGCCGCCGGCCCTTGTCTGAACGCGATCGCGTCGGCCAGCTCCACGGCCGAGAACCGTGGCGCCACCTTTGTATCAGCTGTCGCGTTGTAGAGGGAGGAGGTCGCCAGTACGGCGACCGCCGTAACGGCTGAGAGTATTATCAGCCGCCACCTGTGAATTCTAGCTGGTAACAATATTTCTCCTTGAAGTAGGAGTATCGGCTTTCTCTCGGCTTTCTTCCGCAACCTCCATCCGAGTGGACGAGCAATGCGTTGCCCATATTGCGACGAAGCCCTCGCCGAGGTCAACCCCTCATTAGAAAGAGAATATTCCCCTACAATGTTGCATGCCGAAATCAACGATTGTGCGCGACTATTCGCAGCGCGCCTCGGGTAGCGCTCGGCTAATTTGCTGGCATGGTTGCAACGAGGTCGGCCGCACTTCATAAAATGGAGAGTCAGATGACCAAAAGGCGTATAACGGGCCTTATCGTGTTCCTCGTCGCCGCCTATGGCGGGGCCTGGCTCCTCGCCCTTCCGTTATGGCTGGGGCCCGGGCTTGACTCGCCGTATTTCCGGCTCTTATCCGCGGCCATGATGTTCACTCCCTCGCTGGGGGTATTGGCCGTATGGCTCATCCGCAGGATCTCGCCATGGGAGTGGGCCGCGCGTACGGGTCTCACGCTCGGGCCCAGCAAAGGGCGCACAGCCGCGTTCGTCATCGCGGCCTGGATCGGGACACCCCTGCTGATCGCGGTGGCTCTTGAGGGGAGCGTCGCGCTCGGCCTGCTCAGGCTGGATCTGGGGGAGTTCAGCCTGTTCAGGGAAGTTCTTCGGCAGGGTGGCACCACTCCTGCGGACGATCTCCGACCCTTGGTGATCGCGCAAATTGTCACGTCCGTTCTCGTCGGACCCGCGGTCAACGCCGTACATGCGTTCGGCGAGGAGTGGGGTTGGCGTGGCTGGCTGCTGCCCACGCTGATTTCCTTGTACGGAACACGAGTCGCCCTGCCGCTTTCGGGTGTCATCTGGGGGGCGTGGCATGCGCCCGTGACGCTCCTCGGCTACAACTACCCGAATCTCGGACCCTGGGCCGCCGCCTATTTCATCGGATTCTGTGTCGTAGGTGGCCTGGTGCTGGGCTGGCTGCGGATACATTCGGCGAGCATCTGGCCCGCGGTGGTCGCTCACGGCGCGATGAATGCCTCCGTTCCCGTGATCCTGCTGCTCGGTGATTCCCGCGAGGAACCGAACCTGGTGTTTGCCGGGTTGACCGGCCTGATGGGGTGGGTGCTGCTCGCCGGACTAGCGTTCGTGCTCTACCGCATACGTCCGCTGCGGGCGGAGTCCATCGATCAGATCAAGGCGGCCCACTAAGATCTGGCCGAACACGGCCAGCCGACCGGACGAGGCTGCGCTTCGATGGCGCGGAGGGTCATCAGCCACAGGCTGTAGCACAATTCCTCCTGATCTCGATCCACTCCGAGAATGCGGTTCACCTGCATGTGGGTGAGACTCTGCAAGATGTCCTCCTCCGTGCCGTGCAGCCTCTCCAAGCCGGCCAGTCGTCGAATTTTCGTTCCCGCTCCTTCGATGACCTGAGCCGATTCGCCGAGCGCGGGCACCAGGTGCGAGCGAAGTTTGCGCGCGGTGGCGTCCGGATGCGCGTCCCATGGCTCCAGCAGGTCGCAGAGAAGGCGATGGTTGCGATGAAACAACCGGCGGGCCTCGTTCGAGATCTTGCTCGCTGGAGGCAGCAGGGCATGCGGACGGGGCTGCATCCCCCAGTTACGATAAAGGTCGTGCAGTATGGCTACGCATACGATTTCGTTGCCAGCTTCAATATCTAATTGTTTCAGTGTGGCAAGGATTCGTTGGGATGTTTCACTGCTGGCAGTGAAAAGCTCCTCGATCACGTCGATCGCCGCCGGCCCGCCGTATCGTTCGATTTCACGGTCGTAGCCGGCGAGCGCGAAGTCGGAGAATATCTTCTCCTGCCATAGGTGCCGCGCCCAGGAGAGGCATTCCACGGTCAGCCCTTCGTCGGCGCGTTGGTCTGATGACCGTAGTCGCAGGCGCAGATGGGGGCGCGAGTCCACGTAGCGGACGTAGAACCAGCGGTCGATGCGGCCGCGCGCACGAAAGGTGTCGATCAACTCCCTTATGGGGCCGGTGATGATGTCGTTGTGCTGGGACTGCCCCGCATAAAGTTTCAGGTACAACCATCGCCCTCCCGGTGCCTGGACGCGATCTCCCGACGTGACTGGGGGCAGCGCGAGCCCGACCCTGGGTGCGGGGGACCTGCGTACCTGCCCGGGTTCGCGGGCGACCAACGGCACAACGAACTCGCTGAAGTACCGCCGCGACCGGGTATCTTCCAGCCAGAGCTGCGAAAATCCCGGCATCATCTCCTGTAAGGTCACCCTCTCTGCCCGGCGGAGCCGTGCGTTCACCTCGGCCCGGCACGCGGGTTGCGCCAGGTCGAGGGCCAGGCGATTGTCGCCGGCGGCGAGGTATACATGGCGTGGGACCTTCCATCGATGACACCAAGCGCTGAGGCGGTCGTCTCCCTCCCGCCATTCGGCGCTCTCGTCCGGCAGGGTCCACTGCCGGGGATGCAACACAAGCGGACCACGCCGCACGCGGGGCAGGAAGGGCGAAGCGGCAAGTCCGCCCCAGCTGAACGGCGAGAGCGGAGGGTAGCCGTCCTCGGACAGCTCAAGCAGCAGGCGGCATACGTTGGGTGCGTACGAGGGCGACATCAGGTGACTCTGTGTCACCAGCAACTCCTCGTTCGAGCGGGATGAACGGAGGTAGAAGCGGTCCGTCATGGCCCCGACCAGGATGTCGTCGAGGTGGATCTGAGCAGCGGCCGGCAGACCCGGAGCGGTGTTCACGCAGATCTCGTGTGCCCTGATGAGCGGGTGGAGGCTGACATTGCCCGCGTGCCTGTTCGCGGGGACGTAGTTCAGTTCGGCGAAGAGCACTCCGGGCAGTAGCTTCTCCTCGGCCCGGGCAACTGCTCGGACCATGGCCAGAGCGTCGGCCCCGAGCAGGTCCCAGAAGCGGCCGAATCCCCGGGCGCCGGCCGTAACAGGCATGGGTGACAGCACCATGGTCCATTCGCCCTGGTCAAGGGCCTCCATAGAGCGCGCGCAAAGCTGGAAGTAGAGATCCACCGCCGGTCGGGCCCGTGCCATGGAGGGGCCGGCATCCTTTCGACGCAGAAGCTCCATACGGTCATCGGTGAGCTCCAGCGTCGTGCCGCCTGAATGAATGGTTTCCAGGAGCAGGCCGGTCAGTGCTTCCTCTCGGCGCTGATGCCCTGGCCCGCTTCGGTGCTCGGCGGGCAGCGGATGGCGGCGTGGGGGGTACTGGTAGCTCTCGGGCGCGTCCAGGCCAAGGTGCGGGCTCAGCAACTCCATGACCGGTATCTCGGCGCCGACGCCGTACCGCTCCAGGAACGCGCGGTGGTATGCAGCGATATGCGATGGCCGATCGCGGCCACCTTGCAGGGACCCGAGCAGGCCGGCGGCCTCCTCGGCCGCCGCCGCCACGTCGGTGGTGAGCTTGGTGGCGACAAGGGCCAGGTTGGAGTCCGTCTGGTAGCCGATCCGCTGATGGGCCGGGGTCAGGCGCCGCTGACGTTTCACCAGGTCGTTCAGGACCGGAACGGGTGCCTGGCCGTGCGCGGCGTCGATCTCGCGGCATCGTTCTCGCACGGCACGAAGCTCATCCCGGCGCGAGGGCTCGTCATTGAGGACACGGTGCCGATCCGGGTAGGCCCAGGTCAGCGGTGGGCACCTGTGCGCGGTCAGCACACGCGCGTCCATCAGCCGGCGCATCAGGGACATCACGCTGGGAGGGGTCAGCATGGGAAAGGCCGCCGTGACCTGCTTCACGATCTCGCCACAGCGTGCGCCCGACCCCGCGGTGCACGACGTCAGAATGAGCTTCACCACAGGCGTCAGATTGATGCGGACACCGTGGTTGTCCTGGGCGCCGAAGACATCCCTGTACGGCAGGACCGCGTGGTTTCCGACATCCTGCAGCATGGTGTTGACCGTCAGAAGCGTCTCGTCGTGAAGCTCAACTGTCCGTTCGGCCTCCTCGAGTAACGCCAGGGTCCATGAGAGGCTCGCCCGGGTCCTGGTCTTCGCCAGGGGGTCGGCGTCCAGGCGCAGGGAGGATGTCGAGGCGAACTCTCCCATGCCCACGGCGGCGAAGAGGCCGAAAGGGGTTGGCCGTGTCGTCATGCGGCTGAGATAGCGCAGGACGCTCGCGGCGATCCGGATGGTTTTGGCGTCCAAGACGGGCTGCTCGCTGTGCAAGCATCGAGCGGCGGCGGTTGTCAGGCTGGGACTGGCTGCGTGCAACGCCTGCAACACCCTCGGCGTCCGCAGGAGAGAGCGGATCTCCGATAACACCCCTTCGTTCCACGGAGCTTCGCCGGTTTGCTCGGACGAAAAGATGTTCAGGAGATGTACGGCGGGCAGCATGGGCGTACGCAGCATGAAGAATCCGGCCGCTTTGTAGGGTGTTCCGCCCATCCGCCAGGTGGTGATGCTCGGTTCCACAAGATCACGCTCGCACAGAGGATACAGAGGGCTTGGTGGACAGTGCTCTCAACTGATCATCAGGGCGCGCTCCCACGTGGTTCCTATCGGTCTGGAGACACTCCACAGCGCGAGAGCGACTCCAGCAGCGCCGAGAAGGAGGGACGGACAGTCGACCGTGCTCCCATCCGCCTCCAGGTCCTGAACCATGAGAGGCAGGCTCGCCTCGCATCTGGCCAGCAGGACTTCGATGAGCGTGTCGATGGCGTGCTCGAACCGATGGCCGTCCGAAGTCCGGGCGAACCTCTGACACATGCTGAGCATGCCGGCGAGCCCATGACAGAGTGTGGAACTCATACCCCGCGCTTCTGCGCCCAGACGCCTGACTGCGGCTTCCATCGACTCGGCAGCCACCGCGCGCAGAGCACGATCCTCAAGTGCGGAGGAGGCATGCAAGAGGGCGCAGCAGATGCCCGGCGCGCCATAGCACCAAGCCGTTCTCCCCGCCGGGGCCGCCGTCATGCGGCGTCGTCCGTGCTCGTCCAGTCCGACGCCTAAGGGCCAGGCTCTGCCCTCCGCGTCCCGGACGCATGACTCGAGCAGGCAATCCACCGTTCTCTCCATCGCCGCCCGCTGACCCGGGCGCCGATACCCTGCCATCCAGGCCATGGCCAGGGCGGCCAGCGGTCCCGCGATTCCGTGCGCTAGGCCCAGGTCGACGTACCCGTGCGGGAAGACTTCCCGCAGGACGGGTGGGAAGGCCGAACCTGACGAGATGCGCCAGTTCTCCAGACCCGGTGCGGATGAACACAGCCAGATGAGGTAGTCGAGCAGGGCGTGGATGGCCATCCGATGGTCTTCACCGTCGGCCGGCAGGCTCAGCAATGCGCCAAGGGCGCCTGATGCGCCGGAGACCACGTCGTAATCGCTGATCGCCGATCCCGTGTCGCCTCGGGGGGGCGGCGAGTCGACAATCTGACGCGAGAGCCGACGGCTGAGCCGGGCCAGCGACGGCGAGTAGCCCGGCTCCAGTTCTGCGCAGACAGTCAAGGCCAGGGCAAGGCCGGACGAACCGCCGGCAAGACCGATGCCCCTGAGCGGCTGCTCACGTGTTGCGGCGGCAGCCGCTGACAGTGCTCGTCGGCAGAGCTGTTCCCACGGCACACCGGCCTCGGCCGCCTGAGCCGCCACCCGGAACACAACGGCGCTTCCCGCCTGACCGCCGTAGAGCGACGGTCCACGTCGAGACCCGAGCACCCGCTGTCTGCTCTCGTGGGTGATGGACTCTTCGCGGTCTGCTTCCTCGGCCAGTCGTACGGCGATGCACTCGGCCATGCGCCGCGCTCTCATCCGTTGGAACGACTCACCGGCGCAACTCGCCACCTTCAACAGATCGGCCAACAGGTCACGTTCCCGATCCAACTGGGACAGCAGGCGGTGATGAGGGATGAGGCGTGAGGGGCCTCGGTTCCAGTGGGTCCCGCCGGCCAGGTCTCGACATGGATGTCGAGGTCGAGAAGGTTCTCAACCTCATCCGTCTGGCGAAGTGCAGGCATTCTCCGATTCCTTTCTATCGACGCTCGACTGATGACCCGGAAAGGGTATGCATGGAAGCGGCGCCATATTCGATATCGATGCGGCCTGCCGATACTGATGAGTACGTGCGAGGTGCACGCTGCACGGAGTTATCTCCCGATTCAGCCCGCGCCGCACGCGCACAAATTTCATCGCATTGGCACGTAATCATGGCTGGCTGCCGAGTGTCAATACTAATTAAGCCGGAAATCAATGCAACGGAGGGCTCCTTCTCGAATACCCACCGCATCCCCATCGCGGCCACTTGCCATTGACCAGGCATTCCGCGCGTCATCTATATTATTTCTACATTTCCGCCGAGATATCTAAACCGGTTGACGCGACGCTGTCTATTCGAACGATAGAACTGGAGAGCGACGTGCGGTGATAAGTCGCATGCGTCGTTCGGGCTGGGGGTCGCTGGAAGAGGGCCTGCTCAACAGGCACCTCGTCAGCGGCCCACCAGTACCACCTGGCGGAATCTCGGCGAGGCCGTCGAACGCACCGTCACCCGCCACCGCGGCCACCTGGAAACCCTGGCCGCCGTACCCAGCACGCGCACCGACACCTCGCCACCTGCGGCGCCGTCCGTCCCCGCCGAACTCCTCCGCCAGGAACTGCAGGCCCTGGGCTATCACGGCAGCAGCACCACCGTCCGCCAGTACGTCCGCCCCTGGCGCGACGCAACACCTCCCGCACCGACATCAACGCGGCCGCCCACGGTCCGGCAGGCCGCCGACTGGTTCCTGCGCAACCCCGCCCACCTCGACCCCGACGAACACCGCCACCTCCAGGCGCTCACCACCACCTGCGCCCAACTGGCGGCGCTTCAGCTGCACGTGCGCCAGTTCGCCGAGATGATGACGCACCGCCACGGCCAAAACCTGGAGACCTGGATGAACGCCGTCCTAGGCGACGACCTGCCTGAGCTGCACTCCTTCGTCACCGGACTACGCCGCGACCAAGACGCCGTCACCGCCGGGCTCACGCTGCCGTACAGCTCCGGACCCCGTCGAAGGACACGTCAACCGGACCAAGATGCTCAAGCGACAGATGTACGGCCGCGCCAACATCGATCTCCTGCGGAAACGCATGCTGTTGACCGACTGACCAGGGTCCGATCACGGAATGTGTGCCTGATCCAGTATTCACGCGTCGTCGACACAACAGAACCCCAGTTTGGAGCATCGGCGCCCGCCCACCTGCTGCCCCTCCTATTGCGCCTGCCGGATCGAAGCCCACAGACCAGCGGCGCGCCGGGCCATCGCATAATCGCGTTTGTGAGACTGCCGTTTCCGGTCGCGGCCGGGCTAGGCGGCCTTGCGCCCGAGATCTCACAGACCGTATCCCTTGTCGGCCAGTAGGCTTTCCCAACCTGATCATGCTGGTCATGAGGAGGCACACGCCGGGTGGGTTAACCAGCTCCTTGGCCTGGCCCTCCTTGCTGGTGAACGCGGTGTAGCAGACCTCGGCGATCTCCGCATCGGAGATCCACCCGCCCGCTTGGTCGTCGAAGACGGCGTTCGGATACGTGATCGGCCCACCTGGCCGCGTCATCGCGCTCACCTACACCGTAATTTGACGCTAGTGAACGGTTATCGGCTTCTCGACAATCAACTGTGAGATCCGGACGACACACGCCGTCCAGCCGAATCACAAAGGAAAGCCATGGCCAACAGCGCCACAGAACTCACCATCGAGAACTCGGCTGTAGTTCTCATCGACCACCAGCCGTGGGTCGCCTCGATGCTCCAACTCGACGGCAACGCCCTGCTCGACAACGTCGCCACGCTGGCCCGCGCGGCCAAGCTCCTCGAGGTGCCGACCGTGCTGACCACGGTCGGCGCCCAGGGCGGGCCACTCGCCGACCCCATCTTCACGCAGATCAGCGACGCTTTTCCCGATGTCACCCCGATCGACCGCACGACGACGGCCGCGTGGTCCGACCCCAACGTGCGGGCCGCCATCGAGGCCACCGGCCGCAGAAAGCTGATCATGGCAGGCCTGTCGACCGAGGTCTGCCTCGCCCAGACGGTCCTGGGCGCGCTCAAGGACGGGTACGAGGTCTACTTCGCCAGCGACTGCTCCGGCGGCATCACCGTCGAGGGCCACGAAGACGGCAAGGCCCGCATGATCCAGGCCGGCGCCGTCCCGATCAACGTGTCGGTCGTGATCAGCGAGTGGACCCCGGTCTACAACTCCCCGGAGCGCGCGCTCGTCACCGAGGTCCTGCTCCGGCACGGCGGCCCGGTCTCGCTGGCGGTCCAGTACGTGATGGCCCAGGGCAAGGACGGTACCCGGCGATGAGAACGGTGGCACCGCGCTGAAGCTCGGGCTGGGCGCGGCCGTATTGGGCGGCCTTCTCGTCAGTACGGCCATGCCCGCCAGCGCGACCGTTCTCACGGACGTTCTCGCGCACGGCAGCGGCTCGTGCCCGGCCAACTACGTGTGCCTGTGGATTGAGGGCGACTTCGTCCGCGGGGCACTACACCACAAGTTCGGCTCGGTGGCAGCGAACCAGGACGTCACCGACATGGGCAAGCTCCAGTGGGACAGCGTCGAGTGGAAGGGCATGCAGGACCTGGCCTCCTCCGTGGTGAACACCGGGAGCCACATCTGCTGCTACGAGCACAATTCCTACGGTGGGCTCGAATTCGAGATCGGCCCGTGGGAGAGGTTGCCGGCCGTACCTGGGTGGATCAACGACAAGATCAGCTCGTTCAAGTACTGCTGACCTCAGGACTGGGCGGAATCCCACGGCCCGAGTACGGTGGAATCGATGAAGACGACCCGCCCGGCGCGCAGGTGATTCATTGATGCTCGGCCGTGCCGAAGAGCAGGAGCTGATCGCATCCTTCCTCGATCAGGCGGCATCAAGTGGCCGTGCCCTCGTCATCATCGGCGAACCGGGCATCGGCAAATCCACGTTGCTCGACGCGGCGGCCGACATGGCCTCGGCCGCCTGTCGGCGGGTCCTGCGCGCCGAGGGCGTGGAGTTCGAGGCCGAAAGCGCCTTCTCCGGCCTGAACCAGGCGCTCCTGCCGCTGGCCGGCGAGATCGACGGGCCACCGCTGGCCACCGCGCTCGACCTCAGCCACGCCCCCGGTCCGGCGCCCGACCTGATGGCGGTGGCCGCCGCCACCCTTTCTCTGGTACGGCAGGCGGCGGCCGTCCTCGTCGTGGACGACCTGCAATGGCTGGACCGCTCAAGCGCGGCCGTGCTGAGTTTCGTGGCCCGCCGCCTGTCCGGTTCCCAAGCCGGTTTCCTGGGCGCCGCCCGTTCTGAGACGGCCGGCCACTTCGATTACGGCAACCTCACCACCCACGAACTGGCCCGCCTTGACAACGAAGCGGCCGGCGAACTGCTGCGGGCCAGGTACCCGCTGCTCGCCCCCCGGGTACGGACCCGCCTGATGGCCGAGGCACAGGGCAACCCGCTGGCGCTGCTGGAACTGGCCGGCTCCTTACGCGGCCGCCAGGCGTACCCGCGCGTGATGGACCGCGCCGCCCACCCACCGCTGCGTCGCGTCCAGTCCTTATACGCCGCGCGCGTGGCCGACCTCCCACCACGGACCAGGACGCTGCTGCTACTCGCGGTGTTGGACGGTACCGGCGATCTCGACGTCCTGCGCACCGCCTCCGGTGACACAGAGCTGCTGAGCCTGGCCCCGGCGGAGCAGGCGAACCTGGTCCAGATCGGCGAAGGCGCCCCGCGCCTGGTCTTCCGGCACCCGCTCATCCGGACCGGAATCATGGCGGCCTCGACCGCCCGCGAACGCCGACAATCCCGCCTCGCCCTCGCCGAAGCGCTGACCGACCGGCCCGACCGCCGCGCCTGGCACCTCGCGGAAGCGGCGACGGGACCCGACGAGGTGATCGCGACCCTGCTCGAATCGGTCGCCGACGGGACGCTGCGCCGAGGAGACGCCCTGGCCGCGACCGCGGTCCTGCGGCGGGCGGCCGAGCTGAGCCCGAGTTCGGCCGACCGCGCCCGCCGCCTGTCGCGGGCCGCCTACGCGGAACGGTTCGCCGGCGACCGGCGCGACCTCGGCCGGCTGCTCAGCGAGGCCCGGCGCGCCGACCCGGCCTCCGGTGCGGCGCTGGAGGCCGCGGTCGCCGCCGCGTACCTGCTCCTCACCGAGCAAGGCGACATCGACTCCGCCTTCCACCACCTGATCAGCGCGATCAACGCCAGTGACTCGACCGGTGGCGTCCTCGCTGACGCGCTCCAGACGCTCCTGTACATCTGCTGGTTCGGCGGCCGCCCCGAGCTGTGGAAGCAGCTCGACGCCGTACTCGATCGCGCCGGACCCGGCCTGCCGGAAACCCTGGTCCGCTGCAAAGACTTCTACGCCGACCCCGCCAGAGCCTGCGCGGACTCCCTGGCCTGGCTCGACGCCGAGATCGACGTCCTGTGCGACACGAGTGACCCGGCGGACGTCATCAGGATCGTCGACTCGGCGATCTTCCTGGACCGGCTGGGCGGCTGCCGCCAGGCCCTGTGGCAGATCGTGAACGAGGGCCGCGTCGGCAGCGGCAGCACCTCCACGCACACCGCCCTGATCGCGCTGTCGATCGACGCCTTCTTCTCCGGCCAATGGGCGCAGGCTGATGAGCTGCTCGGCGAGCTGCTCTCGCTGTCCCGGGTCCTCGGCTACCGCATGGTGTGGCCGGCTCAGCACGTCCAGGCGCTGCTCGCCGCCGCCCGCGGCGACTTCGAGAGGGCGTGGACGCTGACCGACGAAATCGCGGGCTGGGCCGAGTCGCGCGGCATGCACCAGGCCCGCTGGTACGGTCGGCACGCCCGGACCCTCGCCGCCCTGGGTGAGGGCGACTTCGAGTACGCGTTCCTGCAGGCCAGCGTCATCAGCGAGCCCGGCGTGTTCGCCCCGTACGTCCCCCTTGCCCTCTGGGCCGCCATGGACCTGGTCGAGGCGGCCGTGTACACCAACCGGCACGTCGAGGCCGCCGCCCACGTGGGCGCAATGCTCGAAACGGGCATCGCCGAGTTATCCCCGCGGCTGGCCCTGACCGTGAAGGCCTCGGCCGCGATGGCCGCCCCGGACGACCGGGCCTGGCCGCTGTTCGAGCAGGCGCTGGCCCTGCCCGGCGCGGACCGCTGGCCGTTCGACCTGGCCCGCGTGAACCTGGCCTACGGCGCTCGCCTGCGCCGCGCCCAGTCGAGGGCCAAGGCCCGCGAGCACCTGTCGGCGGCGCTGGACACCTTCCACTGGCTCGGCGCGCACCCCTGGGCGGCCCGGGCGGGCAACGAGATCCGCGCCACCGGCCGGACCACCTCCCGAGGCAAGGCGCCGTCGGCGCAGCTCACCCCGCAGGAACACCAGATCGCCACGCTCGCGGCGGCGGGCCTGACGAACAAGGAGATCGGGGAGCGTCTCAAGCTGTCCCACCGCACGGTCAGTTCGCACCTGCACCGCATCTACCCCAAGCTGGGCATCACCACCCGCTCAGCTCTGAGCGCCGTCCTCCAGGCGCCACCCACTCAGGCGTGACCAAGGCGAGGAGAAACGCGGTCAGCGGGGCGAGCGGGGCGACAGATGACGATGGCGCGCTGACCAACCTGCTCCCGCTGTGGTTCTTCATCCCGTTCTCGATCGTCATCGTGATCTCGCTCGTCTCGGCTGCGATCACCGGCATCTACTCCTCCGGCCTCGCGCTCCTGGCCATCGGCGTCCCGCTGCGCCGCTCGACCTCCACGGCGATCAACGCCCTCATCATCGCCGCCGGCGCCTTCTACCTGCTGTTCGTCTCGACCTCGTTCCTCGCGACGTTCCAGTCGTTCCTGTCCCTCATCGCCGTCATGATGGGGACGATGGGCGGCATCCAGATGATCGACTTCATCCGCCAGCGCCGCCTCGCCTGGAACACCGACATGGCCAAGCCCTTCGGCCACGGCGAGCGCAACGGCCGGTGGACGGCTCTGACCAGCCTCGGCGCCGACACCGTCATCGGTCTGGGCCTGGTGACGAGCGCGGACCCGAACTTCGCCTACGTCACCGGCTTCTTCCTGACCCACCAAGCAGAGGCCGGCGTGATCGGCGCGAGCAACGTCGGCGTCGTGATCGCGATGGCCGTGGGCGCCGGGCTGTACGCGCTGCTGACGTTCGGCTTCAAGCTCGACCCGAAGCCTGACTACTCGCGCGTGCCGGCGGGGCAGGCGGCGTCACAGGCGGTCGAGCAGTGACGGCCGATCCCCCGAGGAGCGCGTCAATACCGCGGATCCCCGCTTGCGTGCGTGCGCGGCCGGTCGTCGAACCGGTCGGGCATCACCCGGCCGCCGCGACTCGTGCGGGCGGGCGGCGCACCTCGGACGCGGTGAAGTAGCGCAGCAACCCGGTGCGGCAACCTGGTGCGGCGCCGGAACCCGCCACGCCTCAGACGCGGCGACCCGTCCGATTCATGCTGCCTCCTCATCCCCCGTGGGAGGCCGCGAGGGGGCCCCGTGGATCAGCCGGATGATCGCCTGGCTCATCCGGGCGTAGTCGTGGTCGTTGACCAGCTCGCCGCGGAGGCTGAAGTCGTTCATCACCGCGATCCGGTCGGCGAGGGTGACGATCTCCGGCAGGTCCGAGGAGATCAGCAGCAGCGCCAGCCCGGCCTCCGCCAGCTCGGCGATCAGCTCGTGGAACGCCGCCTTGGTCCGTACGTCGATGCCGACGGTCGGCTCGTCCACGATGAGGATCTCGCATTCGGCGGCCAGCCACTTCGCCAGGCTGACCTTCTGCTGGTTGCCGCCGGAGAGCTGGCCCGCGAGCTGTGACGGCGAGGAGATCCGGATGCCCAGCCGGTCGACGTACCTGGACACCACGCGCCGTTCCGCCCGATCGGCCACCAGCCCGGCCTTGGCCAGGCGCCGCCACACGGTGACGCCGACGTTGCGGGCGATCGTCTGGTCAAGGAAGAGGCCCTCTTCCTTGCGGTTCTCGGTGACGTAGCCGATGCGGTGGCCGCGGAGCGCCTCGCCGACGTCGCGGATGCGAACCGGACGGCCCCGCACCTCCACCGTTCCCGACGTGATCCGGTCGAGCCCGAGCAGCGCCTTGGCCAGTTCGCTGCGGCCGGCACCGACCAGGCCGTACAGTCCGAGGATCTCCCCCGGACGCACCGACAGGGAGATGTCGCGGTGACCCCGCGCGGTGCACACCTTGTCCAGCCGCAGGGCCGGGGCCGTCGCCGGGTCGACGTGCCGCTCGGCGAGGTGGACCGAGGAGTACGCCCGCCCGACCATGAGGTCGACGATCTGGTCCTGCGTGTAGCCGGCGAGCGGCTCGGCCTCGGCGACGCTGCGCCCGTCACGCAGCACGGTGACCGTGTCCGCGACGGCGAACACCTCCTCCAGCTTGTGGCTCACCAGCACGACGGCGTGCCCGTTGTCGCGCAGCTTGCGCACGATCCCGTAGAGCCGGTCGGCCTCGCCCCCGGTGAGCGACGCGGTCGGCTCGTCGAGCAGCAGTACCTTGCTGTCGACGCTCAGCGCCTTGGCGATCTCGACAAGCTGGGCCTGGGCCACGGACAGGCGCGAGACCGGGGCGTCCGGGTCGAGGTCCAGGTCGAGCAGGCCGAGGCAGCGGCGGGCCTCGGCCCGCATCTGCGTCCGGTCGACGAGGCCGAAGCGCCGCGGCAGGTGGTGCAGCAGGATGTTCTCGGCGATGGAGAACCCGGGGATCAGGTTGCGCTCCTGGTGCACCACGCCGATGCCGGCCCGCTGGGCGTCGAGCGGCCCGCTCATGTGCAGCTCGGTGTCGCCGAGCGCGACCCGCCCGCCGTCCGGCCTGTGCACACCGGTGAGGATCTTGATGAGCGTGCTCTTGCCTGCGCCGTTCTCGCCCAGCAGGGCGTGCACGCTGCCCGCGGCGAGCCGCAGTGTGGCGCCGTCCAGCGCGCGGACTCCCGGGAACGTCTTGACCAGGTTCTCGGCGTTGAGCATCATGACGACCTCTTGGACAGCTTCTGGCGTACGGTGCCAAGCAGCACCGCACCGAGGACGACCGCGCCGACGATCAGGTCGATCCAGCGCGGGTTGATGTCGAACTGCGCCTGCATGACGTCCACCAGCCGGACCAGGAACGCCGCGAGGCAGGTGCCGACGACGCTGACCACCCCGCCGGCGAGCGCCACTCCGCCGATGATCGGCGCGGCGAAGCTCGGCAGCAGCAGATCGTCGCCGATGCTGGAGTTGACGGAGCCGGAGGCGGCGACCGTGATGACGGCGGCCACCCCCGCGAGCAGGCCGCTGAGCCCGTGCGCGATGACGATCGACCGGTCGTTGGAGACGCCGGACAGCCGCGCCGCGAACGGGCTGCCGCCGGTCGCCAGCAACTGCCTGCCCACGACCGCGCGGCCGAAGAACAGGGCCACCATGGCGGCCACCACCAGCGCCAGGACGAGGACGACCGGCAGCCCGAGCAGCGAGGTCGAGCCCAGGTCGCGCAGCCCTTGGGAGTAGCCCTGGAAGGTGTCGGGGCCGTTGACCCCGTACCGGAGCCCTTCGATGATCGTCATGGTGGCGAGGGTCACGATGAAGCCGTTGATCCTGGTGAGCACGACGAGCAGCCCGTTGACCAGGCCGGCGGCGAGGCCGACCCCGAGCGCGCCCAGGATCGCCAGCGGGGCGGGCAGGCCGCCTTCGAGCATGAGCCACGCCGCGACCATGGCGCACAGGCCCGTGAGCGCGCCGACCGAGAGGTTCATCTGGCCGATGGCGAGCACGACCATCTGGGACAGCCCGATGACGATCGGGACGGCGAGGAAGCGGAAGAACGCGTCCAGCGTGCCGCGTGAGAGCAGGTTGCCGTCCGTGGCGACGGCGAGCACGACGAACCCGGCGGCGGCGAGCACCGCGAGGGTGAACTCCGGCCGGGCGGAGACGCCCTTGAACCTCCCGCCGAGTCCGGCGCGGCCGGCCGTCGTGGTGCCGGTGCTCATGCTCTGGCCCCCCTTCGTTCCGCGACGACGTGGCGTACGCGGTCGAGCGACAGCGCGCCGAGCAGTACCAGGCCGATGTAGAGATTGAGCTGGTCGAGCTGGAACTGCAACAGGTTCAGGCCCTTGTAGATGACCTGCGTGAGCGTCGCGCCCAGCACCGTGCCGAGCACGCTGACGGCGCCGCCGGCCAGCAGCGTGCCGCCGAGCACCGGGCCGAGGAACGACGGCAGCAGGAACGCGTCGCCGATGCGGGCCGAGAACGCGCCGTTGTTCGCGGCGAGCAGGAAGCCGGCCAGCCCGGCGAGCAGCCCGCTCAGCGCGTGGGCCTGCACCACCCGGGTCCGGGTGGGGATGCCCGACAGTTCGGCCGCCTTCTCGTTGGAGCCGGTCATCAGGATCTCCCTGCCCAGCCTCCCGAAGCGGAACAGCAGTCCCACCGCCAGCACCGCGACGAGGGCGATGGGCACGACGAGAGGGATGTACGGGCCGCACACGTCGCCCGTGCAGTAGTTGGCGAACGTGTCGTTGCGCAGCGCGTCCATGCCGGCGGGCAGGCCGCTGAAGGCGACGCCGTCCGTGAACCTGGTGTAGAGGATCGTGATGAGCCCCACCAGGGCGAAGTCCATCGCCAGCGTGACCACGAACGAGTTGACGCCGGTACGCGAGATGATCAGCCCAGCCAGCGCGCCGAGCAGAGTGCCCACGATCAGGCCTATCACCAGCCCGGCCACCAGCGGCACGCCGAGGCGGTCATAGGCCAGGCCCATGGCGAACGCGCTCATCGCCGCCATCCGGCCGACGGCCATGTTCATGTGCCCCAGCGACAGAACGGCGAGCTGGGACAGGCCGACCACCGCGTACACGCTGATGTCCGACTGCAGCGGCACGAGCGTGAGCGTGGTGTCCATGAACGCCGGTCGCAGCGCGGTGAACAGGGCGACCAGGGCGAGCAGCAGGATGAGCAGTCCGAGGCGCGGGTTCGCCCAGAGCGGCATCCGCGACGGCGCGCGCGGTCCTGGCGGATCCGCCGCGGGGGTCTCCGGCGGCGTCGCGGTACGCGTGCTCACCGGACTCTCCGGTCGTCGATCGCGTCGCGGTCCCACTCGATGCCGAGCCCGGGTGACGTCGGCGCCAGGGCGTGCCCGTCGGCCACCTCGATCTCCTGCCGGGTGATCGCCCTGAGCTGGGGGATGTGCTCCAGGTAGCGGCTGTTCGGGACCGCGCAGCACAGGCTCACGTGCAGCTCCATGAGGAAATGCGGGCAGACGGGCACGTTGTACGCCTCGGCCAGGTGCGCGACCTTGAGCCAGGGCGTGATGCCGCCGATGCGGGCCACGTCCACCTGCACGATTCCGGCCGCCTGCCGGTGCAGGTACTCGCGGAACTGCGCGAGGGAGTAGAGCGACTCGCCGACCGCGACGGGGATCGAGGCGCCCGCGGCCAGTGCCTGGTGCCCGGCCACGTCATCGCCCGGCAGCGGCTCCTCGAACCAGTAGGGGTCGGACGGCTCGAGGAGCCGGGCCCGCCTGATGGCCTCGGCCGTGGTGAGCGACTGGTTGGCGTCGAGCATCAGGTCGAAGTTCGGCCCGACCGCCGCACGTACCGCGGCCAGCCTTTCCGCGTCCTCCACGGGAGAGCGGCCGATCTTGAGCTTCACGCCGGGCCAGCCCGCGGCCTGGCTGGCCTTGGCTCCGGCGATGAGTTCCTCGGTGGTCAGGTGCAGCCAGCCGCCTTCGGTGTCGTACAGCGGGATGCGGTCCTTCGCTCCGCCCGCGAGGACCCACAGCGGCTGGCCCGCGTCGCGGCACCGCCAGTCCCACAGGGCCACGTCGACGGCGGCCAGGGCCAGCGAGGTGATCGCGCCCACCGTGGTCGCCCGGGTCGCGGCGAACAGGTCGTGCCACACGGCCTCCACCCGGCGGGCGTCCGCGCCGACCAGCCTGGGCAACAGGTAGTCGCGCAGCAGGGCCAGCACGGCGGTGCCACCGGTGCCGATCGTGTACGTGTAACCGGTGCCGGTGCCACCGTCGTCGGTCTGGACCTCGACGAATACGGTCTCCTGCTTGATGAACGACTGGACGGCGTCCGTACGTACGGTCTCGACCTCCAGGTCGATGAGATACGCCTCGGCGTGGGTGATCGCGGGCAAGGGTGGCTCCTCCTGAGCTCGTGGGACTACTTGCAGGACAGGTACTGGCTGTCGAACGACTTCTTCAGCTCATCCGTCTTCGCCTGCCGGTCCTTGTCGTAGGTGTCGATGTCGTCCTTGGTCACGACGAAGGAGCCGGAGTCGATGATCACTCCCGGCTTCGACATCGTGCAGCCGCCCGCGAGCTTCATCAGCGCGTACGAGCCGACGGATGCCTGGCCGACCGGGTTCTGCAGCACGGTCGCGGCGACCGAGCCGTCCCTGATGCCGGCGAGGATGGTCTTGTCGTCGTCGATCGCGACGACCTTGATCGGCAGCTTGGACCGCTGGACACCGTCCGCGGCGGCCACCGCAGGGTTGTAGGCGGTGTTGACGATGCCCTGGATCTGGTCGCCCTTGGCGGCGAGCAGGTCGGCGACGGCCTTCTGCGCGGTCTGCAGGTCCTTGTCCACGTCGGTCACGGTCTGCAGGACCTTGACCTTCCCGCCGGTCTCGTCGACCGCCTTCTGCACGCCCGCGATGCGGCGCTGGGTGTTGGAGTCCACTTTGTTGCCCGTCAGGTGCACGAGGTTGCCCTGGCCGCCCATCGCCTCTATCGCGGCCTGCGCCGCCTTGTAGGCGGCCAGCTGCACGTCGGTGGACAGGCAGAAGTCCGCCTTGTCGACGTCGCCCGCCGGGCAGGACGCCAGCGAGGAGACCGGGAAGCCCTGCTTCTTGAGGTCGTCGAAGGTGGCGTTGATGTTCTCCGGGGAGACGCCGAAGACGCCGAAGGCGTTGTAGCCCTGTGCGGCGAGGGACTTCAGCACGTCGTTCTGCTTGGTCTGGTCCCAGTCGGAGGTCTCGTTGAAGGTGACGTCGCTGACGCCGAGGTCGCTCTTCGCCTTGGTGGAGGCGTCCTTCCACGGCTGGAAGTAGGGGTGTGCCCCGCCGGGGACCAGGGCGATTTTGACCTGGTCGGGCGTTCGGACGGACGCGCCGGCCGTCGTTGTGTCGTCGCTCTTCCTCGTGCAACCGGCGGTGGCAGTGACGGCGAGCAGCAGGGCGGCAGCCAGCCCGCCGAGCCGGACCAGTGGTCTGTGATTCATGACCGCGCCTCTCGAAGGATCATAGATCCTATAGGATGTTTCCTGGAGGTATAGTCCGTGCTCGCTCGGACGTCAAGACTTAACCTTCAGGTAATGCGCGGACTCCGTGGGAGGATTGGGACCGATGGCACCCACCGAACCGATCCGGCTCCGGCGTTCGACGCTCGGAGACGACGTCTACGACGCGCTCAGGGGACGGATCCTGGAGCACAGCATGCAGCCCGGCGACCGCGTCAACATCGACGCACTGGCCCGGGAGCTCGAGGTGTCCCAGACACCGATCCGCGAGGCGCTGGCCCGCCTGGAGTCCGACGGGCTGGTCAGGAAGCGCCCCCTCGTGGGCTACACGGTCAGCCCGCTGCTCACGCGCGCCGAGTTCAACCACATGTTCGAGATGCGGCTGCTGCTGGAGTGCGCCGCCGCACGCTGGGCCGCCGAACGGGCCATCCCGGAGCAGCACAAGGCGATCACCGCGGAGGCCGCCACGTCGATCGCGCAGGACCCGGACGACCCCGGCGGCTGGAGCTGGCACGCGGCCTTCACCACCCACGACGCCCGCTTCCACGACCTGATCGCCGAGGCCGCGGGCAACCCACTCCTCCGCGAGGGCGTCGATCGCCTGCACGTCCACCTTCACCTGCACCGGCGCTACTTCCCGTACGCCCACGCCGGCACGACGATCGAGGAACATCAACGCGTCGCCGCAGCCATCGAGGCCGGAGACCCCGACTCGGCCGAGGCGGCGATGCGCGGACACCTGACCGAGGCACGCGAGCGCCAACTGACGGCGTTCGACTGACCCTGCCTGATCCTGCCTGACCCTGCCTGACCCTGCCTGACCCTGTCGGCCGGTGGCTACGGTGCGGGTCGGGAGCGAGCGACGGCTTCGCCGAGTGCGGCGAGGTGCTCGGCGAGCGCCGTGACCAGCGCGGGCGGGTTTCGCACGGCGAAAGGCCGTGCCGCAACGCCGTCACCGCACGTGCCACGCTGGATGAGGTCGGCGGCCTTGCGATACCTACTGTCGGCCGCCAGGGGACAAGCTGCGGCGAATCCTTCAGCAGATCGTCGATCTTCACATAGCATCCCCCCGCCGAAGAGCATCCGGCGAGCAACCACAGGAGCACCTCAATGCGGCCGGAGCCACTCGAAAACCGAGAAACCCCAGCTCAGCGCGCTGAACTGGGGTTTCGGTGCGGTGCGCCGCCAGGGACTCGAACCCCGGACCCGCTGATTAAGAGTCACTAGCCTTTGTGTCAGGCCGTCCCTCAATGTACTTCCTTGTAACGCTCCGCCCCTTTTCGTTGTCTTCGAAATGCCCCACAATGCCACCGCGGGTTCACGGGTGCCGATGGCCGAAGAGCAACCACCGAGCAACCGGCCGGCCAATTGCGCGGCCTTGACCATGCGGTTCGCCCACGAAGAAGCCCCGTGTCTGACGGTCGACCGCTTCGTTTAGGACCGTGAATCCGCGGCCCCGCGATACGGTCTGGTTGTGTCCGAGCAGACCCCCGCGCTCTTTGATCTACCCGCGCCGGCGATGCCACCCGTGACCGGATCCCCCGGCCCAGGCCGCTCCGGGCAGCGTTGGCAGCGGGCGGTGACCGCGCAGGTCGTCGTGCGCGATCTCGCTGTGCTCCGCGATCGAGCGCTGGCCGATTTCGACAGTGGCACCTTCATCGAGATCGGCGACGCCGACGACGATGAGGACCTCCCCGACACCCGGGAGGTGATCGCGTCAACCGCAGAGAGAGCACTCGACTGGTTGCTCGATCCGACAGTCGGCCTGTGGCCGCTGCTGGAAAGCGGCGCGATCCGCCTTGAGGCCGCCGAGCACGCGGTCGACCAGGTAGCCGATCGGGAGTTCCAGGTGTCGTGGTCGGTCCAGCTCCAGCTCGGCGATCTGGCCGCGCTTCGGGCCCTTGCCGTACAGAACGCCCCCGAAGCAGCCGACGACATCAACCAGAGCGTGGCCGCCGCGTGGAACCACGCGGCCGACCCAGCAGCCCCTCTGGCGGGAATACCGGCGATCACCTGGACCGTCACCGACATCACCGTCGATCGGGTGACCCGGCGATAAACGCGACGATGTACGGGCCGGAGATCCGGCGGCGCAGGTCGCGGCGCGGCGAGCCGCGGTCACTCTTCTCCACCAGGCGCAGGCCAACTGCGACGACTCCTACGGCCGCGTCGGCACGATCGTCGAAGGGGCGCTCGACGTGTACGCGAGGACACCGTGGCGACAGGCGGGCCTTGACGCCGGGGTGCTTCTGGCATGCCTACATTGCGATGGCCGTCGGCCTGGTCCCTGGAGGCCACGGGCGATGAACGTGACCGGGTCCAAGTCCGGAGGGCCTTTCTGGACCTAGGAGATGCTTGAGCCGGACGGCTCCTCTTCGTCGTCCCACGACGGGGCCACGCGCGCCAAAGCCCGATTGACGGCATCCCGATCCAAGGGCTCCGGTTCCTCGGGGTAGTCGGGACTGTAGTCCTCGATCGGATTGTCGCCACGGCCATCCACGCAGACCGGGACGGTGATCTCCTCGGTGAGAACCTTCTCCAGGACTATCTCGTGCCGCCAGCAATCGCCAAGGTCAAAGGTGTACGACAGGGTCGATTGGGGAGCGGGTAGCGCCCGGTTCAGACGGTGCAGGTGCTCGTCCCCGCATTCCTCCAGCCTCATGAAGGGGTCGCTGTAGTGGCGCTTACCGGCCTTGAACACGTGCAGGTGACTGTCAGACCAGCCGAACAGCACCCGGATGATCTGATGGAGTCGGCCCAGTGAGTAGTTCTCCGGCACCAGGACCCGCCGCCACATCCCAGCAGTCAGAGAAATCTTGAGCTGGTAGGCCGGGATGCGCGGCGGAGTCTCGGGCAGCGCGGCCAGCAGTCGCGCTGCCTCCGGGTGCCCGCTGTCGCCCACCGCGGCTCGGGGATCGTCACCGGTCATGTCGAGCAGGACGTACCAGGCGTCGACGGGGTCATGCCGTTCCAAGGCGGCCAAGCCGTATTCGGCCCCGATCCACTGCCGATCTCGTCTGGAGAGATCCTCCCCCAGCCACCAGCGGGCATGCGGGCCCAGCATGGGCTGGTCGCGCACGTGCCGCCACAACGGCTCGGAGCTCTCTCCGCGTTCGGCCACCGCGTCGATCGCGCTGATCCGCCCGGCCGGGGAAGCCGCCACTGCGGCCTCCAACAACTCCAGCAGCCGTTTCCCCAGGTCTGCGAGCGAACCGTGGTCAGGGATCCGCCATCGCCACAGCAGTTCCGGTACGTCTTCCTCGGCGGACATGGCCACCCGGCGCAACACCTCGGCCGCATCCAGGTCCGGCGTAACCGGCAGCGGGATCCGGTCCGCCAGCTCATGGCGGGCATGTTCGCCCAATTCAGTCACGTTCAGCCGGGGATCCAGCGCGCCGAACTCGCGCAGAATGGTCACGATCCGGTCCACGGGATGCCCGCCGATGAGCCCGGATGCGCGCCAGTCCCAGTCGCGACGCTGCCGCATGACAGCCTCGGCTTCGCCCCGCAGCGCCTGCCCGAGCGGCGGCTCCTCCTCGGCGAGCAGGTCGAGCGTCACCTGGCAGCAGATCCGCGGGTCCGCCCCACACGGATCGGTGACCTGCGCCGCGATCACCTGCTCCAGCGCCGCATACCCGCGGGCGGCGTCCAGGTCCGGTTCGGGTTCGGAGCGTACGGCACGCGCCCCACTGACCGTGACCATCTCGGTGGCTACCGCGGTCAGCCATGCCCGAAACACCTCGGGAACATCGCTCAGCCGCCGTACCCTGATCGGACAAGGAACGTTGATGGCCTTCGCGGCATCCGGGACGAGAGTGGGCTTGAGTGCGCCGCCCGGCGTGACCGCACGTCCTTCGCCTACCCAGGCGGCCAGGGCGTGGGCGGCTGCGAACACCGGACTCTCGGCTATGGAGAGCATGACGGCGAGCGTATCGCCTCGCCGATCTCACGTACGCGGCCCGAGACACCCGAAGGCGTAGAGTCACCAGGTGGCTACCGAAAGCGCAAAATGCGGCAGGTGCGGGCAACCCGCCCGGATTCATCTCAACCCGGTGGGCATGCTCTGCGACGCTTGCTGGAACTCGTGGGTGTGTGACCGGACCGGACGTGATCCGCTGCCGTCGCCTCCGCCACCAGAGACGTTCGTCGATCCTGACGGTCGGCCGCATGTCCTGGCCTACCGCCTCACACACGGCGCCACCGGCATCGAAGCCGACCTCACGGAAGCCGGCGTCGAGGAAGGGTATGAGTTCCGGTCGCTCGCAGACCCCTACGCGACCCGCAACGCGCTCTTGACCACGTACGGGAGACCGCCCGCCGCGAGATCGGCAGGCACTACCTCAAGCGCAGCCCATTCAGCGGCAAGCCGACCATCGCCGACCGCGAGGTACGCGGCAGGATCATCTGGCGCAGCCCGGATGAGATGGCCGTGGTCGTCGACGGCCGACAGCTGACCTGGGACGAACTTGGCCAGGCAATCCAGAACGAGGGCTGGAACTTCACGATCACTCTCGACGAGCCGATTGCCATGGTCGACGACTACGACCCCACTCTGGCATTCGGAGAGAATGAACCATAGCAGCGGTCGTGTCGGACGACTGTCGTCTCCTCCAATCCGTCCTGGCGGACGCGCTCCACGAGCTCGCCACCCTGGTCGTACGGCACAGCGGCCCCACACCAGCCGTCCCCGCCACCGCGTCCTCAGCTGCCGTGATCACAGCCACACGCGGCACATTCGCCGGGATCAACCCGGCCGCGATGACTGCGCTCATCCGTGTCCTCGACCTGACGGCAGCCGACCGTCCCTCGGTCGGTTCTCGTCTCGCCGCCGAGCTCACGGCCCACAGGCTGTCCGGACATCCGGGACAGCTCCACTCCACTCGCTGGTCGGAGTCATGTCACGATGAGTCCGGAGGGCCTGCTGGCGTCTCCTCCAACTCCGTAAGTTCGTCCTCCAGCATTTGCAATCGGATACGAGCCTCGCGGATTTCTTCCCGGAGATCCTCCGCGTACAGTCGCCGATAAAGAGCGGTGCCGTCATCGAGATGAGTGAAGACCTTGATGCCGTCGCGATAGCACACAACCCGATCAACCAGCAGCGCTCGTCCGAGATCCGTAAACACGCCATCATCGCGCGCCGGCCTGCCGCGCGAGGGCTCCCGCACAAGTGCATCCAGGCCGGCCACCGCGAACACTCCGTGTTCCTGGATCATCCCGACCTGCTCCAACCGCGCCAGCTGGTCGGTGTGCTGCCGCGAAAGAACCGCGTCTGCCTTCGCCGCGCCGATGTGCGCATCGTAAGTCGCGATCTTCGCCGTGAGATAGTCGGCGTAGGCGACCAGGGCGGCGGGAGCCGGCGCCAGCTCGGGCGCAGCCACCCAGGAGAAGCGTCCGTTGA
Organism: Nonomuraea insulae; assembly: GCF_042656245.1. Classification (NCBI taxonomy): domain Bacteria; kingdom Bacillati; phylum Actinomycetota; class Actinomycetes; order Streptosporangiales; family Streptosporangiaceae; genus Nonomuraea; species Nonomuraea insulae. The sequence continues at coordinate 201,698 of NZ_JBHSPA010000014.1, forward strand.
GCGCGTTGAGCAAAGCGCGGTCGACCACAAGGTGGACATCAGCCTTCTCCTCGCGGTGGAAACGGCCATCCGGATGCCGGTGCCCGCACGCATACGCCGAGGGCACGTCCGCACGGCTTTCCCTCTCATAGAGCGCCATCCGCCGACCGCACAGCCCACACCGAACGTTGAGGCCGAGGTCCATGGGCTGCGGGTTCGCCTCATCGAAAACCCGCAGCGCCACAGTCACCGATCGCCAGTCGTTTGCCCGGGTGCCGTAGACCTCGCTCCAGCAGGGGTCATCCTCAGCGATCAACGAAGTGATGAGGGCAAGAGTGTCGTATTTGGCCTCATCCCAGTGCTTCCATATCTCGTAGGTCTCGTCATCCTTCCAGGCCAGTCGGCCGTGCATCGGATTGGCCCGGCACCGGAAATCGACCTTCAGCGTGTGCGGATCGAACGACACATCGGCTTCTGCCGTGCACGTCCCGTCCTCGTAGCAACCAGTCGCGACGCTCAGGACGTCGGCGGATCGTCCTTCAGCCCGCTGCCGCTCCTCAGCGAGCCTCCACTCCCACCCATCGAGGATCGCCCGTGCCCGCTCATCGAGCGCATCAGCAGCACGCACCCGAGCCACCACAACGCGTTCGGTCTCAGCCCTCCGCTGCGCCGCCTCCAACCGTGGGGGCAGCAACGGCGCCAGTTCCTCGACGCTTGCGATCTCCTCCGGTTTCAACGCCGGCAGGTCCGCGCCGCCGCATGTTCGGCACATCCGCTCGTGGTGGCGATGTCCCCGGAACTCCTTCAGGCTCGTGGTTGTCGGTTCCGCCGCGCGTTTTCCCCGCTGCCGACAGGAAGGGCTGTGCGAGCAACCATTCTCTTTCACCGAGTAGGTGATGGCTATTTGCCCCAGGGACCCAAGCTCGTCAAGGGTGAGCAGCGGAGAAAACAGGATTTCCACAACCTGCAGACTGCTCTTCCCCACCTGATTGCTGGTCACGACTCGTTGACCTTTCCACCCGACATCAGACTTCAGGGTATGACCGTCAGCGCCGTCTTTCCTGTGATTGAGAGATTGCGGCGGTGCGGAGCGCAGTGGGGCCCGAGCAGCGCGGGCCAGCGCGGGCTTCTCAACAACCATCCGTTTCCCCGGCCGTCCCAAGTGCTCATGGGACGGCCGCAGGGATCAAGGTGCGTGGCGCTGCCGTACTGGCGCAAACCAGCCAGACGGGCGAAAACGAGTCAGTGCCCAACTGGCGTCGAGACCACCCTGAGACCTCCGTCCTCGTCGAAAGCTCGCCCAGCGGCTACTCCGACGCAGCGGGCCGGGCACAGATCACCCGATGACCTCCGCACCTGGCACAGAGTGCCTGGCGGGTCCGTCCAGGCTACGGAGACGTAGGCCAGAATTTGGGCGAATCCAGCGCAGGATCGATCACCCGCAGCCGACTCGCTACCGTGGGATCGACGCCTCGCATAGTGATCAAGCGTGGTCCGCTGGATTCTTCCAGCAACGCCAGCGCGCTCGGCAATCCAGCGGCAACCGTCGCGATCGCGGCGCCCATCCCGACCAGCCCAGGGTGCTTGTGCGGGTATTCGATCCGGTGCAGACCAGAGGCAGCGATAGCGGCCACTTCCCGCGGTCGCTGCATCTGACGGCCGTCGTTGGTGAGAACCACGTGGAACCCCTCGGCCGCGGCTCGCGGATACAGAGTCTCATCGCGCGTGCCCGACCAGCCAGGAAGATCCAGCAGGTGGACAATGTCGTGGTTCAGTACAAAGCTCGTCAGGACCTGGTACAGCGGGCGGGGGACGTTCTCATCCAGCAGCAGCCTCACGCTGCTCCTTGGGGGGCTCGTAACTGTCGACGTAGTCGGCGAAGTCGGCGGCGTCCAACGCCGCCGTGGCCGACACGCTCGGGTAGTACTCCGCGATCCGCTCAGCCGGAACACCATCCCGCAGTAGCGCCGCAATCTCGTCGTACGGCACGCGGGTCCCTTCGATCACCGGCATCCCACCGCGGACCGCCGGGTCGACCGTGACATGCTCCCGGGGACGTAGCAGGTCCGGAATGTGCCGTCCATCGCGGTAGAACGGCCGCAACACCTCGACCATGTCATGGATGACGAGGTTGGCCTTGCGATGCACCAGATCGGTGGCCTGACCCTGCTCGACCAAGTAGATCGTCGAACCATCGGTCACCAACTGGTAGGCCGACAGATGCTCACGCTCCTGCAGGTCGTCGCGAAGCGTGTCCAACGCCCGGCGAATCTTCTGCAAGGACGCGTCATTGCGCAGCTTCACACACGTGCGCAACGCCACCAGATCCCGAAACGAATACAGCACCGGACGCACCGGCGAGACCTCCGGCACCAGCACCGCGCCACGCCCAGAACTGGCCTTACGCCAGTGCGCGAGCTGACGAAGCGTGGCACCCGACAGCGCCGCCGCCAGCTTCGGACTGTAGGACACCCACTTCACCTCCCTCGCTCGACCCGGCCCCCTTCATCATCGCAAACATCCCCACGATTCACTGACCATTACCCCATCTTGATCGGAGAGTCGCCATGCCCGTCGCCGGTCACGTCCACAAGCGCTGCGGCTGCCGGAATCCACAAACCGGACGTCAGCTCGGCGCCCACTGCCCCAAACTGGCCACCCGCAGCCACGGCAGCTGGTACCTCACCCTCGACATTCCCGCCGTCTCGACGGTGCCCGCCGCCGCCTCCGTAAGGGCGGCTTCACCAGCCGCCGCGCCGCTGTCAGAGCACTCGCCCAGCTACAGACGTCCGGCTCCGATCCTCAAGCCAGCCTGCTGACCATCGCGCAATGGCTGCGCACTCGGATCGCCTCCAGGGTCTCCCTCCAGCCCGCCACGCTGCGAAACTACACCGCGCACATCGACAGCTACCTCATCCCACACCTGGGCGGCATCCCGCTCCGCGACCTGTCCATCCGCGACGTGCAGCACATGTTCACCACGATCATGCGACGCGGCACCATTACCCGCCGGCCAGCCTCGGCGACCTTGCTCGCCCGCCTGCACGCCACCCTGCGAGCCGCGCTCAACGCCGCCGTTCGAGAGAACCTTCTGCCCGACAATCCGTCCGGCTACATTGAACTCCCCCGGCTACGCCGCCCCCATGCAGTCGTGTGGACCAGCGACCAGATCGCCGAATGGCAACGCAGCGGCACCCGTCCCCGGGTGGCAATCTGGACCGCTGCCCAGACCGCTACGTTCCTCACCGCGATCAGCGGCCACCGGCTGTATGCCGTCTATCACCTCATCACCCTGCGCGGCCTGCGCCGCGGAGAGGCTGCCGGACTACGCTGGTGCGATCTCGACCTCGACGCAGCACTCATCACGATCAACAGCCAGACACAACGGTTGGACGGCGGCGGGCTGGCCCAATGTCCGCCCAAGACGCCCACCAGCCGCCGCACCATCGCCCTCGATCGCACCACCGTCACCGCGCTACGCCGTCACCGCGACCTCCAGCAGGCCGAACTCGCCCCTCCTCGGCGAAGACGGCGGTGGCTACGTCTTCACCACCCAACGCGGCCGGCCGATGACCCCCGATGTCCTGACCCGGACCTTCGGCGCCATGATCCAGGAGAGCGGGCTTCCACCCATTCGCCTGTTGAGTCGGCCCGGGGCGCGGTTTTGGTGTTGCCACCAGCCCGTTTCCCCGGACCGCTCGCCGAACCCGCCGTACCGATCTCTCGGTAACGGGCTCTGCACGGTTTCTGCCGTCAGGCGGGGTTCGCAGGAAGCCAGGGGTTGGGGATCTTGTTTCCTCGGTAGCGGTAACGACGGACCGTTACGCTTTTGTCGAGGCTGTAGTACTCGATCCCGTTTGCGGCGATCACCCAGCGGCCGTAGCCGGTTTTCAGGTGACGGCGCAGTTGACCCCAGTTCCAGCCGTGTCGGGTCCGCAGCATGTGGACGAGTCTCCACCAGGTGAAGGTGTCCAGCTTGCTGAAGGTCTGCTTGGCCACGGCGTGCCGGAAATAGGTGGCCCATCCGCGCATGATCGAGGCGAGCCTGGTCAGCACGGATGCGAAGTCCTGCTGTGATGTCCTGTGGGTCAGGGCACGGATCTTCGCTTTCACCGAGCGTTGGGCGCGCTCACTGATGAAGGTGTAGACGTGCCACTTGTTCGTGCCTCTCTTGCGTTTCCACCGGATGCGGAAGCCGAGGAAGCCGAGGAAGTCGAACCCGTCGCTCATGTGCATGATCTGGGTCTTGGCCGCTGACAGCCGTAATCCCAGGGGGTGCAGAATCTGGGCGACGTTCTCGCGCAGGGCGTCGGCGTCAGCGCGGCAGCCGTGCACCAAGATGACGAAGTCATCGCAGTAGCGGACGATCCGCCAGGTGGCTCGTCCCTTGGAGTGCCGGTAGTCGCGCTTGCCATGGGTGGACATCGACCCGCCGGGCTCCCAGGGAGCCATCACGTGCTCGTCGAGCACTGACAGCACCACGTTGAAGATCAGCGGGGACAGGATGCCGCCCTGCGGCGTGCCGGTGTGGGAGTTCCTGTGCTCACCGAGTTCGGTCAGAATCCCGGCCTTGAGGAACGCCTTGACCAGCGCCAGAACACGTTTGTCCTTCACCCGCGCTCGCACCCGGTCCATGACGGCGGTGTGTGAGACGTTGTCGAAGGCCGCTTCGATGTCCGCATCCAGCACCCAGCGGTAGCCGTTGGTGCCGAATTGGTGGATCTCCGCGATCGCGTCGTGGGGCCGCCGCCTGGGCCGGAACCCATAGGAGACCGGCAGAAAGTCGGCCTCGAAGATGGGTTCCAGCACCAGCTTGAGTGCCGCCTGCACGACCCGGTCCGCGATCCGGGGGATGCCCAGCGCGCGCACCTTTCCCGATCCGCCCGGCTTGGGAATCTTACCTTCCCGCACCGGCAGCGGCCGGAACACACCCGTCTTGAGCTGGGCACGCAGGTCGTCCAGGAAGCCCGAGACGCCCACCTGCTCCTCGACGGCGGCGACCGTCAGGCCATCCACGCCGGGAGTGCTGGCGCCCCGGTTGCCCGCGACCCGGTCGAACGCCATCAGCAGCGTCGCCGGGTCGTGCACGAGGTTGAACAGGTCATCGAACCGGCGGCCGGGATCGGCCACCGCGCCGGCTAAGCCGCCCCCTCGCGGGGGCGGCTCGCCTACAGAACCGGACGTGAAACTT
>NZ_JBHSPA010000015.1:0-140065 GCF_042656245.1 Nonomuraea insulae
CCCGCCCGCGCCGCCCGTGCCGCGCCCGACACGTCCGGCGGTGGCCAGCGATGCCCGGGACGTCCTGTGGTGTCCTCGCTTGCGGTGCCCCGAGGGATGCCCGTGGTTGTGGGGCTAGCGGGGGAAGAGGCGGAAGGTTACCGCAGGGCGGTTGCCGAAGTGTTTGCCTTGCTCCCGGGCGAAGCCTTCGAGCAGGTTGCGGGCGTAGGTCTCCGGGTCCTCCGTGGTCAGGGCCTCGATGTAGGCGCGGTGTTCCAGGAGTGAGCGCACGCCGCGTTCCAGGCCGTCCGTGGCGTCCGTGGCGTGGGTGGGGGAGTCGGTGCCGGTGACGGCGATCCAGCGGACGCCGTCCCAGGGGGCGGCGTCGGTGTCGGGAAATATCCAGCGATTTCCGGCGTCACCGACGGCGTCCATGACGGCGCGGCCGACGGCGCGGTGGTCAGGGGTGTTCCAGTACGTGCCCGACCAGGTGTCGTCGTAGTTCAGGGTGAGCACGAGTTCGGGGCGGTGCCTGCGGATGGCGGCGGCGAGGTCTCTCCTGAGCGCGACGCCGTACTCGATCACTCCGTCGGCGTGGTCGAGGAACTCCACGTTCGTGACCCCGACCACGGCCGCGCTGGCCCGCTCCTCGCGCTCGCGTAACGGGCCCGCCTTGCCGGGTTCGAGCGAGTCGATGCCAGCCTCGCCCCTGGTGGCGATCAGGTAGGAGACCTCGCGACCCCCGTCGGTCCAGGTGGCCACGGCGGCGGCGCAACCGTACTCGAGGTCGTCGGGATGGGCGACGATGGCCAGCGCTCGCTGCCAGTCGTCCGGCATGGGCTCAAGCTGATCTGTCATGGCTATCATCCTGGCAGGCGTGGCAGTGAGGCGGCCTGGGAGCGAGGAACGGCATATGCGCCCTGAACACGACGGCACCGACGATGGCGAGCGGCCCGCATCCGCCGAGCCGGACGAGGGTGGCCTGAGGGAGAGCGGCGAGCCAGATGCGGGTGGCTCGGAGGCGAGCGGTGAGCCGGACGCGGGTGGCCTGAACGGAGGTGGCGAGCCGGGTGGGGGTGGCCCGCCGGAGGAGGGCGGGTGGGGGCGGTTCGCGGAGCAGGTCGAGAGGCATCGGCATGAGTTGCAGGTGCACTGCTACCGGATGCTGGGCTCGTTCACCGATGCCGAGGACATGGTGCAGGAGACGTTGTTGCGGGCCTGGCGGCGGCGGGAGACGTTCGAGGGGCGTTCGACGCTGCGGGCCTGGCTCTACCGCATCGCCACCAACGCCTGCCTCGACCTGCTCTCGGGCCCGGCCCGCTCGCGGGAGATCGCGGTGGTCATGGACGCCGAGCCGCGCTCCCCGCTGGCCGAGGTGCCGTGGCTGCAGCCGTACCCCGACCGTCTGCTCGACCTGGCCGCGTCCGACGCGGCGCGGCCCGAGGCGGTGACCGTGGAGCGGGAGACGATCGAGCTGGCCTATCTGGCCGCGATCCAGCACCTGCCGCCGCGCCAGCGCGCGGTGCTGATCCTGCGGGACGTGGCGGGCCTGTCCGCCGAGGAGGCCTCGGGGGCGCTGGAGCTGAGCGTGGCGGCGGTCAAGAGCGCGCTGCAACGGGCGCGCGCCACGATGCGCCTGCACCTGCCCGCGAGCCGCGCGCAGTGGGGTCCCGTCACGGAGCCGAGCGAGGAGGAGCGCGCGGTGCTGCGCCGGTACATGGACGCCTCGGTGGCGGGCGACCTGTCGGCCCTGGCCACGCTGTTGCGGCAGGACGCGCGGCAGACGATGCCTCCGGCGTCGCTGGTGTACGAGGGGCGGGTGGCCATTCTGGACATGTGGGGGCCGGTCATGTCGGGGCCGGGGCAATGGGGAGAATGGAAGGCGCTGGCAACGCACGCCAACCGGCACCCGGCCGTGGCCAACTACGTACGCCGCCACGGCGAGAGCACGTACACAGCCGTCAACATCGACGTGCTGCGCGTCGAGAACGGCCTGATCGCCGAGATCACCACGTTCGGCCCCGAACTGAACACCGCCTTCGGCCTGCCCGCCGAACTTTGAGGCGCGAGGACCGATTCCTTTCCCGGCCCCGCGCCGTCATACAGGCGTACACCACTTCGGAGAAAGAGGCACGATCATGCTCAAAGCACTGGACCGGCTCGTCGGCACCTGGAAGGTCAGCGGCGGCGCGGAGGGCACCGTGACCTACCGGTGGATGGAGGGCGGGCAGTTCCTCATCCAGGACGTGGACCTCACGCACGACGGCGCGGGGGCCAAGGGTATCGAGATCATCGGCAGGAAGCGGCCGTACGGGGCGGAGGAGCCCAGCCAGGACGTGCACTCCTGGTACTTCGACAACGACGGCAGCACCCTGGCCTACGTGTACGAGATCGAGGGCGACACCCTGACGATCTGGGGCCACGAGAAGAACTCGGAGGCCTACTACCGGGGCACCTTCAGCGCCGACGGGACGAGCGTCACCGGCGCCTGGGTGTACCCCGGGGGCGGCTACCCCTCGGACATGGTCCGGACAGGCTGAGCTCAGGCCGGCTCTTCATCCTCGGCGGGGGGCCGGACCTCGCCCGGCAGCCGTACGTCGTCGACGGTCACGTTGACCTCCATGACGCGCATGCCGAGCATCCGGCTGACGCTCCTGGCCACGTTCGTCTTGACCTCGGCGGCGACGTCCATGACGACATGGCCGTACTCGACCACGATCGTCAGGCTCACCGCCACCTGACGGTCCTGGATCTGGGCGCTGACACCCTGGGTGCCGCGGCGCGAGCCGATGCCGATGCGGTCGCGTACGGACTCGAAGGCCCGCGCCAGGTCGCCGCCCATGTCGGCGACCCCGGCCACCTCCAGCGCGGCCAGCGCCGCGACCTTCTCGACCACCTCGTCGGCGACCTTGATCCGGCCTTTCACGACCGCTCCGGCGGTGTGGCCCTCGATGTACGACGACGGCTGGGCGTCCGGGGTCGGGTTGGACGGCGGGGCGGGCGGGGTCGGCTGCTCGGCTAAGGCTTCACTCATCGCGGCCTCCTGTAGACGGGTGCTCAGGATTGTGCCGGAAGAACACCTCGTTTGTCCGGGGTCCTATGCTGCTAGTTATGCACGATCAGGCAGGGGCAGGGGCCCCCGACAACTTCCAGCGTCTGTGGACCCCGCATCGCATGGCCTACATCAAGGGCGAGAACAAGCCGACCGGCACCGGTCCCGGCGATGACTGCCCGTTCGACGCGATCCCCAAGATGAGCGACGAGGACGGCCTGATCGTGAAGAGGGGGGAGACGGTCTACGCCGTGCTCAACCTCTACCCGTACAACTCGGGCCACCTGATGGTGGTGCCCTACCGGCACGTCTCCGACTACGACGAGCTGGACACGGCCGAGGTGGCCGAGCTGGGAGTCTTCACCCAGCGGTCGCTGCGGGCGCTGCGCAAGGCCAGCGGCGCGCAGGGCTTCAACGTCGGGATGAACCTGGGCCACGTCGCGGGCGCCGGCATCGCCGCCCACCTGCACCAGCACGTGGTGCCCAGGTGGGGCGGCGACACGAACTTCATGCCGGTCGTCGCCCAGACCAAGGTCCTGCCGCAACTCCTGCACGACACCCGCCAGCTCCTCGCCGACGCCTGGGACTGAGCTCAGTTCGCGACGCCGGCCAGGCGGTCGCCCACGCCGGGCGCCGGCTTGCGGGCGTCGGGCAGGGCGCCGATGCCGGTCGCCAGCAGCAACGGCACGGCCAGCGCCAGCGCCATGGACAACACCGCGGCGCCGGAGTCGTTGACCAGCATCCCGACCACGCCGCTGACGAGCGTGCCGATCAGCCCGGCACGCAGCGCGGGCGAGTGCTCGAACGCCGCCGGCACCACCCCGGCCGAGGCCTGCTCGGGCCGCAGGATGGCGTACACGAGGAAGGCCACGGCCGCGATCACGATCGGCATCAGGTTGGGGCTGAGCAGCGTGGCCAGCATGGCGTGCAGCTTGCGCCAGATGACCTCCAGCGCCTCCCCGGTCAGCACCTGCCCGACGAACCTGCCCAGATGGGTCTGCTCATCGGCGGGCCGCAGGTAGTTGAGCCACGCGAACCCCATCACGATCACCCCGCCGGCCAGGCAGAACGCGCCCAGTTTCACCAGCGAGACCCGCTTGCCCGTCAGGATCAGCGCGGTCACCGCGATGCCCGGCACGAACGCGATCACACCGCCGAAGTCGCTGCCCATCCCGGACCCGCCCAGCACCATCGCGAATGCCCCCAGCACCACGATCGCGGCCACGCCCACCCTGCCCGGCCAGCGGTGCGCGATCACCGTGGTGGCCAGCAGGGTGCCGGTCGCCAGCAGCGCGAACGGGATGTTGCCCAGGCCGTAGTAGCGGGCGCCGACGTCCGCGCTGTAGCCCATGACGCTGTTGAGCTGCAACGTCGTGCCGGTCAGCAGGTCACCGGCCAGCGTGAGCGCGGTGACTCCCGCCACCACGGCGAGCGGCCCGAGCGGCCTGCGCCGCCACGGCCCCGCGAACGACACCGCCGTGAGCACGACGGTCCACCCGAGCACCCCGGCGACGAGCTGCGGCAGGCTTGACCACGGCAGCAGGTTGACCAGGTAGCTGGAGACCGGCAGTGAGGCCAGCGCGACGGCCGCCAGGCGTACCGGAGCCAGGCCCTTGCGCCGCCGCAGCAACAGGAACGCCACCAGGTAGAACAGCACCTGCAACACCGCGATGACCGTGAAGTACACGCCCTTCACCGACCGGATCTCCTGCGCGGTCGCGTCGGCCCTGCTCAGCCGCTCGAACGAGGCGCCGGCCGAGCCCACCCGCAGCGGCCCGCCCACGACGGTGCCCGGCACCGGCAGGCCCAGCTTGGTCAGCACGGTGGAGGTCAGGTCGGTCAGGATCGAGATGTCCTCGCGGTGCGTGGAGGCCGCGCCGAGCAGCCGCCCCTGCGCGCCGGGCTCACGCAGCGCGGCCACCCGCAGGTGCGGTACGGAACCGTGGTCCGACAGCCCCGCCAGCAGCACCGTCGTGCCGGCCGGCAGGACCGACAGCAGCGCGCCCGCCTTGGCGTCGGCCAGCCGCAGCGCGGCGCGGCGCTCGTCGGGGCCGAGTGACTCGGGCACCCTGGGCAGTGTGCCGCCGGTCAGGTAGGGCTGCACGAGGTCCTCGACGTCCATGGCGACCATCCGGCACTTGTTCAGGTCGGAGGTCCTGACCTCGCTCGGTGAGGCGTGGTAGTGGCCCACCGCGCCTTTCCGGTCGGCCAGGGCCAGCGCGGCGCCCGGCCCGATCGCGACCGAGCACTGCCCGGCCGCGCCGAGCGCCTCGCCGAGCGTGCCCGCGTTGCGCTGCCCGGCCACGTCGATCAGATAGCGGTAGTCGGGGATGACGGCGCCCTCGCCCTGGGCCTCGGGCTGGGGAGGCGCGCCGCAGTAGTATCCGACGGCGGAACGGGTGCCCGCCGAGACGCTCAGCCAGCCGTCGTACGGGCAGGTCACGTTGCCGACCGTACGCACCGACAACGAGCCGACCGCGCTGGATTCCGCCAGCTTCCACAGGTTGGGCGTGCCGGACGGGGTGAGGTCGTCCCAGTGCAGGCCGGGCACGCCGATGAGCGCCACCCGTGCCGCACCGTCCTCCTCAGCCCTGGCCGCTCCGGCGAACAGACCCTGACCGATAATCACCTGACCGACCAGCACGGCCAGCACGACCAGCGCGCGCGTCACCCCGATGACCTCCTGTGATCGCATGGGTTCCGTGGCACGGTAGAGCCAGGTCGTGTCCCGGCGCGCCACCAGACGCACCTACCCTCTCACGCACCAGGAGCGCCGGAGCCGCCTTTGCGCGGTGTTAGGCGGAGACCGGGGTGAGCCAGTGACGATGCCGCTCGTCACGGCCGTGGACGGCGGCCTCGTAGGCGTCGGCCAGCTTCGCGGTCACCGGTCCCGGGCCGTCGAACTCCCGCCCATCGATCGAGGAGACGTGGGCGATGCCGGCTCCCGTGCCGCACACGAAGAGCTCGTCGGCCGCGTACAGGTCGGAGCGCATCAGCTCCTGCCTGACCGCCCGCAGCCCCAGGTCGGCGGCCAGCCGCTCGACGGTGTCCTGCGTGATCCCCGCCAGCGCGCCCGCGCTCGACGGCGGCGTGGCCAGCAGCCCGTCGCGGACGAGGAAGATGTTGGCGCCCGTGCACTCGCTGACGTAGCCGGCGGCGTTCAGCAGCACGGCCTCGTCGTAGCCGGCGTCGAGAGCCTCGTGCTTGGCCAGGACGGAGTTCAGGTAGGGGCCGGTGGCCTTGGCCGCCGTGGGCACCACCGTGTGGTCGTTGCGCCGCCAGGAGCTGGTCATCAGCCGTACGCCGGACGAGCCCAGCAGTGGGCCCCAGCTCCAGCCGGCGATGGACACGTCGGTCGGGCAGCCGCGCGCCGCGACGCCCATCTCGCCGTAGCCGCGGTAGACGAGGTGACGCAGATAGCAGGAGCCAAGCCCGTTGGCGGCCGCCGTGCGGAGGGTGGCGGCCCGCAACTCGCCCACCGTGTACGGCAGCGTCAGCCCGATCATCCGGCAACTGCGTACGAGCCGCTGGAGATGCTCGTCCAGCCGGAACACGGCCGGCCCCTCCGCTGTCTCGAACACCCTCGTGCCCTCGAAGACGGCGGTCCCGTAGTGCAACGCGTGCGACAACACGTGCACCCGGGCCTCGGCCCACGGCACCAGCTCACCGTTCATCCAGATGGATGTGGCCTCCTCCACCCGCGCTCCTCTTCGTCAGTGGCCTGTTTAGATCTTCATCATTAGGCCAATTTCACAATGAGTGGCACATTATCGGGATAATGGTGGCATGGGAAGGGAAGACAACCTCGTCACACTCGTCCGCGACCGCCTGCGACTGCACCAGGGCACACCCAGCCGCCGCCTCGCGGGCGCCCTGGCGGACCTCGCCCAGACGGGCCTCATCGGCCCCGGCACCCGCCTGCCGTCCGAACGCGACCTCGCGCAGGCGGTGGGGGTCAGCAGGGGGACGGTGGCGTCGGCGTTCAACGCGTTGTGCGAGGAGGGGTGGTGCGAGCGGCGGCACGGCAGCGGCACGTACGTCCTCGGCACCCCCTCGTTCGGCTCCCTCCTCCAGGGCGGGGCCGTCGCGGCCGACCTGTCCACCTCCGTCGTCCCCGACCCCTCCCACCTCCTCCTGCCACCCCTGGACCCCACCGACCTCCTGCGCGCCCCCAGCGGCCACGGCTACGACGCCATGGGCGACCCCCGCCTCCGAGCCCTGCTCGCCGCCTCGGAAGGTCCTTCCTGGGGCGCCGGGAATGGGCTCTCCGCGAGCACCGGGGGCGTTGAGGCGGGGCTTACCAAGGCGGCCCGCGACGGCGGGAGCGCCGGGGAGCTCTCCGAGGCGGCCCGCGCCGACGTGAAACCTTTCGCGAACGTCGGGGAGGCGGGCGCGGGGTCTTCCACGGGCGCCGGGGACTTCGGTGTGAGGCTTTCACGAGAGGACGGCGGCGCAGGGCTTTCGAGACAGGTGGGGAATGTCAGCGCAGGGCTTACGGGACAGGTGGGGGTCAGCGAGCCCGAGCTTACGGGAGAGGTGGGGGACGGCGGCGCAGGGCTTTCGAGGGAGGCAAGGGAGGTCGGCGCGGGGGCTGCGGCGACCATGGCGCCGGCCCGGGACATCCTGGTGACGGCCGGTGCGCAGCAGGGCATCGATCTGGCCGCGCGCGTGCTGGTACGGCCCGGGGATCACGTTCTGGTGGGCGATCCGGCCTACGGGGGCGCGTTGAGCGTGTTCAGACGGGCGGGCGCGTACGTGGTGGCCGTCGATCTCACCTCGCCGGCCGCCGTGGAGGAGGCGCTCGCCCGCCACCGCCCCGCCGCCGTCTACGTGGTCAGCGTGGACAACCCCACCGGCTCGGTCCCGCCGCTGCGGCACGTCGCCGAGCTGGCCAGGGACGCGGACGTTCCGGTGATCGAGGACCGTACGCTGGCCGCCCTCGTGTACGACGGCACCCCGCCGCCCGAACCGCTGGCCCGGTTGCACCCGTACGGGACGGTGACGGTGGGGTCGTTGTCGAAGGTGCTCTGGGGCGGCCTGCGGGTGGGCTGGCTGAGCGCCGCGGAGCCGTTGCTCGCCCGCCTGGTGGAGGCCAAGGTGGACGCCGACCTGGCGACCAGCGCGGTGGCCCAGCGGCTGGCGACTCACCTGCTGGAACGCAACCCGGTCGAACCCTGGCGCGCCGAACTGGCCCGCCGCAGGGACCACTGCACGTCCGCCCTGACCGCGTTCCTCCCCGAATGGACGTGGACCCGTCCGGCGGGCGGACTGTCGGTGTGGGCGCGCCTGCCGGGCACGGACACGGACCGCTTCGCGGCGGTGGCACGGGAACACGGGGTGGCCGTCGCGCCCGGCTCCCTGTTCTCCCCGGACGGCCGCCACCGCGACCGCCTCCGCCTCAGCTTCGCCCTCCCCCCAGCCCTGACAGACCAGGCAGTAGCCGCCCTGGCCCGCGCCTGGACCTCCTACCGCCACTGAGGCCTTCCCCTCGGGGGTACGGCAAGCTGCGCCTGGTTGCCCAGGACGCGATCAGTGCGCCGGGCGCCGTCCGTGTTGCGCCGGGCCCTTCCACGTGCATCCGCCGCACAGCCACGTGCACCTCCGTGCCCCGGAGACGCCGCAGGGGCCCGGTTGTTGATGACCGGGCCCCTGCGAACGTGGCGAACCGTTAGACCGCGTCCACCTTCACCTTGACCGCCTTGCTCTCATGGTGCAGCCGGTCGAGCGACGTGACCAGGTAGGTCCCCGCCGACCTGGCCGCGTACGACGGATCGCTCACCACCGCCACCAGGTTCCGGGCATCCGTGGTGTGACAGTCCTTGCCGGACTTCGGCAGCTGATAGACCGCGTACGCCCGAGCCCCGGAGGAAGGCTTCCAGGAGAGCTGAGCCCCGGAGGCCGAGGCCTTGGCGGGCGGGGCCGGAGCCTGGCCGCCGAGGTCCTTGGACAGGGGGAGCAGCGCGGGACGGCTGTAATGGGTCTTGGCGACCCGGTCCATGGCCCCGAGCGGGTTCGTCAGGAGCTGCTTGGCGCTGAAGTAGACGGCGCCGTCGACCTGCTTGTTGTCGCGGTTGAGCCCCACCTGCGCGGAGAGCTCGCCGGGCTTGGTCCAGGACTTGTCGTCCTTGGCGCCGACCCGGTAGAGGCCATGGCCGATGTAGAGCTGCACGTCGCTGTCCTTGACCTCGTCGGCCCACCAGCGCACCAGCGTGCCGTAGTCGGCGGCGCTGTGGCCGCGCGGCCAGTAGAGCTGCGGCAGCACGTAGTCGACGGTGCCGGACTTGATCCACTCGCGGGCGTCGGCGTAGATCGAGTCGTACGCGGACATGCCCGAGGTCTTCGAGCCGGTCGGGTCGTTGGACTTGTTGCGCCAGATGCCGAACGGGCTGATGCCGAACTTGACGTGGCCCTTCGCCTGGTGGACGGCCTTGTCCACCTCCGCCACGAGCGTGTTGACGTTGCCCCGCCGCCACTCGGCCAGCTTCTCGCCCTTGCCGTATTTCTTGAAGGCCGCGGTGTCGTCGAACTTCACCCCCGCCACGGGGTAGGGGTAGAAGTAGTCGTCGAAGTGCACGCCGTCGACGTCGTAACGGTCCACCACGTCGGTGATGACCTTGGTCACGTGGTCGCGCACGGCCGGCAGCCCGGGATTGTAGTACAGGCGGCCGCCGTATTTGACGGTCCAGTCCGGGTGCTGACGCGCGGGATGGCCGGCGGGCAGCTTGGCGGTGCTGTCGCCGTAGGAGGCGCGGTAGGGGTTGAACCAGGCGTGGAACTCCATGCCGCGCTTGTGCGACTCCTCGACGAGGAACGGCAGCGGGTCCCAGCCGGGGTCCTTGCCCGCCGTGCCGGTCAGGTATTGCGACCAGGGCTCGAGCGAGGACTTGTAGAGCGCGTCGGAGGCGGGCCGCACCTGGACGAAGACCGCGTTGAGGTTGCGCTTGGCGGCGCTGTCGAGGATCTTGCGGTATTCGGCCTGCTGCTTAGCGGCGCTGAGGCCGGGCTTGGAGGGCCAGTCGATGTTCTGGGTCGTGGCGATCCACACACCGCGCAGCTCCCGCTTGGGATAGCGGGCATCGGCCTTGCAGGCCGCCGCGGGTGCGGCCATGGTCGTCTTCTTCTCGTTCGTTGCGGGGCTCTGATCGGCGCCGGGGCCGAAGGTGTAGGCGGCCGTGGTGGTCACGACGGCCAGAGCGGCAGCGGCGAGTAGGGGGCGTCCAGTTCGCATAGTGCCACCCAGTGTGACAGCTGCTCAGGCATGCTCGTGACGAAAAACCGGAATCAACTCGTGACACTTTTGTGACATAAGCCTACGGCTGGGCCGGGAGGGACATATCCCCTCCCGGCTCTTCCACAGCCTCAATCCACGGTGGCCAGCTTGCTCGCGAGGTTCGGCGGCAGTGGTTCGTAGCGCAGGAAGGTTCGCTGGAACGTGCCGGTTCCGTGTGACATGGATCTCAGGTCGATGGCGTACCGCGTTATCTCCAGTTCGGGGACCTCCGCCTTGACCAGTGTGCGGCCCGTGCCGACGGGCTCCGTGCCGAGCACCCGTCCGCGCCGCGAGGACAGGTCGGACATCACCGCCCCGACATGGTCGTCGGCCACCAGCACCGACAGCTCGTCCACGGGTTCGAGCAGCAGGGTCGAGACCTTCGCCGCGGCCTCCTTGAGCGCGAGCTGCCCCGCGATCTGGAAGGCCATGTCGGAGGAGTCGACGGAGTGGGCCTTGCCGTCGTACAGGGTGACCCGGACGTCCACCATCGGGTAGCCGGCCACGACGCCCCGCTCCATCTGGGCCCGCACGCCCTTCTCCACTGACGGGATGAACTGCCGGGGCACCACGCCGCCCACGATCTTGTCCACGAACTCGAAGCCCCCGCCGGACGGCAGCGGCTCGACCTCGAGGTGGCAGATGGCGTACTGGCCGTGGCCGCCGGTCTGCTTGACGTTGCGGCCCATCGCCTGGCACTTGCCGCCGAACGTCTCACGCAGCGGCACCCGCAGGTCGATCCGTTCGACCTCGACGCCGTGGCGCTTGGACAGGCGGTCTAGCAGCACGTCGGTGTGTGCCTCGCCCATGCACCACAACACGAGCTGACGGGTCTCGGCGTTGTTCTCCAGGCGCAGCGTCGGGTCCTCGGCCACCAGCCGGCCGAGCGCCTGCGACAACTTGTCATCGTCGGCCTTCGACTTGGCCCTGATCGCCACGGGCAGCAGCGGGTCGGGCATGCTCCAGGCCGTCATCAGCAGCGGATGCTCCACGTCCGACAGCGTGTCGCCGGTCTCGGCCCGCGACAGCTTGGCCACGGCCACGATGTCGCCCGCGGAGCCCTTGGCCGCGCCGCGCTGCTGCTTGCCCAGGGGACAGGTCAGCGTGCCGATGCGCTCGTCCAGGTCGTGGTCCTCGTGCCCGCGCTCGGCCAGGCCGTGCCCTGACACGTGCACGGTCATGTCGGGGCGCAGGGTGCCGGAGAAGACACGTACGAGGCTGATGCGGCCCACGTACGGGTCGCTGGTGGTCTTGACGATCTCCGCCACGAGCGGGCCGCTGGGGTCGCACGCGACGGTCTTGACCGGCTTGCCGGACAGGTCGGTGATCTCTGGCATGGGATGTTCGAGGGGCGAGGGGAAGCCCTGCGTCATCAGCTCCAGCACCTCTTGCGCGCCCACTCCGAGGCCGCTGCACAACACCGGGAAGAAGCTGCCGCGCGCGACGGCCTTCTCCAGGTCCTCGATGAGGACCTTGGTGTCGATGGGCTCGCCCTCGAGGTAGCGCTCCATGAGCGACTCGTCCTCGCTCTCCTGGATGATCCCCTCGATCAGGACCCCGCGGTGCTCCTCGATCTGCGACTCGTACTCCGCGCCCGGATCCTTCTCCGTACGGGAACCCGTCGCGTAGTTGTAGAACTTCTGCGTCAGCAGCCCGATCAGCCCGTTGACGTGACCATTGGTGATCACCGGGAGATAGAGCGGCGCGACGCCGTCACCGAAGACGTCCTGGCAGGTGGCCAGCACCTCGTCGAAGTCGGCCCGCTGATGGTCGATCTTGGTGATCACGACCGCCCGCGGCATGCCGACCTGGGCGCACTCATCCCAGAGCATCCGGGTGAGCCCGTCGACACCGTCGGCGGCGGACACCACGAACAGCGCCGCGTCGGCCGCGCGCAGCCCAGCGCGCAGGTCGCCCACGAAGTCGGCGTAACCGGGGGTGTCGAGAAGGTTGATCTTGATGTCGTTGTGCACCAGGGGCGCCACGGCGAGGTTGACCGACCGTTGCTGCCGGACCTCGACCTCGTCGAAGTCGCTGACCGTGTTGCCGTCCTCGACCCGTCCCGGGCGCTGGATGGTGCCCGTCGCGGCCAGCAGCTGCTCGACGAGGGTCGTCTTACCCGCTCCTGAGTGGCCGACCAGCACGACATTGCGTATCGCATCGGTCCGGTCGGCCGCGGGTGCCCTGCCCGCGGCTCCCACGGCGCCGCCCGAGTTCCTTTCCGCCACATCGCCTCCAGTGTCGTCGTTGTTCGCCAACGGCGCGCCCGCGCGGAGGGTGATGGAAACCGCAAGGACGCGGTGTGTTCACCAAATACCCCTGTGGCGAATATCACAAGGGGGGCGAGGCAAAGAAAGTTGTCACGCTCGGCATGGCCTACGATCGGACCGCGATGCTCAAACTCCTGCGCCCGGCCATGACCCGGATACTCACCCCGCTGGGCAGGGCTCTCGTCGGCCGCGGGATCGGCCCGAACGCCGTCACGGCGGTCGGCACCCTCGGGACCGTCGTGTCCGCCCTGCTCTTCTTCCCCCTGGGACAGCTCACCTGGGGGGCTCTGGTGATCACCCTCTTCGTGCTGTTCGACCTGCTCGACGGAGTCGTGGCCCGGCTCGGCGGGAAGGGCGGCAGCACCTGGGGGGCCTTCCTCGACTCGACGCTCGACCGGGTGGCCGACGCGGCCATCTTCGCCGGGCTGATCCTCTACTTCATCAACACGGACGACACCCTGATGGCCGCGGTGACGCTGGTGTGCCTGGCGGCCGGCACGATCGTCTCCTACGCCAAAGCCAGGGCCGAGGGGCTCGGGCTCACCGCCGACGTGGGGCTGGCGGAGCGGCCGGAGCGGCTGGTCGTGGCGCTGGTGGCGGCCTGCTTCTCGGGGCTCGGCGTTCCGTACATCCTGCCTGTGGGCATGTGGCTGCTCGCGGTGGCCAGCGTGATCACCGTGGGGCAGCGCGTGGTGGCCGTATACCAGCAGACGAGGGAGAAATGAGCGAGAAGGCGTCGTTCGGCGATCGGGTCGTGGCCGCCGGGTTCGCGGCGGGGTGGAAGGTCGTGCCGCTGCTGCCCTGGCGCCCGACGGCGGCGGTCTTCCGGCTCCTGGCCGACCGGGTCTGGCGCCGGCAGGGCAAGTCCGTGCGCAGGCTGGAGTCCAACCTGGCCCGGGTGACCGGGCTCGACGTCGGCAGCAAGGAGCTGCGTGAGCTCGGCAGGGCCGGGATGCGCTCCTACTTCCGCTACTTCCACGAGGTCTTCCGGCTGCCGTCGATGCGCACCGAGGAGGTCGTGCGCCGTACCCACGTCATCGGGGCCGAGCACATCCACGACACCGTGGCGGCCGGGCGGGGCGTGGTCTTAGCGCTGCCGCACATGGGCAACTGGGACCAGGCAGGGGCGTGGCTGGTCGGCGTCGGCCACCCGTTCGCCACCGTGGCCGAGCGGCTCAAACCCGAGTCGTTGTTCCGCCGCTACGTGGCCTTCCGCGAGGGTCTGGGCATGGAGGTGCTGCCGCTCACCGGCGGCGACGGGCACAACTTCGGCACCCTGGCCACGCGGGTGCGCAAGGGCGGCGTGGTCTGCCTGCCCGCCGAGCGCGACCTGACCAAGAGCGGGATCGAGGTGCGCTTCTTCGGCGCGACCACCAAGGTGCCCGCGGGGCCGCCGCTGCTGGCCGTGCAGACGGGCGCGGCGCTGCTACCCGCCTCCGTCTACTTCGTGGGCGACGACTGGGGCATCCACATCCACGAGGAGATCCCGGTCCCCGCGGAGGGCACCCGGCAGGAGAAGGTCGCGGCCGTCGCGCAGGGCCTGGCCGACGTGTTCGAGAAGGGCATCTCCGAGCACCCGGAGGACTGGCACATGATGCAGCGGCTCTGGCTGGACGACCTGGACCCCCGATGAGGGTCGGCATCGTCTGTCCCTACTCGTGGGACATGCCTGGTGGAGTCAGACAGCACATCGACGACCTGGCGCAGGCGCTCATCGCGCAGGGGCACGACGTGTCGGTGATCGCGCCGGCGGCCGACGACGACGAGCTGCCCCCGTACGTGACGGGCGCGGGCAGGGCGGTGCCGGTGCCGTACAACGGGTCGGTGGCCAGGATGTCGTTCGGGTTCCTGTCGGCCGCGCGGGTGCGGCGATGGGTGCGCACGGGCGGGTTCGACGTGCTGCACATCCATGAGCCGCTGATCCCGAGCCTGGGCGTGCTGGCCTGCTGGGCGGCCAAGGGGCCGATCGTGGCCACGTTCCACGCCTCGTTCTCGCGCTCGCGGGCGATCGCGGTGGCCGAGCCGCTGCTGCGCAGCGCGCTGGAGAAGCTCAGCGGCCGCATCGCGGTCTCCGACGCGGCGCGCAAGAGCCTGGTGGAGCAGTTCGGCGGCGACACGGTCCTGATCCCGAACGGCGTCACCGTCTCCCGCTACACCGAGGCCGAGCCGCTCGACGGCTGGGGGCCCGACGGGGCCACGATCGGCTTCCTCGGCCGCATGGACGAGGAGCGCAAGGGCCTGCCGATCCTGCTCGACGCGTTCGGGGAGCTGGCGGCCGAGCGGCCGGAGCTGAAGCTGCTCATCGCCGGTCCCGGGGACGAGAAGGATGTCTACGAGCGGGTGCCGAAGGAGTTCCGCGACCGGGTGACGCTGCTCGGCATGGTGAACGAGGCCGACAAGATCCGCGCCTACCACTCGGTCGACGTGTTCTGCGCGCCCAACACCCGCGGGGAGAGCTTCGGCATCGTGCTGGCCGAGGCCATGGCGTCGGGGGCGACCGTGCTGGCCAGCGACATCCCCGCCTTCCGCAAGGTGCTGGGCGGCGGGCAGGCGGGCGCGTTGTTCGCCAACGGCGACCCGGCCTCGCTGGCGCGCGAGGCGGGCGCGCTGCTCGACGCCCCCGAGCGGCGGGCCAAGCTGGCGGCCGAGGCGCTGGTGGCGGTCAAGAAGTACGACTGGTCCACGGTCGCGCGTGACGTCGTGCGCGTCTACGAGACCGTCACCACCAGCGGCGCGGGACGCGTGGAGGAAGACCTGTGACATCGACCATGATCGTGCTGATCGTGGGCATCGTCGTCGTGCTCACGGCCGTCTACATCTCCTGGCGCGCCGGCCGCCTCGACCGCCTGCACATCCGGCTGGAGCTGGCCCAGGAGTCCCTCGACGCCGCGCTGACGCGGCGCAGGGCGGTGGTGCTGGAGCTGGCCGGCTCGCGCCTGCTCGACCCCGCCACGTCGCTGGTGCTGGCCGCGGCGGCGCACGAGGCCAGGACGGCGGGGCCGGACGAGCGCGAGCACGCCGAGAGCGACCTGTCGCGGGCCCTGCGGGCGGCGGTGGACCAGGAGCGGTTCAGGGAGAAGTTGTCGGAGGCGCCCGGGGGTCCCGACCTGCTGGAAGAGCTCGACGCGGCGGTGGCCAAGGTGGTCTACTCTCGCAGCTTCCACAACAACGCGGTCGGCGTCACGCGTACGGCCCAGCGCCGCTGGCTGGCCAGGACCCTGCGCCTGGCCGGGCATACCGAATACCCCCAATTCTTCGAGATTGATGACAATCCGCCTGCGACCATGGCAACTGAATGACCTAATTTGGGGAAGCCAGTATGCTTCATCCCGTTTTCGGGCTGAAGCGAGGAGAAACACACGTGCGGCTACCCCGGATGTTCACGCTCTGGCTGGCGGGGGCGGCCGTGCTGCTGCCCGTCGCAGCCTGCTCGTCGGACGAGCCCGCCGCGGGCCAGGCTCCCCAGGCGACCACGGCCGCGCCGAGCGAGGAGCCGCAGGAGGAGGTCAACGCCCATCCCTTCACCGGCAAGCCGTACGAGAACCTCAGGCCCGTGCTCGCGGTGAAGATCGAGAACACCGCGGCGGGCAAGCCGCAGCTCGGGCTCAAGAGCGCGGACATCGTCTACATCGAGCAGGTCGAGGCGGGCCTGACCCGGCTCATGGCGATCTTCTCCTCCAAGGTGCCGGCCAAGGTGGGCCCCGTGCGCAGCGCGCGCATCTCCGACCTGCACATCGCGCCGCAGTTCGGCAAGCCTGCCTTCTCCTACTCGGGCGCGCAGACCAAGATGTTGCCGTTCATCGCCGAGGCGTCGCTGTTCGACGTGGGCGACACGCGCAACCCCGGCGCCTACTTCCGCCAGCCTGGCCGCTTCGCCCCCTACAACCTCTTCGCCAACACCAAGCAGCTCCTGGCCAAGGCGCCCAAGGCGACCAAGGCCAAGGACATCGGCTACACCTTCGGCGACGCCCCGGCCGAGGGCGGGGTCGAGCGCAAGTCGTACACCGTCAAGTGGCCCGCCGCGCGCTTCACCTTCGGCTGGTCGGAGACGAAGAAGCAGTGGCTGATCTGGCAGGACGGCAAGAAGGACGTCGCCGCCGAGGGCGGGCAGCTCGGCGCGCCGACGGTCGTCGTCCAGTACACCAAGACCGAGCGCTCGGAGTTCCACGACAAGAACCAGAGCTACACGCCGCTCGTGCACAGCACGGGCAAGGGCTCGGCGATCGTGCTGCGCGACGGTAAAGCCTTCAAGGCGAAGTGGGAGCGGGAATCGGAGGACGGCGGCACGACGTTCACCACTGAGAGCGGGGAGCCGATGAACTTCGCGCCCGGCCAGGTCTGGGTGGCCCTCGCCAGCCGCAAGCCCGTCATCCCATAGCGCCTTGATGTACAGATCAGGCGATAAATCCTGACATCTTGGCATGTCGGGGGAGGGGTCCTTCAGGACCTACGATGGGGTTGATAACTTACCGATTCGCCGTTAGAGCCCGTGAGAGCCGTGAGGATGACCGTGTCCAGCAGCACGCCAGAGAGCACCCCCGTCACCGGAACCGCCCGTGTCAAGCGCGGCATGGCCGAGATGCTCAAGGGCGGCGTCATCATGGACGTCGTCACCGCCGAGCAGGCCAAGATCGCTGAGGATGCAGGCGCGGTCGCCGTCATGGCCCTCGAGCGGGTGCCCGCCGACATCCGCGCCCAGGGCGGCGTGTCCAGGATGAGCGACCCCGACATGATCGACGGCATCATCGCCGCCGTGTCGATCCCCGTCATGGCCAAGGCCCGCATCGGTCACTTCGTCGAGGCCAAGGTGCTGCAGTCGCTCGGTGTGGACTACGTGGACGAGTCGGAGGTGCTGACCCCGGCCGACTACGCCAACCACATCGACAAGTGGCAGTTCACCGTGCCTTTCGTGTGCGGGGCCACCAACCTGGGCGAGGCCATGCGCCGCATCACCGAGGGCGCGGCCATGATCCGCTCCAAGGGCGAGGCCGGCACCGGTGACGTCTCCAACGCCGTCACCCACATGCGCACCATCCGTGCCGAGATCAAGCGGCTCACCTCGCTGCCCGAGGACGAGCTGTACGTCGCCGCCAAGGAGCTGCAGGCCCCCTACGAGCTGGTCGCCGAGGTCGCCAAGACCGGCAAGCTCCCGGTCGTGCTGTTCACCGCGGGCGGCATCGCCACCCCCGCGGACGCGGCGATGATGATGCAGCTCGGCGCCGAGGGCGTGTTCGTGGGCTCGGGCATCTTCAAGTCGGGCGACCCGGCCAAGCGCGCCGCGGCCATCGTCAAGGCCACCACCTTCTACGACGACCCCGACGTCCTCGCCAAGGTCTCGCGCGGCCTGGGCGAGGCCATGGTCGGCATCAACGTCGACGAGATCCCGCAGCCGCACCGCCTGGCCGACCGCGGCTGGTAAAGCTTTGCGCGTCGTTGCAGGTCACCGGCCTGGACGCGTGGCACGATCACCTCTGGCAGGCCGACGGCGGCCTGGCGGGGGCGCCACGATGTGACGGTGAAAATCGCCGGAGAAGGCGACATCCGCGAAAGATGTCGCCTTTTTCGTGTTGTGTGGTGTTCACCGTGTAGTCATGATTCTCAGTCAGGCTACGGGGCGTCCCCATCCTTGATCGTCCCAGGAGCCGCACATGTCCCTCAACCGACGGCATTTCCTCGTCACGGGGTTAGCTGCTGGCGCCGCGGCGGCCATTCCCTCCACCGCCGCGCACGCCGAGCCTGATCCCGCCGCCGAGACGGCCCAGAGTCTCGCCTCTCGTGGCCTGCGTACCGACCCGTTCACCCTCGGCGTCGCCAGCGGCGACCCCGACCACGAAGGCTTCGTCCTCTGGACGAGGCTCGCCCAGGAGCCGCTGGCCGACGACGGGTTCGGCGGCATGCCCCAGCGGCCCTTCCCCGTGCAGTGGCAGGTGTACTCCGACGAGCGCGCCCGCCGCGTCGTGCGCACCGGCGTCAGCGTCGCCGCCCCCGAATGGGGCCACAGCGTGCACGTCGAGGTCCAGGGGCTCGGCTCCGACCGCGACTACTGGTACCGCTTCCGCGTGGGCCCGTACGTCTCCCCGATCGGCCGCGCCCGCACCGCCCCGCACCCCCTCTCGTACGGCGGCGCCCTGTCCATGGCCTTCGTCTCCTGCGCCCAGTACGAGCACGGCTACTTCACCAGCTACCGCCACCTGGCCGAGGAACGCCCGGACCTGATCCT
This sequence comes from Nonomuraea insulae, assembly GCF_042656245.1. Taxonomy (NCBI): domain Bacteria; kingdom Bacillati; phylum Actinomycetota; class Actinomycetes; order Streptosporangiales; family Streptosporangiaceae; genus Nonomuraea; species Nonomuraea insulae. The sequence continues at coordinate 18,792 of NZ_JBHSPA010000015.1, forward strand.
GCACCTGGGCGACTACCAGTACGAGTACACCAAGGACTCCTACACCATCCCCGGCGGCAACGTCCGCGACCACGAGGGCCCCGAGACCGAGACCCTGGCCGGCTACCGTCAGCGCCACGCCCAGTACAAGGCCGACGCCGACCTCCAGGCCGCGCACGCCGCCGCGCCCTGGCTGGTGGTGTGGGACGACCACGAACTGGACAACAACTGGGCCGACGAGGTGCCGGAGAAGCCCGAGGTGCCCCAGCCGAACTTCCTGACCCGGCGCGAGGCCGCCTTCCGCGCCTACTACGAGAACATGCCGCTGCGCCGCACCTCGATCCCGCGCGGCATCGACATGCAGCTCTACCGGCGCATCCGGTGGGGCAGGATGGCCACGTTCCACATGCTCGACACCCGCCAGTACCGCGACGACCAGGGCTGCGGCGACGGATACGACGACTGCCCCGCCGCGGTGGACCCGGCGCGCTCGATCACGGGCGCCGCGCAGGAGGAGTGGCTGCTGAACGGCTTCCACCACTCCCGCGCGCAGTGGGACATCCTGGGCCAGCAGGTCTTCTTCGCCCAGCGCGACAACAACGCGGGACCCGCCAAGATCACCTCCCAGGACGCCTGGGACGGTTACGTGGCCTCCCGTCAGCGCATCACCCAGGGCTGGGTCGACGCCGAGGTGCGCAACCCCGTCGTGCTGACCGGTGACGTGCACGCGCACTGGGCCAGCGACCTCAAGCTCGACTACGACGACCCGACCGGACCGACGGTGGGCTCGGAGCTGGTGGCCACGTCGATCTCCACGGGCGGCAACGGCGGCGACTCCGACCCCGCCCAGCACCCGTTCCTGACCATCAACCCGCACCTGAAGTTCTACAACAACCAGCGCGGATACGTGCTGACGAAGATCGAGCGCGACCAGATGGCGGCCGACTTCAAGGTCGTGCCGCAGGTGCAGACGCCCGGCGGCGAGGTCTACACCAGGGCCACGTTCGTCATCGAGGACCGGGTGCCGGGAGTGCGGCAGACGTACCTGCGTCCGCTGGACCCGGGCCTGCGCACCCAGGGCATGACAGTGGAGGAGACGGTCCGCCTGGAGACAGAGCGCCCGTAACCCCTTCGGAGAACCCGGTCCACGCGGCCGGGTTCTCTCTTTGGGTGGAATATTAGCCTGGCTAAGTTAGTTGGGCTAAGCATGAGGGACGATCCCACTCACCTGGCCGATCAGGTCTCCACGGTGCTGCGGCACCTGGTCCTCCTGCTCAGGCGCACAGTCGCCGGCCAGCCCGTCACCAGCCAGCAGTACAGCGTCATGGGCTCGCTCGAACAGGGCGCCCGCCGCATGACCGCGCTGGCCGAGGAGCACGCCGTGCAGCTCCCCACCATGACCGTCCAGATCAACCGGCTGGCGGACGCGGGCCTCGTGACCCGCGGCTCCGACCCCGCCGACGCGCGGGTCAGGACGGTCGAGCTCACCGGCGAGGGACGCGAACGGCTGCGCGCCGTCCGCCAGGCCAGGATCGCCTACCTCACCCGGGAACTGGCCGCGCTCAGCGAGAACGAGCGCGCCACACTCGCGGCCGCCCTGCCCGTGCTGGCGAAGCTCGGCCGCTCGTAGAAGTAAGGAGCAGTATGCAAACCGGCGGCGGAATCCTCCGTCAGCCCATGTCCGTCTGGGCCACCGCGTTCGCCGCGGTCGTGGCCTTCATGGGCATCGGGCTCGTCGACCCGATCCTCCCTTCCATCGCCCAAGGGCTGAAGGCCACCCCGAGCCAGGTGTCCCTGCTGTTCACCAGCTATTTCCTGGTGACGGCCGTGGCCATGCTGATCACCGGCTGGGTCTCCAGCCGCATCGGCGGCAAGCGCACGCTGCTGGCCGGGCTGGCGCTGGTGATCGTGTTCGCCGCGCTGGCCGGCACCTCCGGCAGCGTCGCCGAGCTCGTCGGCTTCCGCGCCGGCTGGGGCCTGGGCAACGCGCTGTTCGTGGCCACCGCCCTGGCCGTCATCGTCGGCGCCGCCAGCGGTGGCGCGGAATCGGCCATCATCCTGTACGAGGCCGCGCTCGGCCTCGGCATCTCCGCGGGCCCACTCGTCGGCGCCCTGCTCGGCGACTGGAACTGGCGGGCCCCGTTCTTCGGCACCGCCACGCTCATGGCCGCCGGCCTGGTGCTGATCGTCACGCTGCTCAAAGCCACGCCCAAGCCCGCGGTCAGGACCAGGCTCAGCGCCCCCATCAGGGCTCTGGGCCACGGCGGCCTGTCCACGACCGCCTTCACCGCGCTGTTCTACAACTTCGCGTTCTTCACGATCCTGGCCTTCACCCCGTTCATTCTGCACATGACCCCCTACGGCATCGGCTCCGTCTTCTTCGGCTGGGGCGTCTGCGTGGCACTGGCCTCGGTCTTCGGGGCGCCGCCGCTGCAGCGCAAGATGGGCTCGGTGAACGTGCTGCACCTGGCGCTGGCCCTGCTCGCCGTCTTCCAGATCGGCATCGCGCTGTCCGGGCACGTGGGCGTCATCGTGTTCACCATCCTGTCCGGCATCCCCATCGGCCTCAACAACACCGTTTTCACCGAGTCGGCCATGGAGGTCTCCGACGCGCCCAGGCCGGTCGCGTCGGCGGGCTACAACTTCGTGCGCTGGATGGGGGGCGCGCTGGCGCCGTTCATCGCCACCAAGCTGGGCGAGGAGATCGGCGTCTCCGTGCCGTACGTGCTGGGGGCCGTCTGCTGCCTCGCCGGCATGGCCGTCCTCTACCTGCGGCGGCACCACCTGCGCTCGCTGGTCCGGGTGGACGCCGGCCACACGATGCGCGACGTGGCGACAGTGCCCTCCACCTGATTTGATGTCTCACCATGGTGGGACACGTACTGGTGCTCGTGGCGTCGCTGCTCACAGCACCTTTACGTACGGATCTGTCGGTGATGACGTGGAACGTCTGCACCGGCACCAACTCCGACTGCCGCTTCTACCGCGCCAGCGCGATCGAACTGGCCGGGAACATCGGCCGGCAGGTCCCCGCCAGGACAGACGTGATCTTCCTCCAGGAGTTCTGCACGGGCGCGGCGGGCACGCTGGAGCTCTGGCTCGAACAACGCACCGGCCGGCCGTGGACGGTCGGCTCATGGGGCCTGACCACGCAGGACGGCAAACCGTACGCCTGCCACCCTGACCGCCTCGGCCGCCCGCGCGGCGCGCAGAGCATCGCGGTCGCGGTGGCGGATGACGCGGTCACGTTCGAGATCCACCCGCTGCCCGCGCCGCCGTGGTACGTCAAACGGGCGGCCATCTGCGCCACCGTTCCCGCCGTGAAGGTCCGCGCGTGCGGCACCCACCTGTCCTCCGGCGGCGCCTACGACGACCGTCAGCCCGGCGCGCCCTACCGGACCGAGCAGCTCGAACGCCTGATGGAGGTGGCCGCCAGGCCCGGGTACCGGACGGTCGTGGGCGGCGACCTCAACGTCTCGCCGCCCGACAGCGGGTACGGCTCCGCCGCCGGCCGCCGTGCCGTCGCCCCGCTCTACCGCGCGTACCAGGAATGCGACCAGCGGGGCGCACGGCGTACCGGAGGGTGGACTCGCGAGGGCAGGAAGCTCGACTACCTGTTCGCCCCCAAGGGCAGCGTGCGGCGCTGTCACGTCGCGCGGGAGGTGACGTGGTCCGACCACAAGCCCGTCCACATCGAGGTGGCCCCCTAGGAAGATGCCGGGCCGCCCTGGTGTTGAATTGTCGGAACCCGTAAGCGGACGAAAGGATCGACTGTGCCCACGATCGGTGTACTCGCCCTCCAAGGAGACGTGCGTGAGCATGCGCGCATGCTTCAGGAGGCGGGCGCGACGGCCGTCGCCGTACGCCGCCCCGCCGAGCTGGACGCGGTCGACGCCCTGGTCATCCCCGGTGGCGAGTCGACCACGATGTGGAAGCTCGCCGAGATCTTCGACATGTTGCAACCCCTGCGGCTGCGGATCAAGGAAGGCATGCCCGCCTACGGCTCCTGCGCCGGCATGATCATGCTGGCCGACCGGATCGAGGACGGCGCCGCCGGGCAGCAGACCATCGGCGGCATCGACATGGTGGTCAGGCGCAACGCGTTCGGCCGCCAGGTCGACTCCTTCGAGTCCGACCTGCGCTTCGGCGGGGAGCTGGTGCACGCGATCTTCATCCGCGCGCCCTGGGTCGAATCCGTCGGCCCGGATGTCGAAGTGCTGGGCAGGTCCGAGCCTGGGGATAGGATCGTCGCGGTCCGTCAAGGGCCGTTGCTCGCTACGTCGTTCCATCCCGAGCTCACCGGGGACGTACGCGTGCACCGTTACTTCGTAGACATGGTGAGGGAGCTCTAGGTAATGTCCGGCCACTCCAAATGGGCGACGACGAAGCACAAGAAGGCCGCGCTCGACGCCAAGCGCGGCAAGCTGTTCGCCAAGCTCATCAAGAACATCGAAGTGGCGGCCCGGACCGGTGGCCCTGACCCGGACGCCAACCCCACCCTCTTCGACGCCATCTTCAAGGCGAAGAAGAACTCCGTGCCCAACGACAACATCGAGCGGGCGCGCAAGCGCGGCGGCGGCCTGGAGGCCGGCGGCGCCGACTGGCAGACGATCATGTACGAGGGCTACGCGCCCGGCGGCGTCGCGGTGCTCATCGAGTGCCTCACCGACAACCGCAACCGCGCCGCCTCCGAGGTGCGCGTCGCGCTCACCCGCAACGGCGGCTCACTGGCCGACCCCGGGTCCGTCTCCTACATGTTCAACCGCAAGGGCGTCGTCATCGTGCCCAAGGACGGGCTCGACGAGGACACTGTGCTGATGGCCGTGCTCGACGCGGGCGCCGAGGAGGTCAACGACCTGGGCGAGTCCTTCGAGGTCGTCTCCGAGGCCGGGGACCTGGTGCCGGTGCGCAAGGCGTTGCAGGAGGCCGGGATCGACTACGACTCGGCCGAGTCCGGGTTCCTGCCCACGATGAGCGTGCCGCTCGACGAGGACGGGGCAAAGAAGGTGTTCCGGCTCATTGACGCGCTGGAGGACAGCGACGACGTACAGAACGTCTTCGCCAACTTCGACGTGTCCGACGACGTCCTGGCCGCCCTCGACTAACCCGACCCCACACAGCCGTCCGCTTCCGCTCGGCCCGGCCGTCCGGTCCGCTCAGCTTTATGTAGCTGGTCGCTGCGCACAGGCGAGCGGCTTAAGCGCTGCAAGGGTTCGGCTTCCTGTACCACTTGGCGGTCTGCCGGTCCCGGCGCGGCATTCCTGTCCCGCTCGGGCCGCCTGCTGGGGCCCGACGGTCCTGATTTGGGCAGCAGTTCTGCTTGGGGCTGCACGCTACCCAGCCTCGTCGGACCTCGGCGTTCGGTGCGGCCATCGGCGCTCATACGGCTGCCCCCACCGATCCCGCCTGGGCCGCCGACGCCGCGAGTCGCGCTGCGGCGGGCGCACCAGGGGCCGCCGCGACGCCGAGCCTCCCGGTGACGCCCAGCATCCCGGTGACGCCCAGCATCCCTGCGACATCCAGCATCCCTGCGACGCCCAGCGCCTGTGATGCCTACCCCTGCGATGCCAGAATCCCTGCGACGCCGAGGGCGCCTGCGACGCCGAGGGCGCCTGTGACGCTCACCATGCCTGCGACGCCGAGGGTGGCGCGACGCTGAGGGCGCCTTTGGTGCTCAGCATGCCTGCGACGCCAGAGCGCTTGCCCGCGCCGGGTCGGTGGGACGAGGTGCGGTGGAGCTCGGCGCCTGGGGTCGGTGGGTGAGCGGCCACCCGGAGCAGCCATGTCTTTCCCCGAGGGAAATCTCTCAACGCACGGGGAGAGGTGAATGGCTGGGCGTGCGCGGGCTTCTGCGGCGGCGTAGGGTCGGGCGACGTGACTTCCCCCAACCCTCCTCAGGCGTACGCACCCGCGCTCGGCTGGCTGCTGGCCGTACCGGCGCTGCTCGGCACCCTCATCACGCTTGTACTGCCGACCGCCCAGACGATTTGGCTGAGCTTCCAGAGCGGCGGCGTCCTGCGGGAGAGCGCGTACGTGGGGACCGACAACTACGTCGAGCTGCTGGGTGACGACGAGTTCTGGCGGGCACTGGGGTTCACGCTCTCACTGACCCTGATCCCGCTGCTGGTGGCGGTGGTGGTGGGGCCGCTGCTGGCGCTGGCGCTCGACCGGGCGGGCACGTGGCCGAGGCGGGCAGGGCGGATCGCGCTCTCCCTGGCCGTCGTCGCCTTCTCCCCGGTCGCGGTCGCGGCCTCCTGGACAGTGGGCCTGTCACCGGAATCCTCCGGCCTGGCCGCCTTGGCCGAGGGCCTGCGCGAACCGGCCACGGCCCCTGGGGCGCTCCGGCTGATCGTCGCGGCGGCCACGTTCGGGATCGTGTGCGCGCTGGCCGTGATCGCTTTCCTGCCGGCTCTGCGCGGCGGCACGGCCGGTCCTGCGATGCTCGCCGTAGGGGCTCTCGTCGCGCTCGCCACGATCGCCGTGGGGCTCCAGGCGTTCTCCATCGGCCTGGTGCTCACGAGGGGAGGCCCTCAGCGCTCCACAGAGACGCTCGCAGGTCTTCAGTACGACTACGCCTTCAGAATGGCCGAATTCGGCCCTGGGGCGTCCGTCGCGGCCCTCACAGGGGTGATCCTCGGCGCGCTGGGCATCGTCGCCACGGTCATCGCGGTCGCGACCCGGCTCCGCATCACCGTGACCCCGCGCCTCGTACCCGCTGGGAAGGCCTACGACTCGCCCGCGGCACCCCATGACACGTACGGTCCGCAAGCAGCCTATGGCGGGCAAGCCCCTTATGCCCCGCCTGGCACCGCCGGCCAGCAAGGCACCCCCAGCCCCTTCGGCAGCCCAGCTCCTCATGACACGCCCAGCCCGCAGGGAGCCCCTGGCCCGCACGGAGGCCCTGGTCTTCAGGGAGCCCCAGGCGTTCAGGGTCCGCTGGCCCAGGGCATCTGGCCCGTTGCGGGTGCACCCGGGATACCTGCGCCCGGGATGCCTGAGGTCGGTGCCGGAGAACGGCGGCGGCCCGGACCTGTGTGGGTGGCGGTCGGGGTCGTGGCGCTGGTGGTGGTCGTGGCCGTCGCCGTCCTGTGCGCCTGGCCCTGGATCGACGGCGTGCTGGGCTCGCCCCCCAGCCCGGCCGGAGACCTCCGCACGCAGGTCAACACGTGGATCCCCGCCCTCTTCGGCGCTCTCATCTCGGTCGGCGTGGCGTACCTGGCCGCCCTCGGCATCGGCGGCCTGCGACCCCTCGGACGCGGCAGCGAGTGGCTGTTGCTGGCCTTCGCCCCCTGGCTGTTCGTCGGCCCCGGCCCCCTCGGCGTCGTCAACTGGCAGAACATCCGCAACCTGGGCCTCATCGACTCCTTCCCCGCCCTCATCCCGCCCCTGCTGGTGAGCGTCCCCGCCCTGTTCGTCCTCACGTTGCTCTGCAAGGGGCTGGCCGGCCGTACCGACAGGGACTTCTTCGGCGGCGTGTTCCTGCCGTCGCTCCCCATGGCGGGCATCCTGGTCGGCGCCGTCACTCTCATGAACGCCCACGACCTGCTCTGGCCGCTCCTGGTGGCCCAGAACGCCGACCTGTTCACCACCCCGGTCGCCCAGATGAACCAGCTCTCCTCATTCACCGCGTCCGCGCCCGACGTCGGCGCCGCCACGCCGCTGGTCGTGGTCGCCGTCGCGCTGGTCGCTCTGGTGGCCGCCCAGCTCCTCTACCTCGACAGGCTCGCCGTCGTGGCAAATGGTTCGCGGGCACGTACGCGGGCTGCGTAGGTTGTCTCTCTATGGAAATTCGCGACCTGACCGTCGACGACCTCGACGACGTCCTGGACCTCCGTAAACGTTCGTTCGGCCCCCTGTCGGCGGACGCTCAGGGGAGGTGGCGCCTAGCCGTGCTCCCGACGCTCGCCGAGGGCCGCTACCTGGGGGTGTTCGACGGCACCCGGCTGGCCGCGGCGGCCCGGCTGCGCGCGTTCACGCAGTGGTGGCACGGCAGGCCGCAGCCGATGGCCGGTGTCGCGGGGGTCACGGTCAGCCCGGAGGACCGCGGCCGCGGCGTCGGCTCCGCCATCATGCGGGCCGTCATCGACCGTGCCGCCGAGCTGGGTGACGCGGTCTCCGCCCTCTATCCGGCCACCACGGCCATTTACCGCGGGGTCGGCTACGAGCACGCCGGAGCCCAGCACAACGTCAGGATCCCCGCCGAGTCGCTGCGCAGGATCCGTCCGTCGGGGCAGGTCAAGCTGCGCAGGATGGGTCCTGGCGACGGTGCCGGGCTGGTCTCGGTGCTGCGCCGCGTCCACGAGGCCGCGCGCGCGAGCGGGCCCATCTCGTACGACGAGCGCACCTGGGACCTGTGGCTGGCCGACGAGGACGACTTCCTGTACCTCGCCGACGACGGCTACGTCATCTACCGGTGGCGGGGCGACGACATGGAGGTCGACAACCTCGTCGCCGCCTCCCCCGAGACCCTGCGCGCCCTGTGGGCCATGGTCGGCAGCGCGTCCACGATCGCCCGCCACGTCGTCGCCTCCGTGGCGCCCGACGACCCCGTGTTGTGGCTGCTCCACGAGCGGACGAAGGAGCAGGTCAAGCAGGTGCGGTGGATGTTCAGGGTGGTGGACGTGGCCGCGGCCGTCGAGCGCAGGGGCTACCCGGCGCACGTGTCCTGCGACGCCGTCGTCACCGTGGACGACCCGATCAGGGGCGGGGGTACGTACCGGCTGGACATCTCCGGCGGATCGGGCGCGGCCACGTCCGTCGGGGAGCGCGGTGTCACGCTCTCAGTGAACGGCTTCTCCGCCCTGTACGCCGGGATCCCGCCGCACACCCTGCGGCTCTGTGGCCTCATGTCCGGAGATGACCGGTACGACGAGGTCCTCGGAGCGGCCTTCGCCGCGAAGCCGTACATGCTCGACTACTTCTGACAGGCGTTTCCCGATGCGCGCCCCCCGCGGCCGGAGTAAAGTCTCCTGCCGAACAGATGTTCGGCGAAGCGGCCTCGGGAGGGCATGCCGGTGCGGGTGATGGGCGTCGATCCGGGGCTGACACGGTGCGGTCTGGGCGCTGTCGAGGGGCGTCCTGGGGCGCCGCTGACACTGGTGTCCGTCGGGGTGGTGCGCACCGGGGCCGACGAGGAGCTCGGGGCCCGGCTCGTCGGCATCGAGGCGGGGATCGAGCAGTGGCTCGACGACATAAGACCCGACGCGGTGGCGGTCGAGCGCGTCTTCAGCCAGCACAACGTACGCACCGTGATGGGCACCGCGCAGGCGGCGGGCATCGCGGTCCTGTGCGCGGCCAGGCGCGGGCTGCCGGTGGCGCTGCACACGCCGTCCGAGGTCAAGGCCGCCATCACGGGCAGCGGCACGGCCGACAAGAAGCAGATCGGCGCCATGGTCACCCGCCTGCTACGGCTCACCGAGATGCCCAAGCCCGCCGACGCGGCCGACGCGCTCGCCCTGGCCATCTGCCACATCTGGCGCGGCGGCGCCCAGCACCGCCTTGCGGCGGCCCTGGCCAAAGCCACGCGGAAGGATGTCCGGCGGTGATGGGGGAGGGCTGCGGCAGGCACGACTCGCGCCTTCGTACCGCACGCCCCAAGCCCGCCGCGGGCAGCCCACGGGCGCGCACGATGGCTTGGCACGCCCCTCGCGTTCCTCACGGGACTGGTGGCGATGCCCGTGCACGATGGGCCTGGTGTGCCGCTCGCCCTGGGCGGGTTTCCAAGTCTTGGGCTCCGGGACGCTGGCGAGGTGTCTCCGGGCGCGGATCGCGGCTCTGTGGTCCCATGGTGGGTCGGATGATGCGTGTGGTGACCGTGATCCGTGGTGAGATGTGGATGCCGGTGGCAGAGGTCCGCGGGCGGAGATGGTGGCTTTGCGGGCAGAGACGGCAGCCTGGCGTCGCTCATGGTCTTGCGTCGCCCACGGCTCGGCCGTGGCTCCTGGCTGGGCGGGTTTCCTGGCTGGGTGGGTTTCCTGGCTCGGCCGCGGCTCATGGTTCGGTGCCGCTCCTGGCTCAGCTGTGGCTCTGGCTCCGCGTCGCTCGTGGCGTTGCCAGTCCGGGCTGTTGGTGCAGCCGGTGAAAGAGCTGAGTCGTGACGGAGGCAGGGACGTGACAGGAGGCCGGGCGTGATCGCGTCGGTGGCGGGCAAGGTGACGGCGATAGCGCCGGACGGTGCCGTGATCGAGGTCGGCGGTGTCGGCATCCTCACTCACTGCACTCCCGGCACGCTGGCGACGCTGCGGATGGGCGAGGAGGCGCGCCTGGCCACGACGCTGGTGGTGCGCGAGGAGTCACTCACCCTCTACGGCTTCGCCACCGACGACGAGCGGGCCGTGTTCGAACTGCTGCAGACGGCCAGCGGCGTCGGCCCCAAGCTGGCGCTGGCGATGCTCGCCGTGCACACGCCCAACGCGCTCCGGGTGGCCGTGGCCAGTGCCGACCTCAAGGCGCTCACGCAGGTGCCAGGAATCGGGCAGAAGGGGGCACAGCGTATCGTCCTGGAGCTGAAGGACCGGCTCGGGACCCCCGAGGAGGCCGTCAACGCCGCGATCAACGGGCAGCGGCGAGTGGTGGTGTGGCGCGAACAGGTCCACTCGGGACTGGTGGGACTGGGCTATTCCAGCAAGGACGCCGACGAGGCCATCATCGTCGTGGAACCCGACGCCGACGCCGACATCGCCGCCGGCCGTCAACCTCAGGTGGCCGCCCTCCTGAAGGCCGCACTCCGCTCCCTGAGCATCCGATGACCGCGCTGTCTCGCGCCTGGGCCGCACACACCCCGGAGACCACCACGTCGCCACCGTCCGCCACAGGTGCGCCGCCGCCCGCCGTGCGTACGCGACCGTCCGCCGCAGGTACGTCGTTGCTGTCCGCGGTGCGTGCGTCGCCGTCTGTCTCAAGCGCGCCGCCGTTTGCTACGGATGCCTCGCCATCCTCCGTGCGTATGCCGCAGTCCGCTGAAGGCGTAGGCGCGCGACCCACCGCCCAGATCACCGACGAGGGGAGGAGAGGCCGGGATGGGCTTTGAGAGGGAGATCCTGTCGCCTGACGCCGGAGGCGACGAACTGCAGATCGAGGCCGCGCTACGCCCCAAGAGCCTCGGCGAGTTCATCGGCCAGGGCCGCGTACGCGAACAGCTGTCCCTCATCCTCGAAAGCGCCCTGCGCCGCCAACGCCCGCCCGACCACGTCCTCATGAGCGGCTCCCCCGGCCTGGGCAAGACGACGCTGGCGATGATCGTCGCGGCCGAGCTGAACGCGCCGCTGAGGATCACCTCGGGCCCGGCCCTGGAGCGCGCGGGGGACCTCGCGGCGATCCTGTCGACGCTGGCCGACGGCGAGGTGCTGTTCATCGACGAGATCCACCGGATGGCCAGGCCCGCCGAGGAGATGCTTTACCTGGCCATGGAGGACTTCAGGGTCGACATCATCGTCGGCAAGGGGCCGGGCGCCACCGCGATTCCGCTGGACATCGCGCCCTTCACGCTGGTCGGCGCCACCACCCGTGCGGGGCTGCTGCCCGCGCCCCTGCGCGACCGGTTCGGCTTCACGGCCCACATGGACTTCTACGAGGTCGGCGAGCTGGAACAGGTGCTCTACCGCTCGGCCAAGCTGCTCAGCCTCACCCTGCCCGACGAGGGCGCGCACGAGATCGCCCGCAGGTCGCGGGGCACGCCGCGCATCGCCAACCGGCTGCTGCGCCGCGTGCGCGACTTCGCCGACGTGCGGGCCGACGGCCTGATCAACAGGGAGATCGCCTCGGCGGCGCTCAACCTGTACGAGGTGGACGCCGAAGGGCTGGACCGGCTCGACCGCGCGGTGCTCGGCGTGTTGCTGAAGAAGTTCGGCGGCGGCCCGGTCGGCCTGTCCACGCTGGCGGTGGCCGTGGGGGAGGAGCCGGAGACGGTCGAGGTGGTGGCCGAGCCGTTCCTCGTACGCCAAGGTCTGCTGGCCAGGACCCCGCGCGGCCGGGTCGCGACCGCGGCGGCCTGGACCCATCTCGGCATGACTCCGCCCCCTGATGCGTTCGGAGCCGCACTTTTCGACTGATTACAGAACGGTTGCAACCATTTCAAATTGGGAACTTCCCCGCGCGCCGAAACGCTGCCTCGTTGCCGCGTTTCGCAACAAGCGCCTACACTCCGTGGCTTGGCTGGCTGTGTAGGCTGACGGGCTGAGCGGCGCGGCCCGAAGCAACCAACGCACGGAATTTCCGGCGCGAGGCCGGTGTCAACTTCTTGTACGACTATGGAAGGTCGCCCCTGATGGACATGGGACAACTCGGAAGCATCCTGCCGCTGATTCTCCTGGTGGTGGTGTTCTACTTCTTGCTGATCCGCCCCCAGCGAAAGCGCCAGCAAGAGGCGGCCAAGATGCAGAACTCGCTGGCTCCAGGGAGCCGGGTCATGACCACGACGGGCCTGTTCGCCACCGTGGTCGCGGTGGACAACGAGGACGTCGTCCTCGAGGTCGCGCCGGGGATCGAGACCCGCTGGGTGAAGGCCGCAATCGGCCGCGTCATCACGCCCGGCGACGCTCCGGCCGGCGAGGACGAGCCGGAGGCCCAGGAGTCCGACCGCGACGATGACGGCAAGGAGGAGTCGGAGGCCACCGTGGAGCGTAATGGCGACCAGGGCTCCAGTACGAAGCAGTCCTGACTAAGCTCTGCCAGAAACCCCTAATCTGAAAGAACTGACGACCAGTGGCCCGACCGACCAGCCGCCACAGCCGACCGGGGCGTACGCTCCTGGTCCTGCTGGCGCTCATCCTCGCCCTGGGCGGGACGATGTTCCTGCAGCAGGCGTTCACGCCCAAGCTGGGGCTCGACCTCGCCGGCGGCACGACGGTGACTCTGTCGCCCGTGACCCAGAACAACGCGGCGCCGCCGGAGGAGATCCTCGACCGCGCGGTCAACATCATCCGCGACCGTGTCAACGGCACCGGAGTCTCCGACGCTGAGGTCGCCAAGTCCGGCGACAACATCATCATCTCCATCCCGGGCGTCGGTCAGAGCGAGGCCATCAAGCTGGTCGCGACCACCGCGGAGCTGCGTTTCCGCCAGGTGCTCGCCATGGCGGCCACGCAGATCCCGCAGGAGCTGGCCACCAACGCGCCGACGCCGAGCGGCTCCGTGAGCCCCTCGGGCTCCCCGAGCCCGTCGGCGAAGCCGTCCACCTCCCAGTCGGTCACGACTCCGAGCGCCTCCCCGACGGGTAAGGCGCTCTCGTCCGCACTGACGGCCCCGACGCCCGCGCCTTCGTCTTCGCAGCAGGAGGCCCAGCCCTCCAGCAGCGCGCAGACCGGCCAGAAGCAGGACACCAAGAAGGGCCAGGACGCCAAGTCCACGCCGTCGGGCAGCCCGACGGCCGAGGCCAGCACGCCGCCCGCGCAGGACCCCAACGCCGGCATCGACACCACGGGTGTCGACCCGGCGGTGCTGCAGAAGTTCAACAAGCTCGACTGCGCCGACCCGGCCAACCGCGGCCAGGGCGTCCAGGACGACCCGAACAAGCAGTACGCGGCCTGTGAGACCGACGGCAGCTACAAGTACGTCCTCGACGTCGCCAAGGTCGTCGGCACCGACATCAACACGGCCTCCGCGGGCGTCCAGCAGGGCACCACCGAGTGGCTCGTGCAGCTCGACTTCAAGAGCAAGGGCGCGGGTGAGTGGAGCAAGCTCACCACCACCGCCTACAACGCGCAGGAGCCGCGCAACAAGGTCGCGGTCGTGCTCGACGGCGTCGTCATCACCGCGCCCAACATCATCAGCCCGATCCCCGGCGGACGGGCCGAGATCACGGGCGGCTTCAACCAGCAGAGCGCCACCAACCTGGCCGACCAGCTCAAGTACGGCGCCCTGCCGCTGAAGTTCAACCGCAGCTCGATCGACACGGTCTCCTCGACGCTCGGCCAGGACCAGCTCCAGGGCGGTCTGATCGCCGGTCTGATCGGCCTGGGGCTCGTGCTCGTCTACTGCCTGTTCTACTACCGGGGCCTGGGCATCGTGGCGGTCCTGAGCCTCGTGGTGGCCACGATCCTCACGTACACGGCGGTGGTCGTGCTCGGCCACAACGCCAACTTCAGGCTCTCCCTGGCCCACATCATCGGCCTGGTGGTCTCGATCGGCATCACCGCCGACTCCTTCATCGTGTATTTCGAACGCATACGTGATGAGATGAAGGAAGGGCGGCGGACGCTTCGCGCGGCCGTCGAGGTGGCCTGGGTCCGTGCCCGGCGCACGATCCTGATCGCCGACGCCGTCATGTTCATCGCCGCGATCGTGCTCTACTTCCTGGCGGTGGGCGGTGTGGCCGGGTTCGCCTTCGCGATGGGCCTGACCACGCTGATCGACATCGTGGTGGTGTTCCTGTTCACCAAGCCGTTCATCGCCCTGCTGGCGAGGGTGAAGTTCTTCGCCAAGGGGCACCCGCTGTCGGGTCTCGACGCCGAGCGCATGAGCGAGGCGCCGTCCGGCCGCACGACCACTCCGCAGGAGGCCTGAGATGGGATTGGCGCGTCGCCTCTACCGCGGCGAGATCGACGTCGACTTCGTCGGCAAGTGGAAGCTGTGGTACGGCCTGTCCGGCTTCCTGCTGGTCATCTCGCTGGCCGGTCTGCTGATCAACGGGCTCAACCTGGGTGTGGAGTTCAGGGGCGGATCGGTCTTCTCGTTCAAGGCGCCGAGCAGCACCATCGAGCAGGTGCGCGAGACCTTCCAGGACGAGGGCGTGCACCAGCCGATCGTGCAGACGGCCGGCGACCGGTGGCGGGTCACCACCGAGACGCTCTCGGAGAGCACCATGAACCAGGTGCAGACCGCCATCGCCAAGGACTTCAGCGTCCCCGCCGACCAGGTCGACATCCAGTCGATCGGCGCGTCCTGGGGCGGTGAGGTCTCCCAGAAGGCCTGGATAGGCCTGGGCGTGTTCATGCTGGCGATCATCTTGTACCTCTCGATGGCGTTCGAGCCGAAGATGGCGCTGGCCGCGATCGTCGCGCTCGTCCACGACCTCGTCATCACGGCAGGTGTCTATGCCTGGTCGGGCTTCGAGGTCACGCCCGCGACGCTGCTGGGCTTCCTGACCATCCTCGGTTACTCGCTCTACGACGCGGTCGTGGTGTTCGACATGATCAAGGAGGTCACGGCCAAGCTGGGGCACACGTCCAAGCAGACATACTCGATGGCCGCCAACAACGCGCTCAACCACACGCTGATCCGATCGCTGAACACCTCGCTGGTCGCGATCCTGCCGGTGGCGGCGATCCTGTTCATCGGCACCACGCTGCTCGGCGCGGGCACCCTGAAGGACCTGTCGCTGGCGCTGTTCGTCGGCATGATCGTCGGCACGTACTCGTCGTTGTGCGTCGCCACGCCGCTGCTGGTGACGCTCAAGGAGCGCGAGCCGAAGTACCAGGCCATCGCCAGGAGGCTCGCCTCCACCGGAGGCGGCAAGAAAGGTTCCAAAAGCGCGGCCGTAGCCAAGGGCTAGCCGGAGCTCAGACGACGCCCCCGCCCGATGAAGGGCGGGGGCGTCGTCTCGTGTACGCCCGGATCACGCGCGGGCCTCACAGGGGCCTCTCAGAGGCTCTCGTACGGAGTGAGGTCCGGAATGCACCATCATGGAGCGCGGCAGACGCCCGGTGAGAGATGCGAGGGAACACCATGACCGAGCTGAGCACGATCATCCTGGACCGGATCAGGGATGTGCCCGACTACCCCAAGCCGGGGGTCATGTTCAAGGACATCACCCCGCTCCTGGCCGACCCCATCGCGATGGCGGCCGTGGTGGACGCGCTGGCCGGGCTCGAGCAGGTGGACAAGATCGTGGGGATCGAGGCGCGGGGCTTCATCCTGGCGGCGCCGGTGGCCTACCGGGCGGCGGCCGGGTTCGTGCCGGTGCGCAAGAAGGGGAAACTGCCCGCCGAGACCCTGGAAGAGTCCTACGATCTGGAGTACGGCTCCGCGACCATCGAGGTCCACCGTGACGCCTTCACGCCCGGCGAGCGAGTTCTCATCGTCGACGACGTGCTGGCCACCGGAGGCACCGCGAAGGCCACCGTGGAGCTCGTACGGAGGGCCGGGGCTGAGGTCGTCGGCATCGCCGTGCTGATGGAACTGGCCTTCCTCAAGGGACGTGAGCGACTTGGGGGAGTGGGACTGCACTCCCTCGTGATCGTCTGAGCCCGGCCCGCGACGGTCCAGGTTGGCCACCTGGATACACTGGGTGGATCTGGACTCGAACGTGAGGAGCCACTGCGTGAGGAGTCTGTGTGCCCCGTGATGTGGTCGCGCCCGACGTGACCGACTCTGGTAACGCCGAAGCGCCCGGCGTTCCGGCGGTGCGTCGAAGGCGGTTTGGGGGTGGGGCCATGAATCCGGTGCTTGAGCCGTTGTTCAGGACGGTCCGGGCCACCCATCCCAAGGCCGACCTGCGGTTGATCGAGCGTGCCTACGACGTCGCCGCCTACCACCACCGCGACCAGAAGCGGAAGTCCGGCGACCCGTACATCACGCACCCACTCGCAGTGGCGACCATCCTGGCCGAGCTCGGCACCGACGACGAGACGTTGTGCGCGGCGCTGCTCCACGACACGGTGGAGGACACCGCCTACAGCCTCGACGAGCTGCGCGGTGACTTCGGCGACACGATCGGGTCCCTGGTCGACGGGGTCACCAAGCTCGACAAGGTCAAGTTCGGCGACGCGGCGCAGGCCGAGACCGTGCGCAAGATGGTCGTCGCCATGTCGCGCGACATCCGCGTGCTGATCATCAAGCTGGCCGACCGCCTGCACAACATGCGCACCATGCGTTACCTGCCGGAGCACAAGCGGCACCAGAAGTCGCGCGAGACGCTGGAGATCTTCGCCCCGCTCGCCCACCGCCTGGGCATGAACACGATCAAGTGGGAGCTCGAGGACCTCGCCTTCGCCATGCTCTACCCCAAGCGCTACGACGAGATCGCGCGCATGGTGTCGGAGCGGGCGCCGCGCAGAGACCTGTTCCTGCAGGAGGTCATCGAGAAGGTCTCCGGCGACCTGCGCGAGGCGAAGATCCGCGCGGTGGTCAAGGGACGGCCGAAGCACTACTACTCGGTCTACCAGAAGATGATCGCGCGTGACGTGGCGTTCGACGACATCTACGACCTCGTGGGCATCCGCGTGCTGGTCGACAGCGTGCGTGACTGCTATGCCGCGCTCGGCACCATCCACGCCAGGTGGAACCCGGTGCCCGGGCGGTTCAAAGACTACATAGCGATGCCCAAGTTCAACATGTACCAGTCGCTGCACACCACGGTGATCGGTCCCGAGGGCAAGCCCGTGGAGCTGCAGATCCGCACCCACGCGATGCACCACAGGGCCGAATACGGCGTGGCCGCGCACTGGAAGTACAAAGAGGAGGTCGGCGCCCCCGGCCCCACCGGCAAGGTCAAGCCGGGCAGCGACATGGCCTGGCTGCGCCAGCTCCTCGACTGGCAGAAGGAGACCTCCGACCCGGGCGAGTTCCTGGAGTCGCTGCGCTTCGACCTGTCGGTCTCCGAGGTCTACGTGTTCACCCCGAAAGGGCAGGTCATCGCCCTGCCCGAGGGGGCCACACCGGTCGACTTCGCCTACGCCGTGCACACGGAGGTGGGCCATCGCTGTATCGGGGCCCGGGTCAACGGGCGGCTGGTGCCCCTGGAGTCGCGGCTCGGCAACGGCGACACGGTGGAGATCTTCACCTCGAAGTCGCCGGACGCCGGGCCGTCGCGCGACTGGCTGAAGTTCGTCAAGTCGGGTCGCGCCCGCAACAAGATCCGCCAGTGGTTCTCCAAGGAGCGCCGCGAGACCGCGATCGAGGCCGGCAAGGAGGCCATCGGCCGGGCCATGCGCAAGCAGGGCCTGCCGCTGCAGCGGCTCATGTCCGGCGAGGCGCTGCTGGCGCTGGCCCGCGACCTGCGCTATCCCGACGTGTCCGCGCTCTACGCGGCCGTGGGGGAGGGGCACATCGCGGCCCAGTCGGTGGTGCAGAAGCTGGTCGCCTCGATCGGCGGGGTGGACAGCGCCGAGGAGGACATCGCCGAGACCTCGCTGCCGACCCGCCTGCGCGGCCGCGCCCGTGGCGCCGGTGGCGCGGGCGTGGTGGCGGCGGGCGACGCCGACGTCTGGGTACGCCTGTCGAAGTGCTGCACCCCGGTGCCCGGCGACGAGATCGTCGGCTTCGTCACCAGGGGCCACGGCGTGTCCGTCCACCGGGGCGACTGCACCAACGTGCAGCAGCTCAAGACGCAGCCCGACCGTCTGGTCGAGGTGAGCTGGTCGCCCAGCGACGACAGCGTGTTCCTGGTGGCCATCCAGGTCGAGGCGCTCGACCGGCCGCGCCTGCTCTCCGACGTCACCCGCACCCTGTCCGACCAGCACGTCAACATCCTGAGCGCCTCGGTGACGACCTCGCGTGATCGGGTGGCGGTCAGCAAGTTCACCTTCGAGATGGGCGATCCGAAGCACCTGGGCCACGTGCTCAAGGCCGTACGCAGCATCCAGGGCGTCTTCGACGTCTACCGGGTGAGCGGCGCCGGCAGCTGAGCTCCCGCCCTTCTGGGGCGGGCCCTGAGCTGCGGGCGCCGGTACGCGCGTCAGCCCGCGAGGCTGGGGAGGTTGACCACGATCGCTTCCTGGGTGCTGCGGGCGATCACCACGACGGCCTCCTCCGAGGAGTCGGGGTTCTCCTCGCGGTGAGGCACGTACGGCGGCACGAACACGTAGTCACCGGGCCCCGCGTCGATGCGCGTCTCCCGTCCGTCATCCAGGAACACGAACGACGGTGTGCCGCTGACCACGTAGATCGCCGTCTCCGAGGCCCCGTGATGGTGGTCGGACGAGCGGGTGGCGGGGGCGACATGGGTCTGACCCATCCACAGCCGGGACGATCCGGTCGTGGCGCCGCTGATCGCGGCCAGCCGTCTCATGCCGGAGCTCTGCGCCGTATCGCCGGAGAGCTTCCCTGAGGCCATGTGACGCAGGCTCTGGTGAAAGGGGTCACCCTGGCTCCGGTAGCCCTCCCAGAGGCGCCCTCCGGCCCGCTCGAGCACGTCCGTGGCCACGGCGACCAGCCGTGCGGGGTCGGCGTGGGCCTCCAGCAGCTCATCCGCCAATGCCGCATCGTGCGCGCGCAGCTCGCGCAGCAGCCACTTGCCGCTGCCCTGCCACCTGCGTCCCATGCCCAGCGCGGCCCTGGCGGTGGCCTGGACGACCTCCCAGCCGATGAATGCCTGCTCGCCGGGATCCGCCGCCCCCGACAGGTCGTCCAGCAGGTCGGACAGCACGTATCTGGCCCGGTCCGCCTGGCCGGGCGTCTGCCCGGCGGGGCCGGCCGACACGCGTTCGGCCAGCACGCTCTGCAGGTCGCTCGCCCGGCCGCCCGTCCTGTCGGTCAGCACCGCGCCCTCGGCGCAGATGCGCGCCAGGGTGGGCCTGCGATCCTCGAAACCTCTCTCGACGTAGGCGGCCAGGCTGGTCTCGCTGTGCGCGAACAGCTCCACCGGCCACTCGCGCCAGCGCAGCGTCTCGCGGTAGGGGCGGTCCAGGCCGTCGAGCACCACGACGATGTCGAGATCGGAGGTGCTGGTGCGTTGCTCGGTGAGCACGCTGCCGCCGACGAAGGCGTACAGGGCGCCCGGGAACATCTCTTCGACGAGGGCACGCGCGGCGCTGACGGGATCCATGCCGGACAGCCTAGAGGCCCCGGGTGCTCCGATGAGGAGCCGTTGCGCCCGATGAGGAGCCGCGCGTTGAGAAGAGAGGCCGTGCCTCCGACGAGAGGGCATGCGCTGAGTGAGAGGGCATGCCTCCGGTGAGGGGCCGTGCTTCCGGCGAGGGGCCGTGGGGCGGCCCCGCGCCGGATTCAGCTGAACTCGGTCAGCGTGCGCTCGGCCTCCTCCAGCCACGAGCGGCGCGCGGTCAGCGCCTCCTCGGCCTCCTTGACGTCCTTGGCGCGCCCGGCGGTCTGCGCCTTGGACAGCCGCTTCTCGAGCTGCTCGATCGAGGTGCGGAGCTGGTCGACCGTGCTCTGGGCGCGGGCCCTTGCCTCGGGGTTGGAGCGCTTCCACTCCGCGTCCTCGGCCTTGCGCACGGCTTCGTCCACCTTGCGCAGCCCGCCTTCGAGCCGGTCGCGCTGCTCGCGCGGCACGGGACCGGCGGCCTCCCACCGCTCCAGGATGTGCCGCAGCGCCCCACGGGCCGTACGCACGTCGGTGACCGGCAGGATCTTCTCTGCCTCGGTCAGCAGCACTTCCTTGATCTCCGCATTGGCGGCCAGTGAGGCGTCGCGCTCGGCGAAGACCGCGGAACGGGCCTGGAAGAACAGGTCCTGGGCGCCCTTGAAGCGGGCCCACAGCTCGTCCTCGGCCTCGCGCGAGGCCCGGCCGGCGTTCTTCCACTGCTGCATCAGCTCGCGGTAGACGGCCGCGGTCGTGCCCCAGTCGGTCGAGTCCGCAATGGCCTCGGCCTCGGCGACGATCCGCTCCTTCTCGGCGCGCACGCCCTCGCGCTGCTCGTCGAGCCCCGCGAAGTACTGCTTGCGCCGCTTGGCGAACGCCGTGCGCGCGGCCGACAGCCGCTTCCACAGCGCGGCCTCGGTGACCCGGTCGATGCGGTCGGCGGCCTTCCACTCCTCGACGAGCTCACGCAGCCGCTCACCACCCGACTTCCAGTGGGTGGTCTCGTCGGCGATGCGCTCGGCCTCGCCGACGATGCGCTCCTTGACCAGCTTGGCCTCGGCCCGCGCCTGCTCGCGAGCGGCCTTGACCTCCTCGCGGCGCTGGGCGACGACCTCGGTCAGGCCGTCGAGCCGGGCCGTCAGCGCGGCCAGGTCGCCGATGGCGTGGGCGTCGGCGACCGCCTCGCGCAGCTTGGCGATGTTCGCCTCGGCCTGGGCCGGAGCCAGGTCGGTGCCCCTGACGCGCTGCTCCAGGAGCTGCACCTGACCGGCCAGTTCGTCGTACTTGCGATGGAAGTAGGCCAGTGCCTCTTCGGGTTCACCGGCCTGCCAGGAGCCGACGGCTCGCTCTCCCTCAGCCGTACGCACGTAGACGGTGCCGTCGTCGTCTACCCGGCCCCACGGGTCGGTGCTCACCGTGTCCTCCCGCACTATCCATCAGACCCTTCGGGACTACTTCGTCCCTAGTTTGTATTACGTCAGCTCTTGCCGGCGAATGTCACGTCTTTGATTTCGACGGATTGCTTAGGTGCCCCAGTCCCATCTCCCATGTCGGCGATGACGCCTGCTTTGCTCACCTTGTCCAGGATGTCGAGCCCCTTGGTGATCGTACCCACCGGCGTGTAATCGGGGGTGAGTTGGATGTCCCCGTAAACGAGGAAGAACTGGCTGCCCGTGCTGCCCGGCGCCTGCGTTTTGGCCATGGCCATCACGCCCCGCTTGTACTGGGCGCCCGTGAGGTTCTCCTCGGCCATGACGTAGCCGGGGCCGCCCGAGCCGTCCTGGCTCTTGCCGTCGGCCTTGGCCGTCGGGTCGCCGCACTGGAGCATCGGGAACTTCGCGCTGCCGAGCCGGTGGCACTTGCTGCCGTCGTAGTACTTCTTCTTCGCCAGGAACTCCAAGGAGTTGGTCGTGCACGGAGCCTTGGCGTTGTTCAGCTCCACCACGATGTCGCCCTGGTTCGTCTTGAGCGTCATCGCCTTCGTCGCCGGCTCGGTCTTGACCTTCGTCGGCGGCATGCCGACGTCCTTGACCTGACCGCCGGAGGCGTCCTTGGCGTAGTCGCACGTGCCCGTCGCCGCGTCGTACGGCTTCGGCCCCGTGGCCGCCGACGCCGACGCCGAGGCGGTGTCGGCGGGTGAGGCCGAGGGCGAGGCGGCCGCCTCCGTGCCCGTGTCATTGCCGCCGAGCAGCGCGACCGCGGCCACGATGCCGCCGACCACGATCACCACGCCGACGGTGGAGCCGATGATCGCCGTTCGCTTGGCCTTCTGCTCGCGCTCGATGCGGCGCTGCATCTGCCGCTCGTGGTGCTCGCGTGCCAGCTGCTTCTGCCGGTCCTTCCCCGTGGCCACCGCTTTGCCTCCCATAGTCAATCAACTGAGGTGGGCGAATCGTATCGGCCAACGGGTAATGATTCGCAGCCCGGCGACCCGCACCGGTACCCTTCGGTTACATTCCCATTGGCTTTTCGACGAGATCACCTGAGGCAGATGCTCATCGCCGGCTTCCCCGCAGGGGCCTTCCAGACCAATTGTTACGTCGTCGCGCCCGCCGCCGGCGAGGAGTGCGTGATCGTCGATCCAGGTCAGGACGCCACGGAAGGCGTGGACGAGCTGCTGCGCGAGCACCGGCTCAAGCCGGTCGCGGTCCTGCTCACCCACGGCCACCTCGACCACGTCTGGTCCGTGGCCCCGGTCTGCGGAGCGCGTGACGTGCCCGCGTGGATCCATCCGGACGACCGCCACCTGCTGAGCGACCCGGCGGCCGGCTGGTCCGGCACCAGCGCCTCGATGTTCGGCGGGCTGACGCTGAGCGAGCCCGACGACGTGCGCGAGCTGTCCGACGGCGCCGTGCTCCAGCTCGCCGGCCTCGAGCTCGTGGTCGATCACACGCCCGGCCATACCAAGGGGTCGGTGACCTTCCGGCTGCCCGTCGACGAGATCATGTTCGCGGGCGACCTGCTGTTCGCCGGCTCCATCGGCCGCTCCGACCTTCCCGGCGGCGACTACGCGACGATTCTGCGCAGCCTGGCTACCAAGTGCCTGCCGCTGCCTGACGATACGGTCGTCCTGCCGGGCCACGGACCACAGACCACGATCGGCCGCGAGCGCGCGACCAACCCATACCTGAAAGAGGCGGCGCCGCACGCCGGTCCCACACGAGGGATCTAATGAGCTTCCAAGCACCGAAAGGCACCTTCGACTGGTTGCCGCCCCGCTCCGAGCGGGTTCTCGCCGTGCGCGAGGCGCTGGCCGCGCCGCTGCGCCGGGCGGGATACGGTTACATCGAGACACCTGTCTTCGAGGACACACAGCTGTTCGCCAGGGGCGTCGGCGAGTCGACGGACATCGTCTCCAAGGAGATGTACACCTTCCCCGACAAGGGGGGCCGCTCCCTGACGCTGCGCCCCGAGGGCACGGCCTCGGTCGTGCGCGCGGTGCTGCAGCACAACCTGCACACCGGCCAGCTCCCGGTGAAGCTGTGGTATTCCGGCAGTCAGTTCCGCTACGAGCGTGCGCAGAAGGGCCGCTACCGGCACTTCTGGCAGGTCGGGGTCGAGGCACTCGGCTCGGAGGACCCGGCGCTCGACGCCGAGATCATCGTGCTGGGCGTCCGTGGCTTCGCCTCGCTCGGCCTGAAGAACGTCAGGCTGCTGGTCAACTCGCTCGGCGACAAGAACTGCCGGCCCGCCTACCGCGCGGCGCTGCAGGAGTTCCTGCGCGGCCTCGACCTCGACGAGGACACCCGCGCGCGCATCGAGATCAACCCGCTGCGGGTGCTCGACGACAAGCGGCCCGAGGTGCAGGCACAGCTCACCGGGGCACCGCTGGTCATCGATCACCTGTGCGCGGCCTGCAGGGCCTACCACGAGGAGGTCCGCGGCCTGCTGACCGCCTCCGACGTGGTCTTCGAGGACGATCCGCGGCTGGTGCGCGGCCTCGACTACTACACGCGCACCACGTTCGAGTTCGTGCACGACGGGCTCGGCTCACAGGCGGCCGTGGGCGGCGGCGGCCGCTACGACGGGCTCAGCGAGATGCTGGACGGCCCGCCGCTGCCCAGCGTCGGGTGGGCGATCGGCGTCGACCGCACGTTCCTGGCCATGCAGGCCGAGGGCTTGGTGGATGACGAGGCGCGCAGGCGCGTGCAGGTGTACGGTGTCCCGCTGGGTGACGACGCCCGCCGCCGCATGTTCCTGCTCGTCGACGAGCTTCGCGAGGCGGGCCTCAGCGCCGACATGGCCTTCGGCGGCAAGGGGCTCAAGGGCGCGATGAAGGGTGCCGACCGCTCGGGTGCCGCGTACGCGCTGATCCTGGGCGAGCGTGACCTCGCGGCCGAGGCCGTGCAAGTGAAGGACCTGGCCACCGCCGAGCAGGCCGAGGTGCCGCTGGCCCAGGTCGTCAAATTCTTGAAGGGGAAGGTGCAGTGACCGGCGAGCCAGGGCCGCTGCCGCCCCTCTCCTATCCGTATGAAGGGAAAGTGCAGTGATCCGCACGCATACCGCCGGGTCGCTCCGCGAGGAGCATGCCGGGCAGCAGGTGACGCTCGCAGGGTGGGTGGCCCGCCGCCGTGACCACGGCGGCGTCGTCTTCATCGACCTGCGTGACGCCTCCGGCTCGGCGCAGGTGGTCTTCCGCGAGGAGGACCACGCTCACGACCTGCGGGCCGAATACTGCGTGAAGGTCGTCGGCAAGGTCAGGTCGCGCCCCGAGGGCAACGACAACCCCGACCTGCCGACCGGCGCGATCGAGGTGGTGGCCGAGCGGGTCGAGGTGCTGAGCGAGTCCGCGCCGCTGCCGTTCCCGATCGAGGGCAACGTGGGGGTGTCGGAGGAGGCGCGGCTGAAGTACCGCTACCTCGACATCCGCCGTCAGCAGGTGGCCACCGCGATGCGCACGCGCTCGAAGGCGACCTACCTGACCAACGAGGTGATGCACGACCTCGGCTTCGTCTACGTCGAGACGCCCACCCTCACCCGGTCCACGCCCGAGGGCGCGCGCGACTTCCTGGTGCCGGTGCGCCTGCAGCCCGGCAACTGGTACGCGCTGCCGCAGTCGCCGCAGCTGTTCAAGCAGCTCCTGCAGGTGGCCGGGCTGGAGCGCTACTACCAGCTCGCCAAGTGCTACCGCGACGAGGACCTGCGGGCCGACCGGCAGCCGGAGTTCACGCAGATCGACGTCGAGATGTCCTTCGTGGACCAGGAAGACGTCATCGAGGTCGGCGAGAAGCTGATCGGCCGGCTGTGGAAGGAGATCGCCGGCTATGAGCTGCCGACGCCGCTGCCGCGCATGACCTACGCCGACGCCATGTCCCGCTACGGCTCCGACAAGCCGGACCTGCGCTTCGGCCAGGAGCTGGTCGAGATGACCGGCTACTTCGCGGGCACCTCCTTCCGCGTCTTCCAGGCCGACTACGTGGGCGCCGTGGTCATGCCCGGCGGCGGCTCGCAGACCCGCAAGGAGCTCGACGCCTGGCAGGAGTGGGCCCGCTCGCGCGGCGCCAAGGGCCTGGCCTACGTGCTCGTGCAGGAGGACGGCACGCTCGGCGGCCCGGTCGCCAAGAACCTGTCGGCCGAGGAGTTGTCCGGGCTGGCCGCCAAGGTCGGGGCCGAGCCGGGCGACGCGATCTTCTTCGCCGCCGGGGCCAGGAACGCCGCCCGCGACCTGCTCGGCGCGGCCCGCCTGGAGATCGGGCGGCGCTGCGGCCTGATCGACGAGTCGTTGTGGTCGTTCCTGTGGGTCGTGGACGCCCCCATGTTCGAGGAGGACGGTGAGGGCGGCTGGACGGCCGTGCACCACCCGTTCACCGGGCCGAAGCCGGAGTGGGCCGACAACTTCCAGGACCACCCTGGCGAGGCGCTGGCGTACGCGTACGACATGGTCTGCAACGGCATGGAGATCGGCGGCGGCTCGATCCGTATCCACCGCGCCGAGATGCAGCAGCGCGTCTTCGACGTGCTCGGCATCTCCAAGGAGGAGGCGGAGAGCAAGTTCGGCTTCCTGCTTGAGGCGTTCAAGTACGGCCCGCCCCCGCACGGAGGCATCGCCTACGGCTGGGACCGGATCTGCATGTTGTTGTCCGGTGGCGACTCGATCCGCGACGTGATCGCGTTCCCGAAGACGGCCTCCGGCTTCGACCCGCTCACGGGCGCGCCCACGCCGATCACCTCCGACCAGCGCAAGGAGGCGGGCGTGGACGCCCAGCCCAAGGCCGAGGCGTAACGAGCGCGAAAGCGGCAGGCACCCGGGGAGGGTGCCTGCCGCTTCGAGCGTGCCGCCTACTTGAGGGTGACCCGCTTGATGATGACCGGGTTCTTCGGCGCCGTGGAGCCGCCGTCGCCGGTGATGTCGTCGGCGTTGACGATCACGCCGTCCTCGGCGACCTTGTCGAGGATCTCCAGACCGGACTTCACCATGCCCAGAACCGAGTACAGCGGCTCGATCTGGGTGTTCTCGTCCGACAGCGAGATGGCGAACTGGCTGCTGTTCTGCCCCTCGGCGTCCAGCGGCTGCGTCAGGAACACCACGCCCCTGCCGTAGGGGATGGTGCCCACGGCCTCGTCCCCGAAGACGTACCCGGCGTTGCCCTGGCCGTCCGTGGGGTTCTTGCCGTCGGCCTTGGCCTGCGGGTCGCCGCACTGCAGCAGGAACAGCCCGGAGGTCTCGGGCTTCGCCAGGCGGTGGCACTTGGTCTTGTCGTAGAAGTGCTTCTTGGCCAGGAAGGCCATCGAGTTGACCGAGCACGGGGTGGCGTTCGGGTCGACGTCGATGACGATGTCGCCGTGGTTGGTGCTCACGGTCATCGTCGAGAGCTTCAGGTTGGGCTTCTTGCCCGGCAGGCCCACGTACTTGTGCGGGACCGAGTCGTCACGCTTGTACGTACATGAGATGTCGCTCGCCTTCTTCGGCTTCGTGGTCGGGAGCGCCGTCGGGCCCGCGGAGGGCAGGGCAGGGGCGGAGGCCGACGGCGAGGCCTGGGCCGAGGCAGGCTCCGAGCCGTCGTTGTTGACCAGGGTGGTCGCCGCGAAGATGCCACCGGCGACCACGACGACGGCTACGGCCGCGCCGATGAAGGTGTTCCGCCTCGACTTGGAGGTGTGCTCGGCAGCTCGCTTGGCCTGCCGCTCCTTGTGCTCCCGCGCCAGTTCGTTCTGGCGGTCGTCCTCGTTCTGGCGGTCGTCGCCGCTCACCGCTATGTCCTCTCGTCTTTGCCAACGCATGACCAAACAACTCCGCGCATGCTACCGGCCATCTATATGTGCCGGATGTAAGTGGCGAAAGCCGCATGTGGGACTGCTGAGGTCGCGAACCTTATCGTGCTCGCATTCGTAGTTGAAATGAGAACTAAGGAGCCCCGATGTTCGACGAGATCCTGGGCCTGCCGGCCCATCCCCTGATCATTCACTTCGCCGTGGTGCTGACTCCACTGCTCGTCGCCGTCGCGATCGTCTACGCGCTGCTGCCGCGCCTGCGTACGTACGTGGCGTGGGCGGTCGTGCTGCTCTCCCTGGCCGCGCCCATGGCGGTCTTCGCGGCCAGGCAGAGCGGTGAGAGCCTCAAGGCAGCCAGGTTCGGCACCGCGGAGGGCGAGATGGCCGCCCGCATCTCCACCCACCAGAGCTTCGCCAACCCGCTCCTGCTGTCGGTGATCGGCCTGGGCGTGGCCGCCCTGCTGCTCGTGTACGCCACCAGCCCGGCCCGCGACTCCATCGGCCGCGACCGCTTCGGCCGTACCGTCACGATGCTCCTGGCCGGGGTGACGGTGGTGCTGGCGGCGGTGGCCGGCTATTTCGTCTTCCGCGCAGGTGACTCGGGCGCCAGAGCCGTCTGGTCGTAGCCGGCGCGCCGCACCGTGTAATCTCGCGTTGTGGATAGCCTGTTCGACTCGGCGGCCGAGGAGGCCACCCCGCAACCTCTCGCGGTGCGCATGCGGCCGCGCACGCTCGACGAGGTGATCGGCCAGCGGCACCTGCTCGGCCCCGGCACCCCGCTGCGGCGCCTGGTCGAGAGCGAGGCTCCCATGTCGCTGTTCCTCTGGGGGCCGCCCGGCACCGGCAAGACCACGCTCGCCTACGTGGTCTCCAACGTCACCAAGCGCCGCTTCGTCGAGGTCTCCGCCGTGTCGGCGGGCGTCAAGGACGTGCGGGCCGCCATCGACAACGCGCGCCGCGAGCTGGGCATGAGCGGCCGCCAGACCGTGCTGTTCGTCGATGAGGTGCACCGCTTCAACAAGGCCCAGCAGGACGCCCTGCTGCCCGCCGTGGAGAACCGCTGGGTCACCTTCATCGGCGCCACCACCGAAAACCCCTTCTTCTCGGTCATCTCGCCGCTGCTGTCGCGCTCGCTGCTGCTCACGCTGGAGTCCCTGTCCGACGACGACGTGCGCGCCGTGCTGGAGCGGGCGGTGTCCGACCCGCGCGGCCTCGGCGAGCGCGCCACGCTGGCCCCCGAGGCCGTGGAGCATCTCGTACGGCTCGCGGGCGGCGACGCGCGCCGGTCGCTGACCTACCTGGAGGCGGCGGCGCTGCTGGCCGACGACATCACCGTGGAGGTGGTGGAGAAGGCCGTCGACAAGGCCGCCGTACGCTACGACCGGCAGGGCGACCAGCACTACGACGTGATCAGCGCGTTCATCAAGTCGATGCGCGGATCCGACGCCGACGCCGCGCTCCACTACCTGGCCCGCATGATCGAGGCCGGCGAGGACCCCCGCTTCATCGCCCGCCGCATCGTCATCTTCGCCTCGGAGGACGTCGGCCTGGCCGATCCCACGTGCCTGCAGACGGCCGTGGCCGCGGCGCAGGCGGTGCAGCTCATCGGGCTTCCCGAAGGGCAGATCAACCTGGCGCACGCGGTCATCCACTGCGCGATGGCGCCCAAGTCCAACGCCGTCGTCAAGGCCATCGGGGCGGCGGTCGGCGACGTGCGGAAGGGGCTGATCGGGCAGGTGCCCGGCCACCTGCGCGACGCCCACTACCCGGGGGCGGCCAAGCTCGGGCACGGCGAGGAGTACAAGTACCCGCACGACTTCGACCACGGGCTGGTGCGCCAGGACTACGCGCCTGAGCAGGTGCGGGAGCGGCGCTACTACGAGCCGACCCGGCATGGGGCGGAGGCGCCGGTGGCCGAGCGCTGGGCGAAGATCCGCGACTTTCTCCGGGGCTCCTGACCGGCTTCGAGCGCGCCCGCCTGTCGTGTGGCTGTGTTCTGGTGTGGCCTGTCGAAAAGGTTCGCCGTCAAATCGTGCAAAATCGTACTAAGTGGCTGGGTGATGGGAATCACAACCGTGTGAAGGCGACCGTTACCCCCGGCGGCGGGCTCTTCGGCCCCCAGTCGATCACCTGGCGAGTGCACACCGAGACGCCCGGCTGGCCGGCCGTCATACGCGCCTTCCAGCTCCAGTCCCTGCACCCGAGAACGATCCGCGGCATAGCCCAGAACTGCCTGCTCGACGACCCCGAGGTGGCCCGCGCCAGGCTGCGGCGCCAGCTCGACTACGTCGCCGTGCGCACCTTCGGCACCCGCGAGCAGGCCGAGCAGGCGGGCGAGCGGGTACGCCGCGTGCACGCCCGCCTCATCGGCCTGGACACCGACACGGGCACCCTGTTCCGCCTGAACGAGGAGGAGAACCTGCGCTGGGTCCACTGCGCGGAGGTCTCCTCGCACCTGGAGGTGGCCCGGCGCTCGGGCGTGCCGCTGACCCGGGCCGAGCGCGACGCGTACGTGGCCGAACAGCGCCACAGCGCCCTCCTCGTCGGCCTCCGCGACGTCCCCCGCGACACGGGGGAGCTGGAGGACTATCTCACCGGCATGCGCCCGTACCTGGCCATCACCGATGAGGCCCGCGACGCGCTGCGCCGCAGCGTCAGCCCGCAACTGTCGCTCCGGCTCGCCTTCCTCACGCCACCCCTGGCACTCGGCTCGCTGCCCGCCGCGGGCGCGCTGGCGTACGCGACCCTGCCCGGCTGGGCCAGAAAGTTGTACGGCTGCCACGGCAACAAGGCCGCCGAATACGCCGCGGGCATCGCGCTCAAGGCGCTGCGCGCGGCGGCCATGGCGATGCCGGAACGGCTGGTGGCGCCCGAGATCAGAGCGGCGCGCGGGCTCATGCGCGCGGTCACGGAAGTGCCAGGGGCCGACGTGGCTGCCTGATCAAGGGAGCTTTCCGCACTAACGTTGTCACTCGAACGCGATAGGGTCTTGCCGTTCCGGGCCAGCGTACGAGGGAGATGAGCGGATGCTTACCGCTGGAGAGGTCGCCGGGCTGATCGCAGCCACGGGCTGGATAGTCCTGGTCTGTGTCATGGCCATGGTTCTCGTCAAGCTCGCCCGGCTGCTCAACGAGACCACCAAGGCGGTCTCCGACCTGAACAACCGCCTCGCGCCGCTCCTCGACGACGTGAGCGTCACGGTCAACGAGACCAACAGGCAACTCCTCGCCGTCGAGGCCATCGCCAAGGACGTCAAGCAGGTCAGCGGCCACGCGGCCAAGCTCAGCGCCGTCACGCAGACCATCTTCACCGGGCCGCTGATCAAGGTGTCCTCGCTCGGCTACGGCGTGCGCCGCGCCATCGAGGCCCGCCGGCCCGGCCGGCGCCGCCCCAGCGCCAAGCAGGGGCGTCCGCGATGATCAGAAGGCTGTTCTACCTGTCGCTCGGCGCGTTCCTCGCCTTCTGGGTGATGCGCAGGCTGCAGGCGCTGCGCCCCGACCATGTCGCCCGCAGGACCGCCGACGGCGCCGCGGGCATGCTGCGACGGGTGAGAGACTTTACCTCCGACGCCTTCGGCGAGGCCGCGGAGCGCGAAACCGAGTTGCGAGCGCGCTTCGGGCTCGACAACGTTGAAGACAACAACTGACTCAAGTAAAGGATGGCCACCATGGAGTCGGCAGAGATCGCCCGCCGCTTCCTGCGCTTCTTCGAGGAGCGTGGGCACAAGATAGTGCCCTCGGCCAGCCTGATCGCTGAGGACCCCACGCTACTCCTGGTTCCTGCCGGTATGGTGCCGTTCAAGCCGTACTTCCTGGGGCAGCGCAAGCCTCCGGCGTCACGGCTGGCCACCGCGCAGAAATGTGTGCGCACCCCCGACATCGAAGAGGTCGGCAAGACCACGCGGCACGCCACGTTCTTCCAGATGCTCGGCAACTTCTCCTTCGGCGACTACTTCAAGGCCGAGGTGATCCCG
Organism: Nonomuraea insulae; assembly: GCF_042656245.1. Taxonomy (NCBI): domain Bacteria; kingdom Bacillati; phylum Actinomycetota; class Actinomycetes; order Streptosporangiales; family Streptosporangiaceae; genus Nonomuraea; species Nonomuraea insulae. Next base: position 49,652 of record NZ_JBHSPA010000015.1, read on the forward strand.
TTCGCGTGGGAGCTGCTGACCAGGCCCGAGTCCGACGGCGGCTTCGGCTTCCCCGAGGACCGGCTCTGGGCCACGGTCTACCTCGACGACGACGAGGCCTACGACATCTGGCGCAACAAGGTCGGCGTGCCCGACTCGCGGATCCAGCGGCGCGGCCTGGAGGACAACTACTGGCACATGGGCGTGGCCGGTCCCGGCGGCCCCTGCTCGGAGATCTACTACGACCGCGGCGCCGAATACGGCAAGGAGGGCGGGCCCGTCGCCGACGAGGACCGCTACCTCGAGGTGTGGAACCTGGTCTTCATGCAGTACCAGCTCAGTCAGGTCCGCACCAAGGTCGACTTCGACGTGGCCGGCGAGTTGCCCGCGAAGAACATCGACACCGGCATGGGCCTCGAGCGCATGGCGACGATCCTGCAGGGCGTCGACAACCTCTACGAGATCGACACCACGTACAAGATCCTCGACAAGGCGGCGGAGCTCACCAAGACCCGCTACGGGCGCGACCACCGGGCCGACGTCAGCCTGCGGGTGATCGCCGACCACGTGCGCACCGGCACCATGCTGGTCGCCGACGGCGTCATGCCCGGCAACGAGGGCCGCGGCTACGTGCTGCGCCGCATCCTGCGCCGCTCGATCCGCAACCTGCGCCTGCTCGGCTCCGGCGACGAGCGCTACATGCACGAGCTCACCGACGTCGCGATCAACGTCATGGGCGAGCAGTACACCGAGCTCAACGCGGACGCCCCGCAGATCCACGGGATCATCGACGCCGAGGAGGCGTCCTTCCTCGGCACGCTGCGCACAGGCACCGCGATCTTCGACGTGGCGGTGGAGGAGACCAAGCGCAAGTCGGGCAGCACGATCCCCGGCGACCAGGCGTTCAAGCTCCACGACACCTACGGCTTCCCGATCGACCTGACGCTGGAGATGGCGGCCGAGCACGGTCTCAAGGTCGATGAGGAGGGTTTCCGCCGCCTCATGAAGGAGCAGCGGTCGGCGGCCAAGGCCGACGCGGCGGCGAAGAAGACCGGCAACGCCGACATCTCCGTCTTCGGGCAGCTTCTGGAGGCGGGCGGCAAGGTCGAGTTCCTCGGCTACGACCAGACCGAGGCCGACACGAGCGTCGCCGGCATCCTGGTCGACGGCCTGTCCGTCCCCTCGGCGGGCACGGGCACGTCGGTCGAGGTCGTGCTCCAGCGCACCCCGTTCTACGCCGAGGGCGGCGGTCAGCTCGCCGACCAGGGCGTGATCCGCACCAGCGGCGCCGTGGTCGAGATCACCGACGTGCAGACCCCGCTCGCGGGGCTCGTCGTGCACCGCGGCAAGATCCGCAGCGGCGAGCTCAAGGTCGGCGACGAGGCGCAGGCGGAGGTCGACATCGAGCGCCGCCGCGCGATCTCGCGCAGCCACAGCGCCACCCACCTCGTCCACCGCGGCTTCAAGAACGCGCTCGGCGAGACGGCGGCGCAGGCGGGCTCGGAGAACTCGCCCGGCCGCTTCCGCTTCGACTTCACCGCGGCGGGCGCGGTGCCGCCGAGCGTGCTGCGCGACGTCGAGGACGAGGTCAACGCGGTGCTCATCAACGACCTCAAGGTCAACGCCTTCTACACCACGCAGACCGAGGCCAGGGCCATGGGCGCGCTGGCGATGTTCGGCGAGAAATACGGCGACGAGGTCCGCGTGGTCGAGATCGGCGACTACTCGCGCGAGTTGTGCGGCGGCACCCACGTCCACAGCTCCGGCCAGCTCGGCCTGGTCAAGGTGCTGGGCGAGCAGTCGGTCGGCGCGGGCGTGCGCCGCGTCGAGGCGCTCGTCGGCATCGACGCCTTCCGCTTCCTGGCGCGCGAGAGCGTGCTGGTCGCGCAGCTCACCGAGCAGCTCAAGGCGCGCCGCGAGGAGTTGCCCGAGCGCATCGACGGCATCGTCACCCGGTTGCGCACGGCGGAGAAGGAGCTGGACAAGCTCCGCTCGGCCCAGGTGCTCCAGGTGGCGGGCGATCTGGCCTCCCAGGCGCGTGACCTGGCAGGAGTCTCCGTCGTGACACACCGCGCGCCTGATGGAACCGGTGCCGATGACCTGCGTAAGCTCGCGCTTGATGTGCGTGGCAGGTTCCCGGCCGACCGGCCGGCGGTCGTGGTGATCGCCGGAGCCCCCTCCGACCGGCCGGTGGTGGTTGCCGCGGTCAACGAGGCGGGGCGCGAGCGGGGGCTCAAGGCCGGGCAGCTGGTCGGCGTCGCCGCCAAGGCTCTTGGGGGTGGCGGTGGCGGCAAGGACGATGTCGCGCAGGGCGGCGGCACACGGCCGGAGGCGATCGGCGACGCGCTGCGCCTGGTCGAAGAGGCAATTTCTGGGCAGCTCGGCTGACATGAGGTTCGGTTCGCGGATCGGCGTGGACGTCGGGTCCGTACGTGTCGGCGTGGCTCGCAGTGACCCTTCAGGGCTGCTGGCCACGCCGGTCGAGACTGTCAGGCGGGGCAAGGGCGACCTCAACCGCATCGCCGAGATCGTCGCGGAGCACGAGGCGATCGAAGTCGTGGTGGGGTTGCCCACCTCGCTGTCGGGGCGCGAGGGACAGGCGGCGGGGCTGGCGCGCGAGTTCGCCGTCAAGCTCGCCGCCCGGCTGGCGCCCACGCCCGTGCGGTTGTTCGACGAACGGCTCACCACGGTCGCGGCGCAGCAGGGGCTGCGCGCCAGCGGCGTGAAGGCCAAGAAGCAGCGCGGCGTCGTCGACCAGGCGGCGGCCGTGGTGCTGCTGCAGGACGCCCTCGACTCCGAGCGCGCTACCGAGAGACCACCAGGCAGGCCCGTCGAACCGCCACCGGCGGCCGACGGACCTGCCTCATGAGCGGGCGAGCGACGGGGGCTCGTCCCGCGAGGGGGTGGCGCAGGATCGGTCTCGGTCTGCCGCGGTACGCGGCGGGTGGCCGTCCGGCGTGGTGCCGGGAACCGCGCGCGTGCGTCTCCGATGGGGTGATCCTGTGAACAGCGGCACGCCTGAGGACGAGGGCGACGGCGGCGAGGTGATCCCGTTCCGCTCGGGAGAGAACGCGGAGGAGGAGCCGGAGCCCCCGGATCGGGCGGAGCCGGCGGCCAAGGAGGCGGCCCCAGAAGCGGAGGTCATCCCGCTGCCCGCGCCGAAGCGGCGGGCCATGCGCAAGGTGGGGCTGCTGTCCGCGGGCCTGCTGGCCGGCGTGCTGGCGGTCGGGGTCGGGGCGATCGCGGTGCTCAAGCCGTACCTGAGCCCTGACGACTTCGAAGGGCCGGGCAGCGGCGCGGTGACCGTGCGGATCGTGCCCGGCTCCAGCGCGCAGGCGATCGGCTCGGCGCTGGCCGAGGCCGGGGTGGTGGCGAGCGCGCAGTCGTTCGTGAACGTGACGGAGGACCGCGCGGTGAGCGACCGGCTGCGGCCTGGGCACTACCGGCTGCGCAAGGGCATGGCGGCGGGAGCGGCGCTCGACCTGCTGCTCAGGCCGGCTTCCAGGGTCGTGCGGCGGGTGACCGTGCCCGAGGGGCTGCGGGTGCCCGAGGTGCTCGCCCGGGTGTCCAAGCTGGCCGGGCTGCCGCTCGACGCCCTGCGGACGGTGGACAAGGCGCTCGTCGGGCTGCCCGAGTACGCCCGGGAGCTGGAGGGTTTCCTGTTCCCCGCCACGTACGAGATCGAGCCGGGCGACACGGCCGTGGACGTGCTGGCGGCCATGGCCGAGCGGTTCGGCGCCGCGGCCCGGCAGGTGGGCCTGGAGGAGCAGGCGGCGCGGGTGAAACTGTCCCCGCTGCAGGTGGTCACGGTGGCCAGCATGATCCAGGCCGAGGGCGGGACCGACGAGGACTACCCGAAGATCTCCAGAGTGATCTACAACCGTCTGGCGAAAGGCACTCCGCTGGAGATCGACAGCACCGTGTTGTACGCGCAGAACCGTAGGACACTAAAGATCACGGAGAGTGACACGAAGGTGAACTCTCCTTACAACACCTATCGCCACAAAGGACTGCCGCCAGGCCCCATCGCCAATCCTGGAGAGAAGGCGCTGATGGCGGCGCTCAACCCAGCAGAAGGCGATTGGCACTGGTTTGTAACGACGGATCCGGCGCATAGAATCACCAAATTCACTAACAAAGAGAGCGAGTTCGTGAGATACCGGGAAGAGTTGAACAAGAACCTCGGGACGAGCTGATGTTCGACGGGACCCCCTCTGTCCCCACGCAAAAGCCCCAAAACGGGGCACGCGTCCTCTTTCCGTCCCCTAGCATGGCTACCCAGAGTGATCTCCGCCGGTCGTACGACCATGACCGGCGGATCCCCCAGTTTCGCTCGGTTACTCCAGCCGGTTGGGCAGTTCCGCTTGACGTCCGGCGGGCGGTACCGGGAGATTGGCCAGCGCACCTATGAACGAGCTCGATCTGAACACCCTGCTCGGCGCCGAGGATGACGAAGGGTCATCGCGGCGCCGCACCCGGGCGTCCGGCAAACGCAGTGGACGCAGGCGGCGCCGCCGCCGCAACCGGGGTGGATTCGTGGCGCCGCTGCTCGCGTTCGTCGTCCTGGCGGGCATCATCGGCGGCGGCGGTTATTACGGTTACCTCTGGCTCAGCGACGCGCTCGTGCCCGACGACTACAGCGGTCAGGGCACCGGCGAGGTCGTCATCGAGATCAAGCAGGGCCAGAGCGCGTCGGAGGTGGCCCAGGAGCTGGAGCGGCAGGGGGTCGTCGCCAGCGCCAGAGCGTTCACCAACGCGGTCGGGAACGCGAACAAGAGCGCCTCGCTGCAGCCCGGCGAGTACAAGATGCGCAAGAAGATGTCGGCCGCCAGCGCGGTCGCGCTGCTCGTCCCGGAGAACATGCTGCTCGCCAGGGTGACCCTTGAGGAGGGCCTGCGGCTGTCCGTCGCGCTCTCCAAGCTCGCCGAGGAGACCGGCAAGCCGGTCAAGGAGTTCACGGCCGCGGCCAAGGACACCGAGGACCTCGACCTGCCGTCGTACGCGAAGGGCAAGCTCGAGGGGTACGCCTTCCCGGCCACGTACGAGTTCCAGCCCAAGACCACGCCCAAGGAGATGCTGGGGACGATGGTCAAGAGGTTCAACCAGACGGCCGACCAGATGGACCTCGAAGGCGGCGCCAAGTCCCTGGGCCACACGCCGCACGAGATCGTCGTCATCGCCAGCATCGTGCAGGCCGAGGCCGGCCGGCGGGAGGACATGGCGAAGATCGCCCGTGTCATCTACAACCGGCTCGACCGCAAGCCGCCGATGAAGCTGCAGATGGACAGCACGACGATGTACGCGCTGAACAAGTTCCGCACCAAGGCGACCTTCGCCGAGACGAAGACCAAGCACCCGTACAACACGTACTACGTCAACGGGCTCCCGCCCGGCGCGATCACCAACCCCGGTGACCACGCCATTGAGGCGGCGCTGAACCCGGCCAAGGGCAGCTGGCTCTACTTCGTCGCCACCAACCCCAAGAGCAACATCACCGAGTTCGCCACCACGGACGCCGAGTTCCAGCAGCTGGAGGCCAAGCTCCGGGCGAACGGAGGCTGACCCGCCACGGCCCGCCCGGCCCGCCCCGGCCCGTCCCGGACGTCCGGGCGGGCCACGGGCGATAGGGTCGTCCCGTTCGAAAGGAGTGGGGGATGCGGGCTGCGGTGATGGGGTCGCCCATCGGCCATTCGCTCTCGCCCTACCTGCACAGGGCCGCCTATCAGGCGATGGGGCTCGACAGGTGGAGCTACGAGGCGTTCGAGTGCGACGAGGCGCGGCTGCCTGGTCTCCTGGCCGGACTGGCGCCCGTACGCGGGCAGGCCGGCGCCGGTGAGGACGCCTGGGCGGGGCTGTCGCTCACGATGCCGCTCAAACGGGCCGTGCTGCCGCTGCTCGACACGGTCTCCGAGCTGGCCGTCGAGGTCGGCGGGGCCAACACCGTGGTGTTCCGCGACGGGCGTCGCCACGGCGACAACACCGACGTCTACGGCATCGAGCAGGCGCTGGCCGAGGCCGGGGTGCCCGCGCCGCGCTCGGCGATCGTGCTGGGCGGCGGGGCCACGGCGGCCTCCACGCTGGCGGCGCTGCGCAACCTGGGCCTGTTCTCCGCCACGCTGCTCGTGCGCGATCCGGCGCGGGCGGGGGAGACGGCGGAGGTGGCCGAGCGGCTGGGCGTGGCGCTGGCGGTGGAGACGTTCGACAAACTCGACGCGCTCACGCGGGTGGACCTGGTGGTCTCCACGCTGCCGAGCGGGGCCGCCGACGTTTTCGCGGACCGGCTGGCGCGGGTGCCCGCGCTCTTCGACGTGGTCTACGCGCCCTGGCCGACTCACGCGGCGGCGGCGGTCCTGGCCGCGGGCGGCACCGTGATCGGGGGGTTCGAGATGCTGCTGCACCAGGCGGTGCGGCAGGTGCGGCTGATGACCGGCGTTGAGGGGGTGCCGGTCGAGGCCATGCGCGCGGCCGGAGAGGCCGAGATCCTCAGCCGGTCGGCCAATCGAACGGGTTGATCACGGTCACGCCGGTGTCCGCGAAGTCCTTTACATTGCGGGTGACCACGCTCCAACCATGAACCTTGGCCGTGGCGGCGATCAAGGCGTCCGAGGTGGGGAGTGGACGCAGGCATCGCATGCGTCCCCATTCTTGGGCGATTTCCTCAGTGATCGGGATCACCCGGTCCTGGAAGGACTGAAGGAGGCGGGCAAGCCACCTTTCGAGCACCAGGGCCTGCTGGGAATCGGTCTTTCTGCGCTGCTCGACCCCGCTGCGGATCTCGCCGACGGACATGACGCTGAGGTAGAGCGTCGGCCCGGGGGCGGCGCTCACCCACTCCTTCACCTGAGCGTTGCCGCGTGGCTTGCGCACCTCGGAGATGACGTTGGTGTCGAGGATGTAGCCGACGCTCACCAGCCGAGGTCCACTTCTCGAGGGAGGCTCTTGTCGCGCTCGAGATCTAGGTCGTCGGACCAGTCAGGCGCGCTGAGCAGGAACTCCTTGAAGTCCGGTTGCTTGCCCGTGAACTGGCGGTATTCCTCCATGTCGATGAGAACCGCCACGTCCTTCCCATGGCGGGTGATCACCTGTGGCCCCTCGTCGTGAGCCTTTCTGACGACCTCGCTGAAGTGCTGTTTGGCATCCTGTAGCTGCCATTTGCTGTCTTCTGCCTGAATTGCAGTCATGGAACCCCATTTCTGACTAGTCTGGACAGAATTCTAGTACAAGCTGCGTGGCCGGTGGGGAAGATTCGAGCAGGATCCGTGGTTGTGGTAATGTAGCTCTCTGATCGGTCCGGCATGCCTTGCTGGACGCGCAAGCGGAGGTCTCCCTCCCACCTGAGTCGCCGAAAGGCGGCCGGGTCCAGGATCACGCCGGACTACTCCGGGGAGCTCGAGGCCACGAAGCCACGCAGCTCAGTGGCCCCGCATGCGCGACGTGCGGGGTTTTTCGCGTCTGCGAGAGGCCCTTGGCACGACGAGCACGTAGGGATCGCAAACCTAGGAGGCCCCATCAGCACTGAGCCCCGCATCAACGAGCGTATCCGAGTTCCCGAGGTTCGCCTCGTGGGCCCGAACGGCGAGCAGGTCGGCATCGTCTCCATACATGACGCGCTGAAGCTCGCCCAGGAGGCCGACCTCGACCTGGTCGAGGTCGCGGCCACGGCTCGACCGCCCGTGTGCAAGCTCATGGACTACGGCAAGTTCAAGTACGAGTCCGCGATGAAGGCGCGCGAAGCGCGCAAGAATCAGGCGCACACGATCATCAAGGAGATCAAGCTCCGGCCGAAGATCGACCCGCACGACTACGAGACCAAGAAGGGTCACGTGGTGCGGTTCCTCAAGGCGGGGGACAAGGTCAAAGTCACGATCATGTTCCGCGGACGTGAGCAGTCCCGGCCGGAGCTCGGCTTCCGGCTGCTGCAGCGGCTGGCGGACGACGTCCAGGAGCTCGGCTTCGTGGAGTCCCACGCCAAGCAGGACGGCCGTAACATGATCATGGTGATCGGTCCGCACAAGAAGAAAGCCGAGGCAAAGGCCGAAAAGGCCGCAGCCAAGGCACAGCGTGGCGGCGAGGAGCCTTCCCTACCGGAAGAGTGACCCGCAGTTGGGGTTAGCCTTACAAACACCCCAGCAGCCACCGCCAGACGCAGACGCCGCGACCGGGTCGGCCAGCACCGGCCCGGCCACCGGCACGACCGAAACGAGGAGAGACGGCGACATGCCGAAGATGAAGACGCACAGCGGTGCGAAAAAGCGGTTCCGGATCACCGGCACCGGCAAGATCAAGCGTCGCCGTGCGAACCGCGCGCACTACAACGAGTGGAAGTCGTCCACGCTGACGCGCCGTCTCAAGAACGAGGTCGTCCTTTCCGACGCCGACTCCAAGAAGATCAAGAAACTGCTCGCGAAGTAGCGCGAACCCCCGGGGAGAAGAATCATGGCACGCGTGAAGCGGGCGCTCAACGCCAAGAAGAAGCGCAAGGTCGTCCTCGACAGGGCGAGCGGTTACCGTGGCCAGCGGTCGCGTCTGTACCGCAAGGCCAAGGAGCAGATGCTCCACTCGATGACGTACGCCTACCGGGACCGTAAGGACCGCAAGGGCAACTTCCGTCGTCTGTGGATTCAGCGCATCAATGCCGCCGCCAGGCAGAACGGCATGACCTACAACCGCCTGATCCAGGGTCTGCGTCTGGCCAACATCGAGGTCGACCGCAAGATCCTCGCCGACCTCGCGGTGAACGACAGTCAGACCTTCGCCACGCTCGTCGAGGCCGCCAAGAAGGCGCTTCCGGCGAACGTGAACGCTCCGGCCGCGAGCTGAAGCATTTGCCTCGCAGGGCCCACCGATGACGGTGGGCCCTTTGCTGTTCGCCTGATCGGGGGTAGGGGATGGGCGGGTCCGAGCTGACCAACGTACGGTCGCCGCGGGTGAAGGCCGCCAGACGGCTCACCAAGCGGGCCTTCCGTGAGCAGGACAGGAAGTTCCTGGCGGAAGGGCCACAGGCCGTACGCGAGGCGCTCAAGCTCGACGGCGTGACGCTGGAGCTGTTCAGCACCGCCGAGGCCGAGCTGCGCCACCCCGAGCTCATCACCGAGGCCACGCTCAAGGGCGTGCCCCTGCACCGCGCCAGCGGCGAGGTCATGTCGGAGCTGTCGCAGACAGTGACGCCGCAGGGGCTGGTGGCCGTCTGCCGGCTGGTGCACGTACCGCTGGAGGAGGCCCTGACCGGGCAGCCGCGGCTGGTAGCGCTGCTGGCGCAGGTGCGCGACCCGGGCAACGCCGGGACCGTCATGCGGGCGGCCGACGCCGCAGGGGCCGACGCGGTGGTGCTCACCGACGCGTCCGTGGACCCGTACAACGGCAAGTGTGTACGCGCGAGCGCGGGCAGCCTGTTTCATCTGCCCGTCACCATCGGTGCACCGGTGGGCGCCGCCGTGCGTCAACTAAGGGAGCGGGGCCTGCGCGTGCTGGCGGCTGACGGCGCGGGCAAGCACACGCTCGACGACGTGGATCTCTCGGGACCGACCGCGTGGATCTTCGGCAACGAGGCCTGGGGACTGCCTGAGGAGATACTCGCCGAGGCGGACGATGTGGTCAGAGTGCCCATCTACGGACAGGCTGAAAGTCTGAACCTGGCCTCCGCGGCGGCGGTATGCCTTTACTCCTCGGCTAGGGCGCAGCGAGTGTCCTAGGCGGTTGGAAACCCGCTATTGTCGGCGTTGTAGGCGGAGGAGGCAAGGTCGTGCACGGCGCAGACACCGACGGGCGAGTGGTGGCCGCCGCGTGCACGATAGCCATCGACGATCTCCCTGACGGTCTTATCGTGACCGACCGATATGGGTGTGTGGTGGCCGTCAACCGGGCCGCCGCGCGGCTTACCGGCATCCCGATGGAGCGCTCGGTCGGCCGGCACATGACCGACGTCTACCCCTTCCGCGATCATGACGGGCGCGACTGGTGGAAGGCGCTCGATCCCGAGGGCGGGCTGCGCAACCGGAGCAGGGTTCCCGAGCGGCCGCTGCACCTGCCGGGCGGGCAGGAGCTCTACGTCGCGGCCAGGCTCGTACGCGAGCCGGAGCGCGGCGGCGAGGTCGAGCGCGTCGCGATCACCCTGCGTGACGGCGGCGCCCGCGCCCGGCTGGAGCGCAGCCGCGCCGACCTGGTCTCCACCGTGGCCCACGAGCTGCGCTCGCCGCTGACCAGCGTCAAGGGGTTCACCGCGACGCTGCTGGCCAAATGGACGCGCTTCACCGACGAGCAGAAGCGCGTCATGCTGGAGACCGTCAACAACGACGCCGACCGCGTGACCAGGCTCATCACCGAGCTGCTCGACGTCTCGCGCATCGAGTCCGGGCGGCTGGAGGTGCGCCGCCAGGTCGTCGACCTGTCCGTCAGGGCGCGCCGGCTCATCGCGGGCCGGGTGGCGGCCGGCGAGGCAGAGGATCGTTACCGCCTGATCGTGGGCGACGACCTGCCGGAGATGTGGCTCGACCAGGACAAGATCGACCAGATCCTGGGTAATCTGGTGGAAAACGCGGTGCGCCACGGGCGCGGCACCGTGACCATTGAGATCGAGTCCGTCGGATGGGGAGTTGCCGTGTCGGTGCGCGACGAGGGCGAGGGCATCGAGCCCGAGCTGGCTCCGCGCGTCTTCAGGCAGTTCTGGCGGGGCGGGAACAGCCGCCGCCGCGGCGGCACCGGCCTCGGCCTGTTCATCGTGAAGGGCCTGGTCGAGGCGCACGGTGGCACGATCATCGTGCAGCGGGCGCCCGAAGGCGGGGCTGAGTTCCGATTTACCATGCCCGCCGGCACGCCCGACTTCGCCGCCGTCTGACGCGGAATTCGGGCCCGGTGGGCGGGTCCCACTAGACTCATTCCGCTCAAGCCCTGGATACGGAGCTCACTCTTGTCTGACTACGACCCCGTCGAGGTGACACCGTTGCATGCCGACGAGGTGTCCCGCATGGAGGCCGACGCCATCGCGGCGATCAAGACGGCCGGCGATCTCGACGCACTCAAGCAGGCCAGGCTGGCGCACGCGGGTGACCGCTCGCCCATCGCCCTGGCCAACCGCGAGATCGGCGCCCTGCCGCCGGCCGCCCGCGCCGAGGCAGGCAAACGCGTCGGCGGCGCCCGCAAGACGATCAACGAGGCGCTGGCCGCCCGCCAGTCCGAGCTGGAGGCCGAACGCGACGCCCGGGTGCTCGTCGAGGAGACCGTCGACGTCACCCTGCCCTGGGACCGGCGGCCGCGCGGCGCCCGCCACCCGCTGACCACGCTGCAGGAGCGCATCGCCGACGCGTTCGTCGCGATGGGCTACGAAGTGGCCGAGGGACCCGAGCTCGAAGGCGAGTGGTTCAACTTCGACGCCCTCAACATCGCCAAGGACCACCCGGCCCGCTCCGAGCACGACACGTTCTTCGTCGACTCCACCGAGTCCGGCATGGTCCTGCGCACGCAGACCTCGCCGGTGCAGATCCGCGCGCTGCTCCAGCGCGAGCTGCCGGTCTACGTGATCTCGCCGGGCAAGACGTTCCGCACCGACGAGCTCGACGCCACCCACACCCCGGTCTTCCACCAGACCGAGGGCCTGGCCGTGGATGAGGGCCTGACGATGGCCCACCTCAAGGGCACGCTCGACCGGTTCGCGGAGGTGATGTTCGGCAAGGGGATCACGACGCGGTTCCGGCCCAACTACTTCCCGTTCACCGAGCCGTCCGCCGAGATGGACCTCAAGTGCTTCGTCTGCCGCGGCGCCTCCGCGGTCCCCGGCAACCCGCCCTGCCGCACCTGCAAGTCGGAGGGCTGGATCGAGTGGGGCGGCTGCGGCATGGTCAACCCGCGCGTGCTCATCGCGTGCGGCGTGGACCCCTCGCGCTACTCCGGGTTCGCGTTCGGCATGGGCATCGAGCGCACGCTGATGTTCCGCCACAACGCCGAGGACATGCGTGACATGGTCGAGGGTGACGTGCGCTTCACGCTCCCGTTCGGAATGGAGATCTGATGAGGGTCCCGCTCTCCTGGCTGCGGGAGTATGTCGATCTCCCGGCGGTCACCGCCCACGAGGTGGCCGACAAGCTGACCGCGGCCGGGCTCAAGCTCGAGTCGATCGCCTCGCACGGCCACGACGTCAAGAACGTCGTCGTCGGCGAGGTCCTCGAGATCGAGGAGCTGACCGGCTTCAAGAAGCCGATCAGGCACTGCAGGGTCGAGGTGGGGGAGGCGACGTCGCGCGAGATCGTCTGCGGCGCCACGAACTTCGCCGTCGGCGACCGGGTGCCCGTCGTCCTGCCCGGCGGCGTGCTGCCCGGCGGGTTCGAGGTGGGGGCGCGCAAGACGTACGGGCGCATGTCGGAAGGCATGATCTGCTCCGAGCGTGAGCTCGGGCTGGGCGACGACCACAACGGCATCATGGTGCTGCCCCCGGGCACGCCCATCGGCACCGACGTGGTCGAGCTGCTCGGGCTGCGTGACGACGTGATCGAGCTGGAGATCACGCCGGACATCGGCTACGCGCTGTCGATCAGGGGTGTGGCGCGCGAGGCGGCCACGGCGTTCGGGGTGGCCTTCCGCGACCCCGCCGACGTCGAGCTGCCCGCCGTGAGCGGTCCGTCGTGGCCGGCCTCCATCGCCGACCCGACGGCGTGCGACCGGTTCGTGCTGCGCGAGGCGCACGGCTTCGACCCGTCCGCCGAGACGCCGCTCTGGATGCGGGTACGCCTCGCGCGCGCCGGCATGCGGCCCGTGTCCCTGGCCGTGGACGTCACCAACTACCTGATGCTGGAGCTGGGGCAGCCGCTGCACGCGTTCGACCGGGCCAAGCTGACCGGCGAGATCGTCGTGCGCAGGGCCGAGCCCGGCGAGCGGCTCGAAACCCTCGACCACGTCGTCCGCGACCTCGACCCCGACGACATCCTCATCACCGACCAGTCGGGGCCGATCTCGATGGCCGGCACGATGGGCGGCCTGGAGACCGAGATCTCCGACGCCTCCACCGACATCGTCATCGAGGCCGCCCACTTCTCCGCGACCGGCATGTCACGCGAGTCGCGCAGGCACGGGCTGGTGTCGGAGGCGTCCAAGCGGTTCGAGCGCGGCGTGGACCGGGAGCTGCCGCTCGTCGCCTCGTGGCGGGCCGTGCGGATGCTGGCCGAGCTGGGCGGCGCGAGCGTTCAGCCCGGGGTCACGCACGCCGAGGCCGAGGTGTCGCCCGCGCGCATCGCGATCCCGTCGGGTTACCCGGGCCGGGTGGCCGGCGTGCCCTACTCGAAGGACACCGTGGTCGCGCGGCTGGAGCAGGTCGGCTGCGTCGTGACCGACGGCGCCGACCCGGCCGTGCGCAAGGGCGGCGTGGCCCCGACCGGGGTCGTGACGGGCGGCGCGCTGGCGGCCAAGCTGGCGATGACCGGCGACATGATCACGGTGACGCCGCCGTCGTGGCGGCCCGACCTCACCGACCCCAACGACCTGGCCGAGGAGGTCATCCGGCTGGAGGGCTACGAGAGCCTGCCGTCGGTGCTGCCCTCCGCCCCGGCCGGCGCCGGGCTCACCGAGGGGCAGCGGCTGCGCAGGCGGGTCGGCCGGGCGCTGGCCGAGGGCGGTCACGTCGAGGTGCTCAGCTACCCGTTCATCAGCGCCGACGACTTCGACCGGCTGCTGCTGCCGCCCGAGGACGCGCGCCGCCGTGCCGCTCGGCTGGCCAACCCGCTGTCGGAAGACGAGCCGCTGATGCGTACGACGCTGCTGCCGGGGCTGCTCAAGACCCTCGTGCGCAACGTCGGGCGCGGCTTCGCGGACGTGGCGCTGTTCGAGACGGGGCCGGTCTACCGGCCACGCGAGGGTGCCCCCAAGGCGGCGCCGGTGCTCGGCGTCGAGCGGCGGCCGACGGCCGAGGAACTGGCCTCCATCGAGGCGGCGCTGCCCGACCAGCCGATGCGGGTCGCGGTGGTGCTGGCCGGGGAGTTCGAGCGGTCCGGCTGGTGGGGTGGCGCGCGCGCCGCCTCGTGGGCCGACGCCGTGCAGGCCGCCCGGCTGGTGGCGGGCGAGGCGCGGGTGGAGCTGTCCATCAGCGCCGACCAGCACGAGCCCTGGCACCCCGGCCGGTGCGCCGCTCTCTACGTGGGTGACACGCTGGTCGGGCATGCCGGGGAGCTGCATCCGCGGGTGATCGAGGCCTACGGGCTGCCGGCGCGGACGGTGGCGATGGAGCTGGAGTTGTCGCGGCTGGAGGCGGTCATGCCCGGTCCGGTCGAGACGCCGATGGTGTCGGCCTATCCGGTGGCCACGCAGGACGTCGCGCTCATCGTGCCCGACTTCACGCCGGTGGCCGATGTGGAGGTCGCGTTGCGCGATGGGGCCGGGGAGCTGCTGGAGTCGATCCGGTTGTTCGATGTGTACGCCGGGGAGCAGGTGGGCGAGGGGAACAAGTCACTCGCTTACTCGATGCGCTTCCGGGCTGCGGATCGGACCCTGACGGTCGAGGAGACCACGGCGGCGCGGGACGCGGCTGTGGCGATGGCCGCTGACCGGGTGGGTGCTCAGCTCCGCGGGTGAGCGGTTGCCGGGGGCCGGTGCGGCGGGCGCCGTGCCGGCCCTTCAGCGCCTGCGTGTGGTGTAAAGCGTGGTGAGGTCGAGGTGAATGTCGAACGGGACCGAGAGCTTCATCTGGTCCTGATGGACGCCGGCGCTCGCGTAAGCCTTCGTGGCCGGATCGAGTTCGAAGACGAAGATCACGGCTTGGCCGCCGCTGAGCTCTTCGATACGCCAGAAATGAGGGATCCCTGCCTGGGCATAGAGGACGGGCTTGCGCTCTCTGTCCCGCAGTTCGGACTCACGTGAGACCACTTCGACGGCGAGGACGACGTCTTCGGCTTCGAAACAGGTGACATCGGGACCTGTGGGCGCATGGGGACCCACGACGATGAGGTCAGGTTCTGGGCGCTGCCGCGGACCTAGTTTGACGGTCATGTTCGAGAGCACTTCATGATCTGCCGGCACCAATTCCTCGAGTGCCATGTGCAACCGGTGAATGACCTGTTGATGGAAGCGTCGCTGGGGGCTCACGAAGACCAAGCTTCCATCAATCAACTCTGTGTGCGCAGGCAAATCCGGAAGGTGATCGAGATCCTCGGCGACGAAGCCCTGAGGTGGCGGGAAGACCCAGTCGGGAAGCGAGGGAGGCGTCATCTCTTCGATCACCGCTTCGGCAGTCATGGTGTAACGCTACCAATCTATTGTGCTCACGCCTGGTAAACGTCAAGACACGGACGCGGAGTTGAGAAGGACGGTCCATGAGGCAACTGCTCGTGTTCGGCGAGAGGGATGACGCCGAGGAGGTCGCCGAGACGCTGGGGGAGTGGTTTCCCGCGCTGGGGGCGCCGCGGGTCGTGCGGGAGACGCTGGCCGGGGAGGACGACGCCGAGGACGCCCAGTGGCTCGTCGTCGTCGAAGGGCTGGACGAGGGGGCGTATCCGCAGGTGGATGAGCTGGTCGAGCGGTACGGCGGGTGGCGTGAGGCGGGCTGAGGTGTTCGTCGGGTGCGAACATCGGCGCTGCGGGAGCGGCTTGTCGCCGAGAGCGGGTTCGAGGGGATCGGGGAGTGGGTGGGCGATTACGTGAGCAGGGTCTACTCCGACGCGTAGTCGCTCACGGTGTTCGCCGAGGCGGAGGACCGGGGGTGAATCACGCCGTGGCCTCCGCCTCTGTCTGCCTGCGGGCCTTTTCCGCCAAGGCGTGCTCGTCCGTTCTGGCGTCGTACTGACGGAAGCGGGGCAGGAGGGCGGCCAGCGCCATGACGGCGGCCACGCACAACACGCCGCCTCCGGAGAGGGAGAAGCGGGTGCCGCCGAAGTTGGCCATCAGGCTGGCGCGGGTGTTGCCGAGCATGGGGCCGCTGGCGTAGGAGAGCAGTTCGATGCCGGCCAGGCGGCCCCGCAGCTCGGGCGGGATCGTCTGGTTCCACATCGTCAAGCGGAAGATGCCGCTGATCATGTCGGCGGCGCCGGCGAGGGCGATGCAGACGAAGACCAGAAAGACGTTCGGGGCCAGGCCGGTCAGCGCCACCGCCACGCCCCAGAAGACGGCCGCGACGATCACGCCGAGGCCGTGGCGGTGGACGCGCGCCGTCCAGCGGCCGGTGACCGAGGCGATCAGGGCGCCCACGGCGGCGGCCGAGTAGAACAGTCCGAGCGCCTCCGGCGCCCGCAGCTCGTCGGCCAGGAACGGGTACAGCGCCGTCGCCATCGCGAAGAGCATCGCGGCGATGTCCACCAGGTACGTGCCCATCAGGTCCTTGCGGCCGATCGCGTAGCGCACGCCCTCGACCAGCGACTTCAGCGACGCGGGGGCGGCGTCCTCGGCGGGCGGGATCGACCTGACGCGCCAGAGGAGGACCAGGGACAGGACGAAGGTCAGGGTGTCGAGGGCGTAGGCGGAGGCCGTGCCCCACGCTGTCAGCATCAGGCCGCCCAGGGCGGGGGCCACGATGGCGCCGAAGTTCCAGCGCAGGCTCGACAGCACCGCCGCCGCGCTCTGCTGCTCGTGCCTGACGACCTGCTGGATCACGGCTTCCAGGCTCGGGCGTTGCAGGGAGCCGATGCCCGTGGAGATGGCGCCCATCACGTACAGGACCCAGATCTGGGGGTCGGGGAGCATCGCGTTGATCATGAGGGCCGCGGAGGTGACCAGCAGGCCCAGCTCGCTCAGTACGATGATCTTGCGGCGGTCGAGCGCGTCGGCGATGGCCCCGCCCCACAGGCCGCACACCACCATCGGCACGAACTCCGCCAGGCTCACCAGACCGACCGCCACGTAGGAGCCGGTCAGCTCCTTCATCTGGTACGGCACCGCGACCATGGAGATCAACGTGCCGAACATCGTGATGACCCCCGACCCGAACAGCAGCCGGTAGTCGCGCGAGTCGCGCAGCGGGCTCAGGTCCAGCGAGAGGTGGCGAAGAAGGCGAGGGAGCACAAAGGAAGATTGTCCGTTGAATGCCGTGGTGGGGGCAAATCATTTCCGCAAGGGGAAAGCGGCCCCCGGAAGTGTGTTCCGGGGGCCGCTTTCGGCTGCCACGCGCACGCCGGCGCCGCCGCGTCGTGGTGGCTCAGGCCGCCGGGACCTTGTCCAGGAAGCCGAGGACCCTGCGGATCCTGCCGTCCGGGGCCAGTTCGGCCACGTCGAACCCGATCGCGACCGGCTCCCCGCCCTCCGGGCCCAGGTGCCAGGTGAAGCGGGCGATGTCGTGGTGGGCGTCGTACACCTCGCCGGGGGTGAAGACCAGGCCGGGGAACATGCCCTGCGCGCCCTCGATCACCGCGGCGATCCCGGCGTGGCCGGCCACCTCCGCGAGCGGGTCGGTGTAGGTGGCGTCCTCGGTCCACAGCTCGGCCACGGCCTTGGCGCGGATCTCGGGGTCGGTCTGGTTCCAGCAGGCGACGTAGCGGTCGATGAGGTTGCTCATGGTTCGGTCTCTCCTATGGGATCTCAGGGTTCGAGGGGTGTCAGAGGGTCTTGCGCAGGCCGGTGATCTGGAGTTCGGCGAAGACGGCCACCACGAGGGCCTGGGCGATGGCCCAGATCGCGCCGATCGTGGTGAAGCCCGCCGCGCCGGTGACGACGGCGGCGACGCTGCCCAGGGTCCAGATGATGTTCAGGGCGATCACGGCCTTGGTGGCGGCCCGGCTGATCGGGCGGCGGCTCGCCAGGAAACCGACGGCGACGCCGTACACGAGCAGGAAGACGCCGATGCCGCGCAGCAGGCCCGTGCCGGGACCCAGCAGGGTGCCCACGGGGCCGGCGAAGGCCAGGTAGACCAGCCCGTTGCCGCCGGTGACGACGGCGTCGGCGGCCAGCGAGATGCGCAGGAACTTCGTCCGGTCGGTGGTGACGGTCAGGGCGGTCATGTCGGCTCCCCTTGAGTTGGCCTCGGTGCGAACACCTGAAAGATGTCAGGCCGGGGGTAGGGTCCGCGATTACGCGCCAGGTAAGAGGGAACGGCGATCTGGCCGTCCACCAGGGGAAACGCACATGGTTGTGATGGCCGTCACATAGGGGCGAGGCGCCGTCACCTTGCCGGCGCCTGTCAGGGCCGGGAGGAGCACCGGCCACGGCGGGATTCCGCGCGTGGCCGATCTCCTCCTGGGTGACGAGCCGTCACAGCGCCGGCCCTGGTGAGCCGCGAAGGTGAGGCCGCAGGTCAGTTGCCCAGGATCTCCCGGCGCAGGTGCGTCTTGAGGATCTTGCCGCCGGGGTTGCGGGGCAGTTCGCCGTCGCGGAACCAGACGTGCGCCGGGATCTTGAACTTGGCGAGCCGGTCCGCCAGGAAGGCCCGCAGGTCCTCGGTGGTGACCGACGTGCCGGGGGCCACCCGGATCACCGCGCCGACCTCCTCGCCCAGCTCGTCGTGCGGCACGCCGATCACCGCGGCGTCGTCCACCGCCGGGTGCTCGAACAGGGCCGCCTCGACCTCGGCGCAGTAGACGTTCTCGCCGCCCCTGATGACCATGTCCTTGGCCCGGTCCACGATGTAGACGAAGCCCTCGTCGTCGATCTTGGCCAGGTCCCCGGTGTGCAGCCAGCCACCGACGAACGTCTGCGCGGTCGCCTCCGGCTTGTTCCAGTAGCCGAGGATGACGTTCGGGCCGCGTACGCACAGCTCGCCGACCTCGCCGTGGGGCAGTTCCGTGCCCGCGGGGTCCACCACGCGCACGTCCACCACGGCCGCGGGCAGGCCGATGCTGTCGGGCCTGGCGTGGTAGTCGGCGCCGCCGTTGCCGATGGCCAGGGCCGTGGTCTCGGTCATGCCGTAGCCGTTGGAGGGGGCGCGGTTGGGCAGGTTCTCGGTGATGCGCTCCAGCAGCTTGGGCGGGGCGGGGGCGCCGCCGTAGCCGAGCGTGGTCAGGGAGGACAGGTCGTACTTGCCGAAGTCCGCGTGGGACATGAGCTGCCAGGCGTTGGTCGGCACGCCGATCATCGCGCTGACCCGCTCGCGCTCGATCAGGCGCAGGGCCTGCTCGGGGTCCCACTTGTACATCAGCACCAGGCCGCCGCCGCTGAACATCGTGGTGGTCAGGGCCGAGAAGCAGCCGGTGACGTGGAAGAGCGGGACGGTCAGGAGCGTGACCCTGCGGGTCCCGGCCGCCGCCGCGAGGTCCTTTCCGGCCAGGGCGGTGGCGCGCATGAGACCGTAGGCGACCGTCATGGGGGACTGGCCCAGGTTGCGGTGGCTGCCCAGGGCGCCCTTGGGGCTGCCGGTGGTGCCCGAGGTGTAGAAGATCGTGGCCGGGTCGTCGGGGGACAGCTCGACGTCGGGGAGTTTCACGTCGGCGACGACCTCGCCCAGCACCTCCTCGAACGCCCGCGCCCCCGCCGGGACCTCGCCCCTGGTGACGATCAGCGGCACGCCCGTCGGAGCCAGCCTGACCGCGCGCTCACCGTCCGCGATCAGCACCTTGGCACCGGAGTCACGCACGCCGTAGGCCAGCTCCGGCTCGGTCCACCAGGCGTTCAGCGGTACGGCGATGGCTCCCGCCGCCAGCGTGGCCGAGAAGGCGACCGCCCAGTCCGGGTAGTTGCGCATGGCCACGGCCACCCGGTCGCCCTTGGCCACGCCATATTCCTCGACCAGGCGGTTGGCGAGGGTGGCGGCGCGGCGGAAGTGCTCCTCGAAGGTCAGGTGCTCGTCCTCGTACACCAGGAAGACCTTCTCGCCGTGGAATCTGCTCATCTCCAGGAGCGCGCGGAAGTGGGCCGGGGCGTGCTTCCATGTGCGTACGCCGGTGTCGCCGATCTCCTCGACCTCGAACAACTGGCCGGGGCCGGTGAGCTGGGCCTGGACCTGGGCGTGCGAAAGAGACATACGCAGAACTCCCGCAGTGGACGATTATTCCGGATAATTCACAGTACCGACCGGTAGGTACGTCGCGCTAGACGGCTCATTCGCGATGAAAGTTTCATTACTTTGTCGATAGTTTCTGGCGTCCAGCTGCTGCTTTCGCGGCGTATTGAGGTCTTGGTTGACCACTGTCTCGCATGTCAATAACGTCGGCGATGCGGCTGTGCTCAGGTCGAAACTTTCGGAGGTAGATGCCCCGTGCATTCGTCCTCGCTCCTCAGAGTCCTCGCGTCGGTGGGGATGCTCGTCACCTTCCTGCTGCCCGCCGTCTCGGCGGAGGCATCGGCGCCGTTGCGGCACCCACGCCGCAGCCACCACATCAGCCAGGTCGTCGGCCGCTACGCCGGCAACGCGACCGTGGTCTCGTGGGACGTGGTGAACGAGGTGTTCGACGACAACGGCGGCATGCGTACGTCGTTCTGGTACAACACGCTCGGCCAGAGCTTCATCGCCGACGCCTTCCGCGCCGCCCGCGCCGCCGACTCCGACGCCCGGCTGTGCATCAACGACTACAACGTCGAGGGCGTCAACGCCAAGAGCACCGCGATGTACAACCTGGTCTCCTCGCTGCGCCAGCAGGGCGTGCCGGTGGACTGCGTGGGCTTCCAGGGTCACCTCGCCATCCAGTACGGCTTCCCGAACGACATCCAGCAGAACATGCAGCGCTTCGCCGACCTCGGCGTCCAGGTACGGGTCACCGAGCTGGACGTGCGCATGCAGATGCCCAGAGACTCCAGCAAGGACGCCACCCAGGCCACCTACTACCGCAACGTCGTCAACGCCTGCAACGCCGTCGCCGCGTGCGCCGGGGTGACGATCTGGGGCTTCACCGACAAGTACTCCTGGGTGCCGGACACCTTCGCCGGCCAGGGCGCCGCGTTGATCTACGACGAGAGCTACCAGCGCAAGCCCTCCTACACCGCCGTGCACGACGCGCTGGCGGGCGGCACCACCACCGACCCCACCCCGCCGACCACGCCGGGCACCCCGGCGGCCGGCAACCTCACCTCCGACTCCGCCTCGCTGACGTGGACCGCCTCGACCGACAGCGGCGGCAGCGGCCTGGCAGGGTACAACGTCTACCGTGAGCAGGGGACGACGGACCCGCAGCTCGGGCAGAGCACGACCAACTCGATCAACCTGACCGGGCTGTCCCCGAGCACGCAGTACCAGGTGTACGTGCGGGCGCGCGACGGGGCGGGGAACCTGTCGGCCAACTCGCCACCGGTCACGTTCACGACCGTCGCGGGCCCCGGCGGCGGTGGCGGCTGCACCGCCGCGGCGACCGTGCAGACCCAGTGGAACAGCGGGTACGTCGTCCAGCCCGTGACCGTCACCAACAGCGGCACCTCCGCCATCACCGGCTGGACCGTCACCTTCACCCTGCCGGCCGGCCACACGCTGACCGGCTCGTGGAACGCCGCCGTGACCGTCAGCGGGCAGAGCGTCACGGCCAGGAACGCCGGCTACAACGGCACCCTGGCGGGGGGCGGCAGCACCAGCTTCGGCTTCCAGGGCAGCCGCCCGAACGGTGGCACGCAGACGCCCTCGGGCTACACCTGCGCATGAGCGGGGATCCCCTGGGGCCTGCCCGCCTGCCCGCCCGGCATGTGGTGACCGCCCCAGGGGATTCTCTCCGGCCCGCCGATCGCCGCGCGGGCAAGGCATTGGCGGGCCGGGCACGGCGCTCTACAGTGAGCGGACCATGGACACTGGAATGCTCGACGTTCCCGGCGCGCGGCTGCACTACGAGGTGCGCGGCGCGGGCCCGGTGCTGCTGGTGATCCTCGGCGGCGGCACGGACGCGGCGATGGCCGCGCCCATGGCCGAAGCCCTGGCCGGCCGCTACACGGTGATCACCTACGACCGGCGCGGCGCCAGCCGCAGCCCCCTGGAAGGGCCGCCCGCGGAGCAGCGGATCGCGGAGCACGCCGACGACGCGCTGCGCCTGCTGGAGGCGGCCGGCGCGGAGCCCGGCCACGTGTTCGCCACCCACTCGGGCTCGCTGATCGCCCTCGACCTGCTGGCCCGCCACCCCGAGCGGGTGCGGCGGCTGGTGGCGCACGAGCCTCCCGCCTTCGACCTGCTGCCAGACGCCGAATACTGGCGGCGGCTGGTGCGGGAGTCGATGGAGCTGTGCGAGCGCGAGGGCCCGGAAGCGGCGATCCGCATGGTCGGCGAGGAGACCGGCGTGACCGCGCCGCCCGAGCCCGACCCGGGCCTGCCGCAGTGGGTACGCGACATGCTGATCAGGATGACGGCCAACATGGAGATGAGCCTGCGCTACGAGATGGGCCCGTTCAGCGTGTACGTGCCCGACGCCGAGGCGCTGCGCGCGGCCCCCCTCGTGCTGGCCTACGGCACGGAGAGCACGGGCAAGCTCATGCACCGCGCCACGCTCGCCGTCGCCGAGTTGCTCGGCAGGCCGGCCGTGGAGCTGCCCGGCGACTACGTCGGCTACCTGCGCAGCCCGGCCGCCTTCGCCGAGGCGCTGCACGCCCGGCTCAGCCTCTGACCGATGAGCCTCTGACCGATGAGCCTCTGACGGATCAGCCTTTGACGGAGCCGGCGAAGTTGAACGACCCGGCCAGATACTTGTTGACCGCCACGTAGAGCACCACCGCCGGGGCCGTGTAGAGGATGGAGAAGGCGGCCAGCTGCCCGTAGGCCACCTGCCCGTACTGCGAGAAGAAGGTGTAGACGGTCACGGCGGCCGGCTGCTTCTCCGTCGTGTCCAGCAGCACGAACGGCGCGAAGAAGTTGCCCCACTGCCCGACGAACACGAAGATCGCCACCACCGCGATCCCCGGCGCCATCAACGGCGCCACCACGGCCCGCAGGGACTGCACCCAGCCCGCGCCGTCCACCCAGGCGGCCTCCTCCAGGCTTATCGGCACGCCGTCCATGAAGTTCTTCATCATCCAGATAGAGAACGGCAGCGAGCTGGCGGTCAGGAACAACACCATCGCCGCCACCGAGCCGTACAGGTTGAACCGGAAGAACATCGAGTAGACCGGGACGAGGATCGCCGTCACCGGCAGGCCGGTGGTGAACAGCAGGGTCAGCATGAAGTGGCGGCGGTAGCGGAGCTGGTAGCGCGACAGCGGATACGCCGCCAGGCCCGCCACCAGGACCGTCAGGATCGCCGTGGACCCCGAGATGACGATCGAGTTGAGCAGCGGCAGGATGATCGTCTCCCAGGTCAGCACCGCCTTGAAGTTGTCCAGGGAGAAGGTGAGCGTGGGCGTGGCGGCCAGCGTGGCCTCCGGCTGGATCGAGGCGATGACGACCCAGAGGAACGGGCCCACGAAGGCCAGCGCGATGACGACGAGGGCGAGTGAGGCCGCGCCCCTGGCGGCGACTCTGGTCATGAGACCTCCTTCGTCGGCCCCATGGCCCCGGCAAGCTTGGTCATGCGTCCTCCACCTTGTTCAGACGCAGGTAGACCAGCGAGAACGCGGCGCCGACCACCAGCATGACCAGGGCGATGGCCGAGCCGTAGCCGATCTCGAAGTAGCGGAAGGCCTGCTCGTACATGAACAGCGGGGTGGTCTGGCTGGCCGTGCCGGGGCCGCCGCCCGTCAGGGCGTAGATGAGGCCGAAGCTGGCCAGCGTCTGCAGGGTGATCAGCATGAGGTTGGCCATGATCGAGCGGCGGATCAGCGGCAGCGTGATGTGCAGCAGCCGCCGGGCCGGGCCCGCCCCGTCCACCGCGGCCGCCTCCACCAGGTCGCTGGGGACCTCCGACAGGGCGGCCGAGTACACCAGCATCGAGAACGCCGTGCCGCGCCAGATGTTGGCCAGGATGACCGCGACCATCGGGGCCGTGTAGAGCCACTCCTGCGAGATGCCGAACACCGTGTTGAGCGTCCCGTCCTCGGCCAGGAACGAGAACCAGCAGGCCGCCGCCACGACCTCGGGCATCACCCAGGCGGCGATGACCACGCCGTTGACCACGCTGCGCGTCACCCTGCCGCGCCCCCGCTGGAGCAGGGCGATGATCAGGCCCAGGGTGTTCTGGCCGATGACGGCCGAGCCGATCACGAAGACGAACGTGAGCAGGAAGGAGTTGATGAAGTTCGGGTCGCCGAACAGCCTGACGAAGTTGGCGAAGCCGATGAACTGCGAGTTCACCGAGGCCGAGCCGGTCAGCGTCTCGTTGGTGAAGGCGATGTAGACGCTCCACAGGATGGGCCCCGCGAGGAAGAGCGCCAGCAGGACCAGCGCCGGAGCCAGGGGCAGCAGCCGGCGCAGGTTCCGCCGCCGCCGTGACGGGCCGCCGGAGGGCGAGCCCGTCACGGACGGGGACGGCGCGGTGGCGACCGTCACCGGGCCAGGACCTTGTCGGGGCCTCCGACGGCCGTCGGCAGCGCCTTGACGTAGGCCGCCGTGGCCTCCTCAGGCGTCTGGGAGCCCGTCGTGACCGCCTCCAAGGCCTCCTGGACCTGCGCCGACACCTTCGGGTACGCCTCGAACGCCGGCCGGTAGTGGGTCACCGCGGCCAGATCGGTGAAGAACTTGACGCTCGGGTTGTCGCCGGTGTACTTCGGGTCGGCCGCGACGTCCTTGCGGGGGGCCAGGTCGCCCGAGCCCGTCGCGTACAGCAGGGAGTTCTCCTTGTTCGTGGCCACCGTGATGAAGTCGAACGCCTCCTGCTTGAGCTTGGTGTAGGAGCTCATCGCCATCACCCAGCCGCCCGACATGCTGACCGCCCCGGGCTCCTCGCCGTTCTGCGTCGGCATGGCCGTCCAGCCGGCTTTGTCCTTCCACTCCGGCCACGGCTTGGTGCTGGTCGGCTTCCAGGCGCCCGACGTCCACGCGCCGTCGAGCGAGATGCCGACCTTGCCGGCCGGGAACCACTCGAGGTTGACCTTGTCGGCGAGCTTGGCGTAGTGCGCGTCGGCCTGCTTGGGGCCCAGCTCCTCGCGGTAGACGGTGTTGACGAAGGCCAGGGCGTCGGTGAAGTTCTTGCCGCCGGCCACCCACTTCTGCTGCGTCTCGTCGTACAGGGTGCCGCCGGGGGTGCCGTACAGGAGCATCTCGAAGCCCTGCATGGTCGACGCCTCGCCGTGGATCTTCGCGGAGTACATGCTGAACGGGATCACGCCTGGGAGCTTCTGCTTGATCGTCCGGGCGGCGGTGAGGACGTCGTTCCAGGTCTTCGGCTCCCACGGGACGGGGAGGCCGGCCTTGGCGAAGACGTCCTTCTGGTACCAGAGGCCGCGCGTGTCCGTGCTGATCGGCACGCCGTAGATCTTGCCGTCGCCGCCCTTGGCGGCCTGCTTGACCGAGTCGGGGAACTGGGTGCTCCAGTCGGGCCACTTGGCCAGGTAGTCGTCGAGCGGGGCCAGCTTGCCCGCCGCGACGTCCGCGTTGACCTGGAACGTGTCGTGGAAGTAGACGTCGGGCGCGGAGTCGGGGGAGCGGTTGAGCAGCGCCAGCTTGGTGTAGTACGACTCGTTGGTGCCCTGGACCGGGGTCAGCTTGATCGTGACACCGGGGTGGGAGGCTTCGTACTGCTTCTTGGTGCTGGTGAGCATCTTCTCCATGTGCGGCCAGGTCTGGTCGACCCGGTAGAGGACCTCGAGTTCTTTGGCTCCGGAGGATTCCTGCGAGGCACCGCCGCCGCAGCCGGTGGCTGTCAGCGCTGTCAACAGCAGGAGGGAACCGGCCAGGCTACGTTTCATGTGACGGGCCTTCCCTGTGTTTCCTTGGGTTGCCGAGAACGTAAATCTTTTTGATTTACTAAGTCAACACTCTGTGGTGACATTACTCACATGCAGCAGGGCACGAACCTGCCGAAGGTCGGAAGCTACAACCGAGCCGTGGTCCTGGAGGCGATCCAGGCGTCGGACGGGATCAGCCGCGTGCAGATCGCCGCCGTGACCGGGCTCACGGCCCAGACCGTGTCCGTGATCGTCCGCAGACTGCTGGAGGAGGGCCTGGTCGTCGAGGACGGCTCCGCGCCGTCGAGCGGCGGCAAACCGCGCCGCATCCTGCGGGTCGACCCAGCGGCCGGGTACGCGGTGGGCGTGCACTTCGACCCCCAGGAGGTCTCCTGCGTGCTGGCCGACCTGGCGGGACGGCCGGTCGCCAGGCTGCATCTGCCCGTGCGGCCGGGGGCCAGGCCCGACGCGGTGATCAGGCAGATGGCCAGGGCCGCCCGCCGGATCCTGCGGGAGGCGGGGGTGCCGGACGACAAGGTGCTCGGGATGGGCCTGGCCTGCCCGGGGCCGCTGGACGCGGAGGGCGTGATGGTGTCGCCGCCCCGGCTGCCCGGATGGGACCGGGTGCCGATCAAGGGGCTGCTGGGGGAGTACGCGCGCTTTCCTGTGACCGTGGACAACGACGCCACGGCGGCGGCGATCGGCGAGCGCTGGGCCGGGATCGCCCGGTCCGCGGCCGGCTTCGCCTACATCTACCTCGGCACCGGGATCGGCGGCGGGCTCTTCCTGGACAACCAGGTCTATCGGGGCAGCTCGCTGAACGCGGCCGAGTTCGGGCACATCATGGTCGAGCCCGACGGGCCCGAGTGCTACTGCGGCAACCGGGGCTGCGTGGAGGCCGTGTGCTGCCCGAGCGCCATCGAGGCGGCCATGGGGGGCCGCCTGGACCACGCCGCCATCTGCGCGGCGGCCGCGGCGGGGGAGCCCGAGGCGCGGCGGGTGATCGAGCGGGTGGCGGAGCGGCTGGCCGACGCGGCGGTGAGCGTGGTGAACATGCTGGACATCGACCTGTTCGTGCTCGGCGGGCCCGCGCTGAGGGAGGTCGGGGAGATCTACCGGGAGGTGATCGCGCGGGCCGTGTCGGACAGGCCGCTGGCCAGGCGGCTGCACGCGGTCAGGGTGGAGACCTCGCCCCACCCGGACGACGCCGCGGCGATCGGCGCGGCCTCGCTGGTCTTCCACGCCACGTACGCGCCCCGCCTGGGGGCGCTGCTGCATGGCTAGAGCCCGGTGGTGTCCGGCGCGCCGCGGCGGTTGTGGCGCGCCGGACAACACGGAAGGGAGCGTGCGGTTACGCGCGCTTCAACCGCAGCGTGACCAGCTCGAACGGCCGTAGCGTCACGGGGATCTCCTCCCCCTGGCGCCGCGGCTCGCCCGTGGGCCGCTCCAGCAGGTCCGTGGTGACCGCTTCCGCGACGGGGAAGCCCGCGCGCAGGGTGGCCGTGGCCCGGCCGCCCCTGGACTCGTGGAAGCGGACGATCACGTCGCCGCTCTCGTCATCGGCCAGCTTGACCGCCGTCACCACGACGGCGTCGTCGTCCACCGTGACCAGCGGCTCGACGGGGGCGCCGCCGGGCACGCGGCGCTCGGGCAGGTTGACGAAGTAGCCCTCGCGCACCGCGTCGCCGATCTCGGCGCCCGGCACGAGCACGTGGCGGAAGCGGTGCTCGCCCTGGTCGGTCTCCGGGTCGGGGAAACGCGGGGCGCGCAGCAGCGAGACACGCAGCGTCGTGGTCGTGCCGTGCTCGTCCACGTCGCGGGTGACGTCGTGGCCGTAGGTCGAGTCGGTGACCAGCGCCACGCCCCAGCCGGGCTCCTCCACGTGCACGAAACGGTGGTTGCACGCCTCGAACTTGGCCGCCTCCCAGCTCGTGTTGGTGTGGGTGGCGCGGAAGGCGTGGCCGAACTGGCTCTCGGAGGCGTACCGGTCGGCGCGCACGTCCAGCGGGAAGGCCAGCTTGAGGAACTTCTCGCTCTCGTGCCAGTCCACCTCCGTGTCGATCTCCAGCCGCCCCTCGGTGAGCGTGAGCCGCTGGGTGACCGACGACTCGCCGAAGGAGCGCCTGACCACGACCACGTCGCCGTCGAGGCGTACCTCTCCGGCGTCGGTGAGGTCGGTGACCGTGTTGCGGTAGAACTCGTCCACGTCCCAGGCGTCCCACTTGTTCGGGAAGTCGGGGTGGAGCTGCAGCAGGTTGGCCGCCCGGCCCGGCGCGACCGTCTCCCTGCCCGACCGCAGGTCGTAGGCCGACACGACCAGGCCGCGCGCGTCGATCTCCACCCTGAGCAGGTCGTCGGCCAGCACGTAGCCGCCGCCCTCCCTCGGGCTCGCCTGCGCCGGGGCCCGGCCGGCCGCCGGTGCGGCGCCGCCGGCGGGCACGCCGTGGCGGGCGTGCGGGGCGCCGTTGAAGACCAGGACGCCGCCGGACGGCCCGCCCGCCAGCGCGTGCTGGGCGGTGTCGATGACCGCGTCCAGTTCCCGCGCCACCGTCTCGTACGTCCTGCGCGCCTCCCGGTGCACCCACGCGATCGACGACCCCGGCAGGATGTCGTGGAACTGGTGCAGCAGCACCGTCTTCCAGAGCCGGTCCAGCGCCTCGTACGGATAGGCCGCCCCCGCCCGGACGGCCGCCGTCGCCGCCCACAACTCGGCCTCCCGCAACAACGACTCGCTGCGCCGGTTGCCCTGCTTGGTCTTGGCCTGGCTGGTCAGCGTGGCCCGGTGCAGCTCCAGGTAGAGCTCACCGACCCAGACGGGCGGGTTCGGGTATTCGGCCTCGGCCTTGGCGAAGAAGTCGTCAGGCGTCTCCCACGTGACCGTCGGCGAGCCCTCGAGGTCGCGTACCCGGGCCGCCTTGGCCACCATCTCCCGGGTCGTGCCGCCGCCCCCGTCGCCGTAGCCGGTCGGGGCCAGGGAGTGCCGCGCCACGCCCTTGTCCTTGAAGTTGCGGGCCGCGTGCGCCAGCTCGCCGCCCCGCATCGAGCAGTTGTAGGTGTCGACCGGCGGGAAGTGCGTGAAGATGCGCGTCCCGTCGATGCCCTCCCACAGGAACGTGTGGTGCGGGAAGGTGTTGGTCTGGCTCCATGAGATCTTCTGCGTGAGCAGCCGCTTCGACCCGGCCGCCTTGATGATCTGCGGCAGCCCGGCCGCGAACCCGAACGTGTCCGGCAGCCACACCTCCTCGTTGTCCACCCCGAACTCGTCGATGAAGAAACGTTTGCCGTGTACGAACTGCCTGGCCATGGCCTCGGAACCGGGCATGTTCGTGTCGGACTCCACCCACATGCCGCCCGTCGGGACGAACCGGCCCGCGGCCACCGCCTTGGTCACCCTCGCCCACACCTCGGGCCGGTGCTCCTTGATCCACGCCCACTGCTGCGCCTGCGACATCGCGAACACGAAGTCCGGCTCGTCCTCCAGCAGCGCGGTCATGTTCGCGGCGGTGCGGGCCACCTTGCGCACGGTCTCGCGCAGCGGCCACAACCAGGCCGAGTCGATGTGCGCGTGCCCGACCGCGGTGATCCGGTGCGCCGAGGGCACCGCCCTGGAGGACAACACCCCGGTCAGCTCGGCCCTGGCGACGGCCGCCGTGCCGCCCACGTCCTGCAGGTCCACCGCGTCCAGCGCCCGGTCCACGGCGCGCAGGATCTCCCAGCGGCGGGCGCTGTCCACGGGCAGCTCCCGCATCAGCTCGCCGAGCACCTCCAGGTCCATGACCAGCTCCCACACCGGCTGGTCGAAGACGGCCAGGTCCATGCGGGCCAGCTGGTACAGCGGGTCGGCGCCGGCCGTCTCCTTGTCGCCCAGGTTCGTCGGCAGGAAGGGGTGGTAGTCCAGAATGACCGGGTTGGAGGCGGCCTCGACGTGCAGGCGTACCTGCTCACCGCCCTCGGCGGGGGAGCCGACGCGCACCCACTGGGTGCGCGGGTTGAGGCCCTTCACCGGGGTGCCGTCGGGACGGTAGACCAGGCCCTCGCACTGGAAACCCGTCTTGTTCTCGTCGAAGCCCAGGTCCAGGATCGCCTCGACGGTCCGCCCCGCCCACTCCACGGGGACGGTGCCGGTCACGGTGAACCAGCTCGTGCCCCACGGCGGACCCCAGAGGTCGCCCACCGCGATCGGCTCCGGCGTCGCGGCCAGGCCCTCCGCCACCGGCACTGGCTCTCCGGGCGCGTGCCAGACGGACACCTCCAGCGGCACGGACTCCGGGTAGATCGCCGGACGGATCCGCTCGCCCAGGACACGCGTGAGGCGGGCTTCGACCAGGTCGCGGTCGTCATGCATCAGGTGGGCTCCTCAACAGATGGTGATTTATCAGCCTTTGATGGCACCTTCCTCTACACCCTTGAAGAAGAAGCGCTGGAGCGCGGCGAACACGATCACGATAGGCAGGAACGAGATCATCGTCCCCGCCGCGATCAGCCTGGGGTTGGCGCTGAACGTGCCGTTCAGGTACTGCAGGCCGACGGTGAGCGTGTAGTGGCCGGGATCGGTCAGCACGATCAAGGGCCAGAGGAAGTCGTCCCAGGCGCCGATGAAGGCGAAGATCGTGATCACGCTGAGCATGCCGCGCACGTTCGGCAGGCCGATGTGGCGAAGGCGCTGCCACGTCGTCGCTCCGTCGATGATCGCGGCTTCGTCCATTTCTGGAGGAATCGCCTGGAACGCGGTACGCATCAACAGAACGTTAAGCATCCCGATGGCGCCCGGCAACGCCACCCCCAGCAGCGTGTCGGCCAGGCCCAGGGAGCGGACGGTGACGTACTGGGAGACGATCGTCACCTCGCCGGGCAGCACGAGCGTTGCGAGGAAGAGCCCGAGCAGCAGCTTCGCGCCCCTGAAACGCAGCTTGGCCAGGGCGAACCCGGCCATCGTCGCGCCGGCGGCGTTGCCCGCGACCACGATGGCCGCCACGATCAGCGAGTTGACCGCGTACGACCAGACGGGGATGGTCTCGGCGACCTCGGCGTAGTTCGACAGGGTCGGCTGCTCGGGCAGGAAACCCGGCGTGCCGGTGTAGATGTCCTCCTGGAGGCTCTTGAGCGAGGTCGAGAGCTGCCACAGGAACGGCGAGAGGGTGAGGGCCAGCACGAGCAGGAGCAGGGCGTACCGCAGGGCCTTCTCGCGCGTGGTGACTCTGTTGATGTCAGGCCGCCTTCCTGTTGAGCCGCAGCAGCGCCAGCATCGGGCCGATCGTGACGACCAGCAGCACCAGGCTCAGCGCGGAGGCGTAGCCGAGGTGGCCGGTGAAACCGCGGCTGTAGAGCTGGATGAGCATCACCAGCGACATGTCCCGGCCGCCGGGGCCGCCGGTGCCGTTCGAGAGCACGTACAGCTCAGAGAACACGCGCAGCGCCGAGACCGACACCAGCACCGAGACCAGCAACATCGTGTTGCGCACGCCGGGCACGGTGACGCTCAGGAAGCGGCGCACCGGGCCCGCGCCGTCCACGGCGGCGGCCTCGTGCAGCTCACGGCGGACGTTCCCGAGCGCCGACAGGTAGATGATCATGTAGTAGCCGAGGCCCTTCCAGACGGTCAGGCTGATCGCGCTGAACAGCAGCAACCACCGGTCGGTCAGGAACGGCACCGGCGCCGCCACGACGCCCAGCCACTGCGCGAACCCGTTCACCAGGCCCCGGTCGTCCAGCAGCCACCCCCAGATCAGCGCCACCACCACGGCCGAGGCCACCACCGGCGTGTAGAAGGCGGTGCGGAAGAACGTGATGCCGGGCAGCCGCTTCTCCACCAGGATCGCGATCAGCAGCGGCAGCACCGTCAGCAACGGCAGGCAGACCAGCATGAACACGATGCTGTTGACCAGCGCGTCCACGAGCTGGTCGTCGTTCAGCGCACGCTCGAAGTTGGCCAGTCCGGTGAAGTGGCCGCCGCCGAGCGGCTTGGCGTTGGTGAACGCCAGCACCACCGTGTTGATCGACGGCCACACCGAGAACGCGAACAACCAGAGCGCGGCGGGCGCCACCAGCACCCACGGCGTGAACCAGCGGTGGTGCGCCATCAGCTCTTCAGCAGCTCGTCGCACTTGGCCACGGCGGCGTCCAGCGCCTCCTTCGAGGTGACCTCACCGCTGATGGCCAGCGCGAACTGCTGCCTGACCAGCTTCTTCATCGCCTCGGTGACCTGCACGGGCTCCAGCACCTTCGCCTTGGCCAGCGACTCGAACGCGATCACCTTGGCCTCGCCCGAGTTGCCGCCGTCGCTCTTGCTGAAGAACGGGTCGTTCGCCGAGGACGTGGTGCTGGGGAAGACGTTCACCAGATGGGCGAAGGCGGCCTGGTTCTCGGCGCTGGTCACCCAGCGGGCCAGGGCGAGCGCGGCGGGCGCGTTCGCGGTCCTCTGGGAGATCGACAGGCCCTGCACGTAGAGGGGCGGGGTGCCCATCGCGGAGGACGGCACGACCTTGGGGGCGAGCGTCGGGTTGTCGGTGGCCAGGCTCGTGATGTAGTTGCCGCCGCCGGTCGTCCAGGCGACCGGGCCCTCGTTGAAGAGCTTGGCGTTGCCGGCGTAGGTGTCGGTGAGCACGTCGCGGGGGAGCAGGCCGTCCTTGAAGGCGTTCCT
The DNA here is from genome assembly GCF_042656245.1 of Nonomuraea insulae. Lineage (NCBI taxonomy): Bacteria > Bacillati > Actinomycetota > Actinomycetes > Streptosporangiales > Streptosporangiaceae > Nonomuraea > Nonomuraea insulae. The sequence continues at coordinate 81,831 of NZ_JBHSPA010000015.1, forward strand.
GTAGGTGTCCAGCAGCGCCACCGCCTGCGGGGTGTTGAAGGTGAAACGGGTCCCGTCGGGCGACATGATCGGCACACCGGCGTTGGTCAGGTCGCCGAGCTCGGGGCGGCGGCTCATCAGGTAGACCTTGCCGCCGGACTTCTCCTTCATGATCCTGCCCTGGGCGATGAGCTCGTCGAGGGTGGTGGGGAGCTTGTCCGGGTCGAGGCCGTTCTTGGTGAGCAGTTCGGTGTTCCAGTAGTTGACGTCGGTGTTGAGGTACCAGGGGTAGCCGTAGGTGCCCTGGACGCCGGGGTACTTGTAGGCGTCGAGGGCGCCGGGGACGTACTCGGCGGCCAGTCTCCGGTCGGCCTGGGCCACGTCCAGGAGGATGCCCTGCCTGATGAGCGGGACGGCGAAGTCCGGGGGCAGGTTGACGACGTCGGGCAGCGTGCCGCCGGCGGCCTGGGCGAGGACCTTGTCCGAGTAACCTTCGGCGGGCTGGTCGAGCCATTCGACCTCGGTGCCCGGATACTTCTTCTCGAAGCCGTCGATGACGCCCTGCACGTAGTCGGTGAACTTCGGTTTCAGCGCCCACGTCTGCAGGCTGACCTTGCCCTTCACCTCGCCGCTCGTGCTCGCCGCCGGGGCGGCCGCCTCGGGTTCCGTCCCGCCGAGCCCGCAGCCCGCGATCGTGGCGACCAGGGCCAGTCCTGCCCAGTACCTTCGCATGACGCTCTCCTTCGGTACTAAACCGCTCTAGTTGCGGGACTATCTACCGGGCTAGACTCCGCTGTCAATAGGGGCGCTTGGACAAGGAGCACGCGTTGGGCCGACCCACGATCGCCGACATCGCGCAGCGGGTCGGGGTGTCCAAGGGCGCGGTGTCGTTCGCGCTCAACGGGCGGCCCGGCGTCAGCGAGGCGACCAGGGCCCGCATCCTCGAGGCGGCCAGGGAGATGAACTGGCGCCCGCACAGCGCGGCCAGGGCGCTCGGGGGCGCCAGGGCGGATGCGGTCGGGCTGGTGATCGCCCGGCCCGCCAGCACGCTGGGCGTCGAGCCGTTCTTCGCCCACCTCCTGTCCGGGCTGCAGGCCAGGTTGTCGGAGCAGCAGGTGGCGATGCACCTGCTGGTCGTCGAGGACGCAGAGGCCGAGATCGCGGTCTACCGGGAATGGACGTCGGCGCACCGGGTGGATGGGTTCATCCTGATCGATCCCAAGGTGCGCGACCCGCGCTTCGCGGCGCTGAAGGAGCTGGGCGTGCCGGCCGTCGTGCTCGGCGGGTCCGGCGGGCACGCGTCGCTGTCCAGCGTGTGGGCCGACGACCGGGAGGCCATGTTGTCGGTGGTCGACTACCTCGCCGCGCTCGGGCACCGGCGGATCGCGCACGTGGCGGGGCTGCCGGGGCTGCGGCACACGCAGCGGCGCATGCGCGCGCTGCGCGACTCGGTCAGGCGGCTCGGGCTGGTGGAGGCGGTGTCGCTGCCCACCGACTTCAGCGACGCCGAAGGGGCGGCCGCGACCAGGACGTTGTTGTCGCGGGGGCGGCCCAGCGCGATCGTCTACGACAGTGACGTGATGGCGCTGGCCGGGCTGGGCGTGGCGATGGAGATGGGGGTGCGGGTGCCGGGAGAGTTGTCCATCGTGGCCTTCGACGACTCGGTGCTGACGCGGGTCACGCATCCGAGCATCACGTCGTTGTCGCGGGACACGGTGGCGCTGGGCGGGCAGGTGGCTGAGGTGATGCTGGAGGTGATCGCCGACCCGGGCGCCCGGCGGGACGTCAAAACGGCCACCCCCCGCCTCGTCGTCCGCCGGAGCACGGCGCCGCCCGGAGACTAAAACGGTTTATCTCCTACGCGCTGCCGTGGTCTGCCACCCGCCGCACTCCGGCTGGCGGCCCTCCAGGAAACGCCCGCTGACCCATCAGCGGCGGGCCGCCGTTACGCGAGCCCACGTTGCCCATCCGGCAGGGCGAGCGTTGGCGGATATGCGACAAGTCAGGATCTGGCCACGTCGATCTCGTAGACACCGCAGCTCAGGATGACTAGGAATTCGGTAGTTGTGCTTACCGATTTCTGGAGGTCGTTCATGCTGCGTGGCTTAAGCCGGGTGAGGCGGGGGACGGCGACAGCCGTCTCCACGATCGTGGCGGCCTCGCTGCTCGCCGCCCCCGGCGCACACGCGACCACCGCTCCGCCCGCCACGTTCACGGCGTCGGCGCAGAGCGATGAGATCACCCTGATCACCGGTGACCAGGTGCAGGTGCGAGCCGTGGACGGCGAGCACAAGGCGGTCACGGTCACCCCCGCGCCCCGGGCCGACGGCTCCGTGCCGACGTTCCAGGTGCTGGAGGGCGAGCGCGGGGTGACGGTCATCCCCGACGACGTCGCCACCCTGGTCCCCGAGCGGCTCGACACCGAGTTGTTCAACGTGACGGCGCTGTCGGAGCAGGAGTACGGCTCCTCGATCCCGCTCATCGTCACCTACGCGGCCAACGCCGCCAAGGCGGCGCTTCCGGCCGTCAAGCAGGTCCGCACGCTGGAGAGCATCGGCGGCGCGGCCGTGTCGGTGGCCGACGGGGACGCGGCGGCGTTCGGGGCGGAGCTGGCCAAGCTGGCCTCCCCGTCCCCGCAGACCCGCGCGGCGGGACCGCTGGCCGGCGTGTCGAAGATCTGGCTCGACCGCAAGGTGGAGCCGGTGCTGGAGGACAGCGTGCCGCAGATCGGCGCGCCCGAGGCATGGGCCGCCGGATACGACGGCACCGGCACCACCGTGGCCGTGCTCGACACCGGCGTCGACGCCACCCACGCCGACCTCGCGGGCAAGGTCGCCGACCAGCGCGACTTCACCGGCGAGAACGCCGCCGGCGACCCCCACGGCCACGGCACCCACGTCGCCAGCACGATCGCGGGCACCGGCGCCGACGGCGGCGCCAAGGGCGTGGCGCCCGGCGCGACGCTGATCAACGGCCGGGTACTGGCCGCCGACGGCTACGGACAGACGTCCTGGATCATCGACGGCATGGAGTGGGCGGCCGGCGAGAAGCACGCTCAGATCGTCAACATGAGCCTGGGCGACCCGGACGCGCCGGGCGGCCCGCTCACCGAGGCGCTGTCCAAGCTCACCCAGCAGTACGGGACGTTGTTCGTGGCCGCCGCGGGCAACGACGGCTGCGACTCCTGCGTGCACTCTCCCGGCGACGCCCCCGAGGCGCTGACCGTCGGCGCGGTGGACAAGCAGGACAAGCTCGCCGTCTTCTCCAGCAGGGGCCCGGTCATCGCCACCCAGGAGGTCAAGCCCGACGTCACCGCGCCCGGTGTGAACATCACCGCCGCCAAGTCGGGCGGGGGCCGCACCACGATGTCCGGCACCTCCATGGCCACCCCGCACGTGGCGGGCGCGGCGGCGCTGCTGCGCCAGGCCCGCCCCGGGATCACGGGCAACGAGCTGAAGTCGCTGCTCATGGCGACCGCCAAGCCCGGCCAGGACATCGCCGTGGACGCGCAGGGCAGCGGCCGCATCGACGTGGCCGCCGCGCTCAAGGGCTCGGTCGTGGCCTCGGCGGGCTCGCTCAACTTCGGCACCCTCGCCCCCGGCGAGGAGAAGACCCTCGCCGTCGGCTACCACAACCTCGGCCAGACGCCCGCCGAGCTGGACCTGACCGGCGGGGACGCGTTCACCGTCGAACCGGCCAAGCTCACCGTGCCCGCGGGCGGCACCGCCGAGGCCAAGGTCACGCTCAAGGCGGACAAGGCCGGACTGGTGCGCCAGGAACTGACGGCGGCGGGCGTGCGCACGCTGCTGACGGCGCGCGTCGAGACCAAGCGGGTCGAGCTGCGCGTACGCGGCATCGCCCGCGACGGCCGTAACGGCCGCGGCGGCTTCACCGTCCTGAACCTGGACGAGGGCACCCTGGTCGGCCGCGTGCTGCCCGGCGACCCCGCCCAGCCGTGCACCGACGCCAAGTACGGCTCCGGCACCTGCCTGCTCGTCACGCCCGGCACCTACTCCGTGCTCGGCCACATCTTCACCATGCCGGCCACGCAGGACAGCACCACCACCGGCAAGCCGCTCAACGAGAGCCTGCTCGGCGACCCGGAAATGAAGATCACCGAGAACACCGAGGTCGTCCTGGACGCCCGCAAGGCCGTCGAGGTCAACGTCGAGACCCCCGACCACACGACCAAGCGGAACACGGGCTCGGCCGCCGCCCTCATGTGGTACCGGGCCGGTGAACAGGGCACCGCGCTGCGCGGCGGCACCACGATCACGCCCGGCGGGCAGGTCGAGGAGCGCCTGTTCGTCCAGCCCACCAAGAAGGTCACCAAGGGCACGTTCGTCGTCTCCACCCGCTGGCGGCTGAAGGCCCCCGAGATCACCCTCACCACCCTGGGCCTGAAGCTGGACCCCCAGTACGTCGACCCTGTCCAGTTCAGCGACTACTCCACCGAGTACCCGCGCCTCGACGGCACCCGCCTGCTCCTGGCCGTGGACGCCGGCCGCGGCACCACCGCGGAGATCAAGGCCCGCGACCTGCGTGGCAAGCTCGCCGTCATCCGCCGCACCGACGGCGTGCCCGTCTCCACCCAGTCCAACGCCGCCGCGGCGGCCGGGGCGGCGATGGTGGCGATCTACAGCGACACGCCTGGCGCCGACGTCAGCACCGGCGGCAACAAGGTCAAGCTGGCGGTCCCGACCGTGCGGCTGACCCAGGAGGAGGGGCTGAAGCTGGTCGAGCGGCTGCGCCGCCTGCCCGTGCCGATCGTGGCCAAGGGCATCGTGGCCAGCCCGTACGTCTACGACCTGTTCCTGCGCGAGCAGGGCCGCGTCCGCGACTCCCTCAAGTACGTGGTCCGCGCCAAGTCCCTGGCCAAGATCGAGACCGGCTTCCACAGCCAGCTCGCCGACGACGTGACGGGCAACGAGTCCCGCTTCGTCTTCGAGCCCTGGGACACCTTGTCGATCTCGACGAACCACCCCATGGCCAAGACGCCGCGTACCCGTACCGACTATGTCACCCCCGATCCCGACCTGCGGTGGAGCACGTCGGCGGGTGCGCCGGAGCGGTCCTACAACAACATGTGGCCGCACACCGCCACGCCGCTGGCCTCGATGTCGTCGCCGGAGTTCCGGCCGTACGAGGCGGGCGAGAAGGTCAGCCGCACCGTGCTCAAGCAGCCGCTGCTGCCCGGCATCAACCCGCGCAATCCGCTGCGCCGGGAGGGCGACCTGCTGCGCATGTCGATGCAGGGCTTCGTGGACGCCCAGGGCAACTACGGGGATGCCTACAGCAGCGACTTCGAGCACGGCATGAAGACCGACTTCCGGCTCTACCAGGGCGACACGCTGCTGTGGCAGACGAACTACCTGCCGAAGGCGTCGGGGACGCTGCCCGCGGAGAAGGGCACATACCGGATCGAGTACGACCTCACGAACGAGGCCGCCTGGGCCAAGATGTCCACCCGCACGCGTGGCGTGTGGACGTTCGGCTCGGAGCGGGCCGAGGGGACGACCGTGATCCCGCTGCTGCTGGCCTCGTTCGACGCGCCGGTGGACCTGAAGAACCAGGCCAGGTCGCACAAGCTCGGCCTCACCCTCCGCCACCAGGAGGGCGCGGCGCAGAGCGCGGTCAAGGACGTCGCGCTTGAGGTGTCCTACGACGACGGCGCCACCTGGAAGCCGGCCCGCCTGCGCGCCAAGGGCGACCGGTCCTACGAGACGACGCTCGACCGGTCGCCGTCCGGGTTCGTCTCGCTGCGGCTGAAGGCCTCCGACGTCAACGGCAACACGTTGTCGCAGGAGGTGATCCGCGCCTACGCCCTGCGCTGACCGGCGCTTACGGCCCGCGCTGACGCGGCGCCCGGACCTGCGCTGACGCGGCGCCTGGACCTGCGCTGATGCGGCGCCTGGACCTGCGCTGAGTGGCGTCTGGCCCTGCGCTGATGCGGCGCCTGGCCTTGCGCTGAGCGGCGCCTGACCCGAAGGAGCGCTCCCCCGACCGCAGCCCGGGGAGCGCTCCTTTGGTGTTGGTCAGCCTCTGCTCTTCTCGATGACCTCTTCCGTGGTCAGCGGGGACTTGGGGTGCCGCGTCAGGCACATGGGCACCCGCGTCTTGACGAACGCGCCGCCCTCCAGCGCCACGTAGAACTCACCCGAGCTCAGCCGCGAGACGTCCGGAACGTCGCCGCCCTTCGAGCGCGCCATCTCCCTGGCGGCGGAGATCTGGATCGGCGCGTTCAGCAGGCCGAAGAACTGCGTGGCGGAGTTGCCGGGGATGTGGTTGTGCAGGCCCTTGGGCGCCTGGGTGGCGAAGACGAGGCCGAGGCCGTACTTGCGGGCCTGGGAGGCGAGCAGCACGGTGCTGCGGGTGGAGGCCGCGGTGCCGGCGGCGGGCGCGAACGTCTGCGCCTCGTCCATCACCAGCAGCGCCCCCAGCGGCCGGTCCTGGGCCGGGTGCCGCTTGAACCAGACGAACAGCTCCATCTGCAACTGGCTCACGAAGCTCTGCCGCTGTTCGAGAGAGGGCAGCCCGACCAGGCTGATCACCGACACCCTGGCCCGCTTCCCCTCCGGCGGGGTCACCAGCAGGCCGGGGTCCACCGGCGTGCCGGCCCCGCCGAACAGCGGATCGTTGTCCATGGCGGCGGTCAGCGACTGGGCGAGCTCGGCGGCGATACGGTGGGCGTCGGCCAGCTCGCTCACGCCGTCCGGCAGGTCGGACAACAACGCGGCGAAGCCTTTGAGGCTCGTCGCCCCCCGCACGCCGTGGTACGCCAGCGCCTTCCTGAGCACGGCCTGCCCGAGGTGCGCCTTGTTCGTGTTGGCGTCGAGCCTGATGCGCGGCACGATGAACGCGACCGCGGCCTCCACGGCCTCGGTGAACTCGTCGGGATCGCCGGCCAGGCCGGTGAAGTCCGGCAGCGGCTGGAAGCTCAGCGGGCGCCCGCCCGCCCTGCCCGGCGTCCAGACCACGACGTCGGTGCCCGCCAGATACTCCCCGGCCCGGCGCTCGTCCCCGTCCTCCCAGTCCGGCGGCGCCTCCGGCCAGCGCTCGCCCAGCCTGGCCAGGTCGTTGTTCGGGTCGAGCACGATGGCGGAGACGCCGAGCAGCGCGCACTCCTCGACCAGCCGCCGGATGAGCACGGTCTTGCCCGAGCCGGTTCCCGCGAAGATCGTCACATGCTTCCTGAGCGCCTCCAGCGCCACGCTCACGGGCGCGCCGTCGGCCATCCTCCTGCCTATCGCGAGGTACGGCACGCGCGTCGCGGGACCGGGGCCGCCACGGTGATGCGCACTCACGACCGCAGGCTGCGGAGCCGTCGTCTCACCCGACCCGACCGCGCTCACGGGCAGAGGCGGCGGAGTGGTGGTGCTCACGGGCGGAGTCTGCCGGGCTGTCGTCTCGCCCGGGGAGACCGCGCCCGGGGAGACTGCGCCCGGGGAGACCGCGCCTGAGGAGACTGCGCCCGGGGAGACTGCGCCTGAGGGGGTCGCGCCTGGGGAGATCTCGCCTGGGGTTACCGCGCCTGGGGTGACTGCGCCTGGGGTGGTCGCGCCCGCCGTTCTGGCCGGGCCCAGCGCGCTCGCGGGAACGCTCCATGCGTCGGCCAGGGCCTCGCGCAGGAACGACACCGCGACCGTCGGGCGGCGTTCCGCCAGCCAGGCGGTCAGGTGCGGTGGGTTCTCGGCGAGCAGTGCCTTGAGCGCGGCGAGCACCCTCAGATCGTCATCACTCCAGCGCAACGTCCGGCCACCGGCCTGCTCGAAGGCCGCGATGGCCGCCTGCGTCGCCGTCCCCGTGGACCAGGGCGCGTTCCGCAGCAGGAACAGGCGCCGCTTCGGCACCTCGGCATCCAGTCCGGCCGCCACGGACGCCTTGCGGATCCGGTTCAGTGCGGCGTTGCCGTGCCCGGCGGTGACCGCGCGGAAGGCCCAGTGGACCTCGTCCTCCCTGGCCTCGTCGAGGGTACGGCGTAACCGCGCGTGCAGGGGCGGCTTGGAGCTGGGCGGCGGATCCACGCTGAACGCGATGCCGGGCTCCGCCTGCTCGGCGATCCAGGCGGACAGCCCGGCCGCCAGCAGCGCTGGCATCGTCCTGTCCTCGGTCACCTGGTCGACCCGCGGCGCCTGCCCGCCGTCCCGGAGCTCCGCGAACCGGGCGTCGAGCGCCCCCAGGTCGGCGGCCGGCGGCAGGGCGTGCTCGTGGGCGAGCGTAAGGGCCGGCTCATCGGCCGGGGGCGTGGCGGCGAACCCGGTCAGCTCCCTGACCTCGTCGTCCAGCAGGCAGGCGCGGACATGCCGGTCGATCCGGATGAGGAGCTGGCGCGGTGTGAAACCGGGCGCCTGTTCGAACGCCTCGGGCCGCACCGGCCACGTGGGGTAGGGAGGCTTGATCCCGGCCTCGCCGTACTGGACCTCGAAGCGCTTGGCGACGAGCGTACGCGCGGTGTCCGCGTCCGGGAGGGTCATGAGCTGGACCGACTGCCTGAACCGGTCGCGCACCGTGTCCACCGCCACGTCCTCGACGAGCGTCCAGGTCGCGGGGATGCAGGTCACGACGGTCAGCGTCCTGCGGGTGACCTCGCGCAGCGCCATGAGACCGCCGGCGATGCGCTCGATCATGGCCGTCTCGCCCGGGTCCCTGGCGGCTCCGGTGGTCGCCGTCGAGGACTGGGCGACCAGGGGGTCGATCTGGTCCACGGCGATGATCGTCGGGCCGGTGAGCGCCATCAGGCGTGAGACGTTCCTGACGATCTCCTGCGGCGTCCTGCCGACCTGGCGGATGCCCCACAGGGCGCGCTCACCCGGCTCTCCTTCCGGGGCCGACGACAGGAACGCCTCGCCCAGGTCCTGCAGGCCGAGGTCGGTGCCGGCCAGCAGCACCATCGCCCGCGCGGTGTCTTGGCACTCCCTGCCGACCTGTGCGTCCAGGCGGCGCAGCGCCGTCACGAACGCGTCCAGCTCCTCCCGGGTGACGGCCCTCTTACCGGTGATCGCCCGCCTGGCCATGCGCGACAGGCCCACCTCCGACGCCAGGCGTTCGAGGAACACCGCGAGCTGGACCTGCCCGTCGCCCCGCGGGCGCCAGAGGCTGTCCAGGATCGACACCATGGTGCTCTCCCAGAATCCCTTGGCGTCCAGCAGGCCCACCAGGACGAAGTAGCCGCCCTGGCGCTGCGCCTGCTCCCGTAACCAGCCGAGCAGGTGGGTCTTGCCCGTGCCCCGCTGGCCCTGGATGACCACGCCGATGGGGCTGGCGTCCCCGCGGCCCGCCGCCTCGGCCAGACCATCGAGGAGAATCCTCGTGGAGGCGCCGTGCAGCCCCTCCACGTGGTAATCGGAGTGCTGCCATACGTCGTCGGCGCTCTCGGTGTAGTTGAAGCTGAGGGCGGCCAGGTCCTGTACGCCGCCCGTCATGGCCTGCCGATCCACAGCAGGTGCTTGTGCTGGTCGCCGATGAGCACGGCCGACTCGCGGTCCTGGGGTGTGAGCGTCTTCTGGTTCGACTCGGGGACGAGGTTGACGTCGGGAAGCCGTTCCATGAGCACGAGCGTCCGGTCCACCCGAGCCCTCGGCACGTCCGCCAGCAGGATCCTGAGGTCAGCCAGGCTGACCCACGCGTCCGGACGCGTGGCCAGTTCGGCGTAGGCGTCCCGGATGCGCGTCTCCAGCTCGTCGGGCCCGCCGGTCTCGCTGCCGGTCGTGTTCCCGGTCCTGCCGGTGGTTTCGGCGGTGGTTTCTTCGCCGGGGTGGAAGACGTCGGCGAGCCGCTGATCCGTGCGCGCCATGTACCGGGGCAGCCAGGTCAGCAGCGCCCGCGCCATCGCGCCGGACGAGCCGGTCTGCGGCGGGAGCGTTCCCGTACGCAGGTCCTCCGCCAGCCGTGCCCACCCCGAGTCCGTCAGCGCATGGACGAACACGCGGCCGGACTTCCTGCTCTCGACGAGCTTCATGTCGTTGAGCCGGATCCGCCTCTGGCCGTCGATCGTCAGCTTGTGCCGCTGTTTCAGCTCGGTGTTGGAGACCTCGCCGGCCTCGACGGCCAGCACCACCAGAGCGGCGAAATCAGGAAGCGAGAGCCCATTGTGCGACATGTCTTATCCTTCCGTCCCGCGGCGACCCCGCAGGAACTGCGCGATCTGGCGGATCACGGTATCGGTATCGGTCAACACCTGGACATCGAGAAAGCGCAGCACGGCGTAACCATCAAGCTGGAGACGCACGTCCCGCTCCCGGTCGGCGGCGAACTTGGCGGCGCCCCTGTGGTCGGCGCCGTCGATCTCCACCACGCATCGTTCCATCTCCCAGAGCAGGTCCAGCCGGATCGGGGCGGCCAGCGGACGCGGCCGGTACGTCTGGTTCCAGGCCCGGCCGGACGCCCACCCGCACGCGGCCAGCGCCACTTCGAGAGCCTGCTCTGCGGGGCTGCCGGGATGTGGCCGACCGGCGATCGCCGGATAGAACATGCGGCCTGGCACACCGTCTCCGAGCGAGTTGGCTCCGGGCCTGCCGCTTGCAAGCGCGCCAGTTTCGGGCCCGCTGTCCCCAAGCGTGCCAGTTCCGGGTCTATTGTCTCCGCGCGTATCGACTCCGCGCGTGGTGTCTCGGGACGTGCCAGTGCCGGGCGTCGTGAGATGGGCGTTCGCGAGGTCCGGTCGTATCGTCTCCACTCGATCGACGGCGTTCAGTGGCGCGCCCGTGAGCCACACGCCGGCCCCCGCCCGGTGGGCCAGCCACTCGCAGCCCGCGACGAGCACCTCCTGCGCGGCGGCCTGGAGCCCTTCGGGGACGTGGACCAGGATCGCCGTGTGCGCCCTGCCGAAGCTGTCGGCCAGTGCCCTGGTCAGGCCTGCCGCCCGTACCTCAGGGCCGAATCGGCTGGGCCCGCCGGTCAGCGCCCGCTGCGCCAGTTCGGCCAGGAACGGGCCGTAGTGCTCGCTGGCGGCGGCCCTGCGCAGGGCGAGCGACCGGACGGCGGGCAACTGTGCGCCGCCGGGGCCGGTGATGCCGTCGGCGCCGGGCAGCCAGGCCGGGAACAGCGCGATGGCCGCCTCGTCCAGCTCGCGCAGGACGGAGGCGACCAGGCCGGTGACGGATCGTACGTCGCCGGGGAGACCGGGGAGACCGGGGAGACCAGGGAGACCGGGGAAGCCGGGGAAGCCGGGGAAGCCGGGGAGATAGGTGAGGATGGCGGGCGCGTCCGGGGGCAGCGGGTCGATGCTCAGTGCCACGGTCTCGGCGTCCGCGTCCAGCCGGACCACCCGGCCGATCGGCAGCTTTGACCACGACCGCACAGGCACCGCCCTAGATGGACCGGATAAATCGGCATCTGTGACGGTATCTGTCGTCTATCCGGCTGTCAGCCCAACGTCAGGCCCAGCCTCAAGCCCAACGGGGCTCGGCGATCGGCTCGGGGTCGTAGGAGGCGCGGGTGAGCATGGCCTGGGCGAGGTTGGCCTTGATCAGGGCGGCGCCACGGACAATGGGCACCAGGGTCAGGGCGAACAGGACGCCGATCAGGGTGTTGAAGCCGACGTAGGTCAGTTCACTGTCACCGAGGCCGAGCAGGGCAGGGACGCCGCCATCGACCTCCGGGATGCGGGCCAGGATCCAGCCGTAGAGGGGAAAGGTCAGGCCGGCGATCGTGCCCGTCCACCACACGGCGGTGACGACGGCGGTGGCCAGCGAGATCGGGAAGGCGACGATGCCGTACAGCAGGTCGAGCCAGGCCTGCCCGTTGACCAGAGGGTTCATCACGCGGCGGAACCAGCCGGCGCCCGCGGGGGCGGGGCGGTAGGGCGGGCGGGTGACGGGGCGGCGGAGCACCTCGCGCAGCGAGACCCGTTCGAAGTCGGCCAGGTTCCTCGCCATGGCGGCGGCGCCGGCCAGGATGAGCAGCCCGACGAACGCGATCGCGCTGCCGAGCCCGGCCGCCACCCCGGCCACGGCGATGGCGAAGTGGGCCACGGCCATCGGCAGGCCGAGCAGGGTGTAGCGGGTGTCGGTGGCAAGACGGCGCCGGAGGGTTCTCATGGGGAGAACGCTACGAGCCGGGGCCGCGCCGATCGACCCTGCTCACGGCCGTATGCATGGTAGGGACAGCCTTACCTGAAGCCGCGTTCCGCCCGGTCGTGGCGGAAGGCGTCCAGCCGGTCGAAGTCCAGCTCGTACGCCGACACGGCCGCGTCCGGCGGCCCGGTGAAGAAGCCGGAGTGCGTCTCCGGGCAGGGATTGGCGAATCCCGTGACCCCGGCGCAGGGATGCCCGAGGTAGGTGGTCTCGTGGTGCCAGTCGCTGACGGCCACGTACGTCATGAACTCATACGCCCGCGCCACGCTCATGTGCTGCCACAACTCCCTGGCAGGGGCGGGACCGTCCCAGCGGGTGACGGAGAAGGCGGGCACCAGGACCGCGTCGAGGGACTCGTGCCCCGCCAGGCTCGCCGAGTACCACAGGTCGGCGCAGAGCAGGACGTGCAGGCGGCGGCCCGCCAGCTCGAAGCCGCCGCTGGGCCGGCCGGGCAGCACGCCGGAACGCAGCTCCAGCCCGTACGGGTGCACCTTGTCGTACTCCAGCAGCAGCCCGCCCCCCGCGTCGAACACCGCGCCCCTGTTGACCGCGCCGTCGTAGTGGGAGCCCCCGACGACCGCCATCCCCGAGCCCTCGGCCAGGGCGCGCACCCTGGCCAGGTAGTCGGCGCGGGGCAGGGACGAACCGGCCAGTTCGGGCAGCAGCAGCACGTCCCCCTCGGCTGACCGGACGAGCTCTTCGATGGCGTCGAAGTTCGCGTGACCGTCGGGAGACCAGTGCGGGGGCTGAACCAGGAGGATCTTCACGTTTCTACTGTCGCCCGTGCCCGCCGGGGATGGCGGCGAGCAGCTCACGGGTGTAGTCGTCGGAGGGGTGGTCGAAGATCTCCTCCGCGGTGCCGCTCTCCACGATCCGCCCGCCGCGCATGACGTGCACCGCGTGGGAGATCATCCGTACCACGGCCAGGTCGTGGCTGATGAACAGGTAACTGAGCCCCAGCTCGCGCTGCAGCTCGGCCAGCAGCTCCAGGATCTGCGCCTGCACCAGCACGTCCAGCGCGGAGACGGCCTCGTCGAGCACGACCAGCTCGGGCGACAGGGCCAGGGCGCGGGCGATGGCCACCCGCTGACGCTGGCCGCCGGACAGCTCGTGCGGCAGCCGCTCGGCCATCGACGCGGGCAGCGACACCTTCTCCAGCAGCTCGGCCGCCGTCTTCGCGCGCTCGGCCGCGGTGCCGACGCGGTGCACGCGCAGCGGCTCGGTGATCGACTTCTCGACGGTGTAGCGGGGGTCGAGGGAGGCGTACGGGTTCTGGAAGACCGGCTGCACCCGCCGGCGGAAGGCGAACAGCTCCCGCCTGCCGAGCGCGGTCATGTCCGTGCCGTCGAAGCGGATGCTGCCCGAGGTGAGATCGTCCAGGCCGAGCAGCAGGTTCGCGGTCGTCGACTTGCCCGAGCCCGACTCGCCCACGATCGATACGGTACGGCCGCGCGGCACGGCGAACGACACCCCGTCCACCGCGGTGAGCTCTTCGCCGGTGCCCCGGATCGGGAACACCTTCCGCAGGCCCTCCACCACGACCAGGTCCGCGGACTCGCCGGGGGGCTCGCTGAGGCGTACCGACGACAGGCTCGGGACGGCCTTGAGCAGCCTGCGCGTGTACTCGTGCCCGGGATCGGCCAGGATCGCCTCCGCCGGGCCGGTTTCGACGATCTCGCCCTGGTACATGACGGCCACCACGTCGGCCCGCTCCGCCGCCAGCGCCAGGTCGTGCGTGATGAGGAAGACGGCCGTGCCCATCTCGGCGGTGAGCTGCGCGAGCTGGTCGAGGATGCGCCGCTGCACGGTCACGTCCAGGGCGGAGGTCGGCTCGTCGGCGATGAGCAGCTTCGGCCGGCAGGCCAGCCCCATGGCGATCAGCGCGCGCTGCCGCATGCCGCCGGAGAACTCGTGCGGGTACTGGCCGACCCGCCGCGACGGGTCGGGAATGCCCACCATGTCCAGCAGCTCGACCACCCGCGACCGCGCCGCCTTCCCCGCGGCGACGCCGTGCACCTCCAGGGCCTCGGCGATCTGGTCGCCGATGCGCATGAGCGGGTTGAGGTTCGACATCGGGTCCTGCGGGACCAGGCCGATGCCCGCGCCGCGGACCGCCGTCATCTCGCGCCGGCTCGCCGTGGCCAGGTCACGGCCGTCGAACAGCACCTGCCCGCCGGTGATGCGGCCGTTGTCCGGCAGCAGCCGGTTGACCGCGGCGGCCGTGGTCGACTTGCCCGACCCCGACTCGCCCACCACGGCCACGGTCTGGCCGGGCAGGATCTCCATCGAGACGTTCCTGACGACGGTGGTGTCCTGCTTGCGGGTGCGGAAGGCGACCGAGAGGTCGCGGATCTCCAGGAGCGGGGTCGTCATACCGTCCTCGATCGTTGCTCGGTGGCCTGCACCAGGCCGGCCCAGAGGTCGTCCGTGGGCGTCGGGGCGCCCTCGACGAGCAGGCGGTTGCTCGCCAGGGCCAGCACGACGTCGCGGCCGGGCACGAAGCCGACCGCGCAGCCCACGTAGCCGGGGTGACCGAGCATGGTGACGGTCCCGCCGGGCAGGTCCAGCGCGTACCTGCGGAAGCCGAGCGCCTGCTCGGCGTCGGGGCCGGGGGCGAAGAACTCCTGGACGACCTCGGGCCGCCACAGGTGGTCGTACTCCTCGTACCTGGCCATCGCCTGGCCGTACCTCAGCAGGTCCGGCACCGTGGAGAACAGGCCCGCGTGTCCCGAGACGCCGTCGAAGGCGTGGTGTGCGTTGCCGTCGGCGACCTCGCCGAGCACCGGCCCGGCCCGCCAGCCGGCGAAGTCGGTGCTGCGGTAGGGCACCGGGTACGGCCGGCCGCTGTCCAGCATGGTCATCTCGACCCGGTCGTCCAGGGCGCTCATGGCCACCTCGTTGCCGGCCGGGCGCGCGTAGGTGGTCGAGGTGAGGCCGAGCGGGCGGGTGACCAGTTCGGCCAGCGCCCGGTCCAGGCGCAGCCCGGTGACGGCCGAGACGATCCGGCCGAGCAGGATGAAGCCGAGGTCGGAGTAGTGGCGGGCGCGGCCGGGGCGGTAGCGGGGCGGGGGGAGCTGCGGCTGGATGTACAGCGGCCACCACTCCCACATGCCGCTCCGGTGCAGCAGCAGCTCTCGTACGGTGATCGCCTCGTACGAGCGCGGCAGGTACGCGCTCAGCGGCGCGTCCAGATCCACCAGCCGGTCGGACACCAGCCGGATGAGCATCGTGGTCGTGGCGACGACCTTCGTGACCGAGGCGAGGTCATGGTAGGTGTCCAGGGACATGGGCGCCACCCCCTCGCGCTCGCCGTCCGTCCAGCGCACGGTGCGGTGCCCGGTGGTCTCGGTGAGGTCGAACCACGGGGTGCGCGCGGCCATGATCAGCCCAGGAGGCGCGTTCTCGCGGCCGTCGTCGCCGGGCGCGTCCAGGCGACCCTCGCCGCCGTCGTTCGCCGGCGTGGTCATGCGTCTCTCCTCGTTCCCCGCACCGTCATCGGACCAGCACCAGCGATCGGGGCGGCTCCGAAAGCGGCGCGGGCAGGACCAGCGGCCCGGCGCCGGGGGTGAGCGTGCCGAGGACGCGGGCCGCGCGGGCGCCCGTCCCGCCGGGCACCGTGCCCGGGAGGCCGTGCGCGCTCAGCCAGCCGATCAGCGCGAACGCGATCGCCTCCTTGTCGTCGGAAGGGGCGCCGTAGTCGTCGGACGGCGCCACCTCCACGCCGGGCAGGGCCGCCCGCAGCCCGTCCATGACCACGGGGTTGCGGCACCCGCCGCCGGAGACGACCAGAGCGCCCACCCCGGCGGCCCGCACGTCGTGCGCGACCGTGCGCACGGTCAGCTCCGTCAACGTGGCGACCAGGTCGGCGTCACCGATCGAGCCAGTCGTCCCAGAGGCGGTCGTCGCAGGGCCGGTCGTCGCAGGGCCGGTCGTCCCAGAGCCGGTCGTCCCAGAGCCGGCCGCCGGGGTCTCGCCGGCGAGGCGCAGGCCCGCCCTGACCAGCGCCGCTTCCACGTACCCCAGGTGGAACAGCTCCTTGCCGGTGCTCTTCGGCGCCGCCAGCCGGTAGTAAGGCTCGTCCAGCAGCACCTGGAGCAGCCGCTCGTCCACCCGGCCCGACGCCGCGATCCGCCCGTCCTCGTCGAACCCGCGCGCGCCGAGCCCCCGGCTCGTCACCACGGCGTCGATCAGCGCGTTCGCGGGCCCGATGTCGTAGGCGTACAACGACCCTTCACCCACCACGGTCATGTTCGAGATCCCGCCCAGGTTGAGCGCCCCTGCCCCGCCCTCGTGCCCCCCGAGCAGCAGCCCGTCCAGCACCGACACCAGCGGCGCCCCGTGCCCGCCCGCCGTGATGTCCCTGATCCGCACGTCCGACAACACCGGCGCCCCCGTGCGCTCGGCGATCCACGCGGGCTGCCCGATCTGCAGGGTGCCGAGCGCGTGCGCGTCCCGTACCCAGTGGTAGACGGTCTGCCCGTGCGAGACGATCAGATCGACGGGCCCGCCCGCCGCGATCGCCGAGGCGGCGGCGTCGGCGAAACTCTGCCCGATGAGCGTGTCCAGCTCGCACACCTCGGCCAGCGTGGTGCGCGCGGGCGGCAGCGCCGCGATCAGCCGGGCCCGCAGCTCAGGCGGGTACGGAATGCTGGCCGTGTGCCCGAGCCGCCCTTGGAGCACGCTCCCGGCGAGCTCGAAGTCCACCACGGCGACGTCGATCCCGTCGTGCGAGGTGCCGGAGATCATCCCGAGTACTCTCATGCGCTCTCCCCGAGTGCCGCCCGCAGCTGCCCGCCGGCCCGGGCCAGCCGGTCCGCCGCGTCCTGCGGTGACAGGTCGAAGCGCGAGGCCACGACCGCCTGTTTGACGTTGAATCCGTTCGCGCCGCTGATCACCTCGGGCGCGACGAGCACCTCGATGGGTTTGTCCGCCACCTCGCTCAGCGGTGTGCCGGCG
Source organism: Nonomuraea insulae (assembly GCF_042656245.1). Classification (NCBI taxonomy): domain Bacteria; kingdom Bacillati; phylum Actinomycetota; class Actinomycetes; order Streptosporangiales; family Streptosporangiaceae; genus Nonomuraea; species Nonomuraea insulae. Next base: position 98,840 of record NZ_JBHSPA010000015.1, read on the forward strand.
TTGCACGACAACCCGACGGTCAGCGCGCCCAGCGAGCGCGCCCGCCGCACGGCGGCCAGCACGTACGGCGTGCGCCCGCTGGAGGCGATGCCCACCTGCTCGGGCGGCGTGGAGAACGTCGGCGGGCACTCGGAGGCGTCCAGCACGCCGAGCCGCCCCGGCGTGCCCGCCCCGACGTAGACGAGCCGTCCTCCGGCCTCCATGCGCGCGGCGGCGGCCTCGATCGCCTCGGTGATGCTGGGCAGGGCCGAGGCCACCGCGCCGGGCACCGAGGAGTCGGCCGCGTTCATGGTCGCGGCCAGCTCGCCCACGCTCATCGCGTCGATGCCGGCGAAGCGCGGATCGGCCATTTCCGTCGTCAGCTCTGAGAGGTTCACCGCTTTCCTCGGTTCCGGGGGTCGAGAGTGTCGCGCAGGCCGTCGCCGAGCAGGTTCAACCCCACCACGAGCAGGACGACGACCGCGCCGGGCGCGATCAGCGTCCACGGGGCCACGAACACCAGGCTGCGCGCCTCGAAGATCATCGAGCCGAGCGACGGGGCGGGCGGCGGGGTGCCCAGGCCCAGGAAGCTCAGCGACGCCTCGGTCAGCACGGCCCACGACAGGGACAGCGCGATCTGGATGACGACGATCGAGGTGATGTTCGGCAGCACGTGACGCAGCATGATCTGCCAGCGGCTCTGGCCGGTGGAGACGGCCGCCTTCACGTACTCGATCTCTCTGAGCGAGAGCACGGGCCCGCGGGTGACGCGGATGAAGATGGGGACGTACACGATGGCGATGGCCACGGCGATCGTGAACCAGTTCCGGTCCAGCACCGACGCCAGCGACAGGGCCAGCAGCAGCGGCGGGAAGGCGAACAGCACGTTCGTCACCCCGCCGATCGCGCCGTCGGCGAAGCCGCGGTAGAAGCCGGACACCAGCCCGCCCAGCGTGCCCACCACGGTCGCGAACGCCACCGCGACCACCGCGATCAGCGCCGAGTTGCCCACCCCTGCCGCCACCCGGGAGAACACGTCCCGCCCGAACTGGTCGGTGCCGAACAGATGAGCCCCTGACGGCGCCAGGAACCGCGACGGCGGGTGCTGCGCGATCGGGTCGTAGGGCAGCAGCCCCAGGTACGACAGCAGCGCCACGACCGCCAGCAGCACCAGGATCACGATGCCCGCCACCCCGGCGGGACTGCGCCTCACGACGCCCTCACCCGCGGGTCGATCACCCGGTAGAGCAGGTCGGTCAGCAGGTTGACCAGCACGAACGCCAGCGCGATCACCAGCACCGTGCTCTGCACGACCGCGTACTCCTTCTGCTGGATCCCCAGCAGCACCTGCCGCCCGATGCCCGGCACGGAGAAGATCTGCTCCACCACGACCGCCCCGCCGAGCAGGTAGCCGAACTGCAGCCCCGTCATGGTCACGATCGGCACGAGCGCGTTGCCCAGCACGTGCCTGACCTGCAGGCGCCGCTCCGGCACGCCCTTGGCGCGGGCAGTGCGCACGAAGTCGTTCGAGCGTACCTCCAGCACCGCCGTGCGCGTGGTGCGCAGGATCGGCGCGGCGATGCCGAAGCCCAGCACCAGCGCGGGCAGGAACATCTGCTGCAGGTTGAGCAGCGGGTCGTCGAGGAGCGTGGCGAAGCCCTGCCCGTTGGGGTTGAACCCGAACGACGCCGCGAAGATCGACAACAGCGTCGTGGCCAGCAGGAACGCCGGGATCGACAGCCCGGCCAGGCTCACGACCTGACCGGCGGCGTCCCTGGCGGAGTTCGTGCGGGAGGCGGCCAGCATGCCGAGCGGCACCCCGATCAGCAGCGCCAGCACGATCGAGAACACCGCCAGCTCGAACGTCACCGGCAACGAGTGCAGGGTCAGCTCCAGCACGCTCTGCTGGGAGCGGGCCGAATAGCCGAAGTTCCCGGTGAACAGGTTGCCCAGCCACGAGAAGAACTGCGTGACCAGCGGCTGGTCCAGGCCGTAGTACCGCTCCAGAGCCTGCTGCTGGGCGGGAGTGAGCGCGGCGGCCTCGGTGCCGAGGCCCGCCGTGATCTGGTTGCCGGGGATCGCCCGGAGCATGACGAAGACGAACACGGCCACCCCGAACAGGGTGCCCAGCGTCCCCGCGACGCGCCGCACGATCCCATTGCGCAGGATCCTCATCCGACGGACGTGGTCCGCAGGTACTGCAGCGACCCGCTGGCCATCGGTACGAAGCCCTGCACGTTCGCCGTCGTGGCGGTGTAGGTGTAGCCGGCGAACAGCCAGATCCAGGCGGCGTTGTCCTCCAGCTCCGCCCCGACCTTGTCGTAGACGGCCTTGCGCTCGGCCTGGTCGGTGGTGGCCTTGCCCTGCGCGAACAGCTCGTCCAGCGCGGGGGAGCTGTAGCCGGCGACCTTGTTCAGGTTGCCCTTGCTGGTGAAGTAGCGGCCGTAGGAGCCGTCGGGGTCGGGCCGCCCGCCGTTGAGCGCGACCGCCGCGTCGAAGTCGGCGGCCACCCAGCGGTCCACGAACGCGCCCGACTCCAGCACCTCCAGGTCCAGGTTGATCTTGGCCTCGGCGAGCTGGGCCTTGAGGTTCTGGGCCTCGTTGACCGAGGTGGCGTACTCGCCCTGGGACACGATCGTCTTGATCGTCAAGCCGCCGGACTTGCCCGCCTTGTTCAGGTAGTCGGCCGCCTTGGCGAGGTCGCGGGTCGGGCAGGGGCGCTTGTTCGGGTCCGACTTGAACGCCGGGGCGGTCATCGGGCCCGTCACCTCGCCCTCGCCGAGCGCGGCGGTGTCGAGCACCTGCTTGCGGTCGATCGCGCACTGGACCGCCAGGCGCACGTTGACGTCCTTGAGGTCGCCGTGCTGCGCGTTGAGCTGAAGCGCGTGGTAGTTGAGCTGCGGCGTCTTGGCCACGGTGATCGTGCCGCCGGCCCCGGCGGTCTGCGCCACGAGCGGGTCGTTGAACACCGCGAGTTGCACGTTGCCCGACTGCATGGCCGACACGATGGACGACTCGTCGGGGATCACCCGGAACTCGATCGAGGCCGCCTTCGCCTTCTCCGCGCCCCAGTACTTCTCGTTCCTGGTCAGCGTGATCGACTGGCTGGGCACCCGCTTGCCCATCGTGAACGGTCCCGTGCCGTTGGGGGTGGCGTTGAGCTTCTCCTCGGTGTCGCCGGAGGAGAGCATCGCCATGTTGACGGTGGCGAGGTTCGCGGGCAGCGCGGCGTCGGGGCCGGTCAGCTCCAGCGTCACCGTGCTCGCGTCCGGCGCCTCGACGGACTTCACCGACGACAACGACGCCCTGGCCACGGCCGCGGTCTTCTCGTCCATGATCTGGTCCAGCGAGTACTTGACGTCCTTGGAGTCGAACGCGCTCCCGTCGGCGAACGTCACGCCCTGCCGGAGCTTGAGCGTCAGCGTCTTGCCGTCCTTGGCGCTCTCCCAGGACTCGGCCAGGCCGGGGACCACGGTGAGGTCCTTGTCGAACTCCGTGAGCGTGCCGTACAGGTTCTGCAGCACGTTGACGGCCTGGAACTGGGTGGCCTTCCAGGGGAAGAGCGTGTCCGGATCGGAGGTCACACCGACCACGAGGGTGCCGCCGGCAGCGCCGCCGGCACTGGTGCTCGTGGCCGGCCCGGAGGAGGATGAGCAACCGGTCAGAGCGATGGACATCGCGGCGGCGATGCCGACCGCGCAGAAGGCGCCACGCGGCATGTGGTCTCCTCAGGGCAGTGGGTCATAAAATTACGCAGACCCTACCATTGGGGTATTTATTTTCCTTCATGGGGGGACGATGGGCGAGGACGCCGAGACGCTGCTGATCCGCATCCGCGCGGCCATGCCCGCTCTGCGTCCGTCGGAGCGGCGCATCGCCGAGATGTTCACCGGCGATCCGGCCGCGGCGGCGAACCTGTCGATCGCGGAGCTGGCCGCCCGCTGCGAGACCTCGACGACCTCCGTGGTGCGCTTCTACCAGCGCATGGGGTACGCCCACTACAAGGACTTCAGAATCGACCTGACCAGGGCGGTCGCCAGGGAGGAGCTGGCCAGGTCAAACCTGCCCGAGGTGTCCGGCGACATCGACAGGGACGACAGCCTGGAGGGTATCGTCTCCAAGGTCGCGATGAACGAGACGCTCTCCATCGCCGACACGGCCCGCTCGCTGGACATGGAGGCGCTGGCCGAGGCGGTGGCGCTGCTGCTGGCCGCCCGCAGGATCGACAGCTTCGGCGTGGGGGCCAGCGCGCTCGTGGGGCTCGACCTGCAGCAGAAGTTGTCGCGCATCGGGCGTACCGCGATCAATTGGCACGACGCGCACTCGGCCTGGACCTCGGCCGCCACGCTCAGCTCCGGCTGCGTGGCGGTGGCCGTCTCGCACACCGGGGCCACCGTGGACACCGTCGAGTTCCTGTCCATCGCCCGTAAGTCGGGGGCCGCGACGGTCGCGATCACGAACTTCCACGACTCGCCGCTGGCCCGCTCCGCCGACGTGACGCTCACCACGGCCGCGCGGGAGACCAAGTTCCGCTCCGGCGCGCTGGGCAGCCGCATCGCCCAGCTCATGGTGGTGGACTGCCTGTTCACGGGGGTCGCGCAGGCCTCCTACGACGAGTCGATGCAGGCGCTGCGCAACACCTACGCGGTCGTGCACGATCGTGTCGTCAAGCGAATCTAGGTGACATCTTCACAGCCTGGATTCACCTCGGGTTCACTGGCCACCCCTACCTTGTAGGGCCATGAGCTGGAGGTACAGGGCCAACGCGACTCTTGAGGGCCTGACGGGATACACGCTGACGCGGCGACTGGGCAAGGAGCCGCCGAAACCGCCGCCACCGCCGAAGGTTCCGCTGGAGCTGCAGCGGCTGCCCGGTGACACGGTGCGGCCGCCCGTCGATCCGGTGCACGACCGGCTGCTGCGCGAGCCTGTCTTCCTGCTGTCGTCCGTACGGTCGGGCTCCACGTTGCTGCGCGTCATGCTCAACAGCCACTCCAAGATCCACTCGCCCATCGAGACCCACTTCAGGCGGATGACCGTCGGCCTGGGCACCGACCCCGTACGCCAGGCCATGGAGTTGCTCGGGCACACCCACAGCGACATCGAGCACCTCGTCTGGGACCGGCTGCTGCACCGCGAGCTGACCCGCAGCGGCAAGCCGATCCTGGCCGAGAAGACGCCCAGCAACGTCTTCGCCTGGCGGCGCGTCGCGACCTGCTGGCCCGACGCGCGCTTCGTCTTCCTGCTGCGCCACCCCATGTCGATCGTGCAGTCCTGGCACGAGGCCGACCCGGGCAAGCGGCCCATGGAGGAGGCTGTGCCGCGCACGCTCAGCTACATGACCTACCTGGAGGAGGCGCGCACCCACCTGGAGGGCCTGACCCTGCGCTACGAGGAGCTGGTCGCCGACCCCGAGGCCGAGCTGCGCAAGCTCTGCCTGTTCCTGGGCGTCGAGTTCGAGCCCGCCATGCTGGACTACGGCAGGCAGGACCACGGCGGCTTCGTCAAGGGCATCGGCGACTGGCGGGACAAGATCCGCAGCGGCACCGTCGTGGCCGGCCGGCCCCTGCCCCCGGCGGAGGAGATCCCGGCTGAGCTGCACGACATCTGCCGCACGTGGGACTATCTCTCGTGACGCGGTGGTTGCCGGGCTGTGACAGAGTTCGCATGCGATTTGCCCGCTGTTCGCCCGGTGCTCCGATATGTTGCCCTTCGTGATCAACGGGCCCTCCCGCCGAGCCTTATTCGCCGGTACTCTCGCCGGCCTCGCCATGCCCGCGGCAACGTCCGCGGCCGCCGAGGCCACTGCCCGCGGCAAGCTGCCCGCGCGGCCGAACATCCTGCTCATCCTGGCCGACGACCTCGGGTGGGGTGAGATCGGCAGCAACGGGCAACGCACGATACGCACCCCGAACCTGGACCGGCTGGCGGCCGAGGGCGTGCAGTTCAAGACCGCGTACTCGGGGGCGCCGCTCTGCGCGCCATCGCGCTGCGCCCTGCTCACCGGGATGCACGCCGGTCACGGCACCGTGCGGGAGAACCCGGAAGGCGGGGAGCAGCACTCGCTCAACGACGCCGACCTCACCTTCGCCGAGCTGCTGCGGCTGTCCGGCTACCGGACGGCGTGCATCGGCAAGTGGGGCTTCGGCCCCGAGAAGGCGAACCAGGCCTCGCACCCGAACGTACGCGGCTTCGAGGAGTTCTTCGGCTACATCGGGCACGCCCACGCCCACCAGTACTTCCCGAAATACCTGTGGCACAACGGGGAGAAGGTGCACTTCGACGGCACGTCGTACGCGCCGCACATGTTCCGCGAACGCGCCGTGAAGTTCATCAACCAGGACAGCGACAAGCCGTTCCTGCTCTACTTCGCCACCAACCTCCCGCACGCGCCGAGCGTGATCCCCGGCGACGCGGGCCCGTACGAGAACAAGCCCTGGAGCGCGGCCAACCGCCGCCACGCCGCGCAGGTGACCCGCCTCGACACCGACGTCGCCTCGCTGATCAGGGCGCTGCGCGACGCGGGGGTGGCCGAGCGCACGCTCGTGCTGTTCACCAGCGACAACGGCCCGCACAGCGAGAAGGGCGTGACGCCCGAGCTGTTCAACTCCAACGGCCCCTACCGCGGCGACAAACGCGACGTGTACGAGGGCGGCATCCGCGTCCCCCTGATCGCCTGGTCACCCGCCCTGAGTCCGCGCGTCGAACGGCAGCCGGTGGCCTTCTGGGACGTGCTGCCGACCCTGGGCGACCTGGCGGAGGTGCCGCTGCCCGCCCAGGTGGACGGCCTGTCCTTCCGCGGCCTGCTCACCGGCGGCGAGGCCAGGAAGCACGAGCGCCTGGTGTGGAACCGGCCGCGCAAGGCCCAGGCCATGCGGCGCGGCCGGTGGAAGGTCGTCCGGTTCGACCCGCACATCTCCGGGGCCGGGCCGACGGGCCGCGTCGAGCTGTACGACCTGGGCGAGGATCCCTACGAGCGCCACGACCTGGCCGCCGCCCGCCCCGAGCTGGCCACGGAACTGCTGGAACAGCTCGACGAGCTGATCGGGGAGGACCCGCGCACCCCGTACGGCCTGCGGACCGAGCTGACCGCGGACCAGGTCGTGGTGACCCTGTACAACGGCTCCGCCGTGCCCTGGAAGGACGTCCGGCTCGGCCTCGACGGGCGGCGCAGGGTCCGGGCGCGGACGGTGCCGCGTGTGGAGCCGGGGATGTCCATCTCGGTCGGCTTCTCGGCGCCGTCGTCCGGCAAGATCACGGCACGGGCGGACTTCGGCGCGAGCGGCAGGAAGCAGACCTTCCGCCGGGTGCACACCGGCGCGGACAGCGCGGTCTGACCGCTGCCGGCAGCTCGCAGGGAACCGTAACCCGAACGGCATGTCACTCTAGTAACAAATCGTGATGACATCACTACAGAAAGTTGACACTCTGGTAGTCAGGAGATCCCTACGAGGAGAGGAACACATGAATCTGATCACCCGGGCGGAGTGGCGGGCGAAGAAGCCGACCGCCGACTACACCCGCCTGTCCTCGACGCGAGGAGTCAAGATCCACTACACGGGCGGAGAGGTGCCCGCCGACCTCGCCGAGTCAGGCAACCATGACCGCTGCGTCGACCTGGTCCAGGACATCCAGCGCATGCACATGTCAGGGGGCCGCGGCGAGAGGTACATCGACCTGGGCTACAGCATGGTGTGCTGCCCCCATCGGAGCACGTTCATGGGCCGCGGCCCCCACGCCCTCCCGGCCGCCAACGGCGCGGGCCTCAACTCCGGCCACTACGCGATCCTCGCCCTGATCGGCAGCTCGGGGCTGACCGAGCCCAACGACGACATGCTCAACGCCCTGGTCGACGCCATCGAATACCTCCGCGAGCACGGGGACGCGGGCCGCGAGATCAAGGGGCACAGGGACGGCTACGACACCTCGTGCCCGGGCGACCCGCTCTACGAATGGGTCCGCGCCGGCGCCGATCGCCCGTAGCCCCCCTGTCCCGAACCCCTCCCTCCGCTCTCCGGGCGCGGGCCCGCTACGTCAGGCGGCCGACGTGGGCGAGAGCCTGCTTGAGCAGAACGCCCTGCCCGCCGGCCATCTCGTCCTGCACCATCGGCGAGGCCGCCTCCTCCGGCGTGAACCACACCAGGTCGAGCGCGTCCTGCCGGGGCCGGCAGTCACCGGCGACCGGCACGATGTAGGCCAGGGAGACGGCATGCTGGCGCGGGTCGTGGTAGGGCGTGACACCGGGCGTGGGGAAGTATTCGGCGACGGTGAAGGGCTGCGGCGAGATGGGGATGCGGGGCAGCGCCACAGCGCCGAGGTCCTTCTCCAGGTGGCGCATGAGCGCGTCGCGGATCCGCTCGTGGTGCAGGACCCGTCCCGAGACCAGCGCCCGGCTGACCGTGCCGTCCGACTGGATGCGCAGCAGCAGGCCGACATGGGTGACCACGCCGGTGTCATCGACACGCACCGGCACGGCGTCGATGTAGAGGATCGGCATCCGGCCCCGCACCGACTCGAGTTCTTCCGGTGCGAGCCAAGAGGGCGTCGTTTCGGTCTTTTCGGTCATCTGTTGATCGTACGGCCCGGAGGCTCACCGGCGTACGCCACTCCGTCCAGGTGAGGTCCGCCCAGCCAGCCAGGATGCCGTGCAGATGAACAGCACGATGCCCAGGAACGGCAGATATTCAACGACTTTTCGATTCATGTGAGGTCACGCTCCGCTCTCGTCTTCGCCAGCCGCCTGCGCTGCGGCTGCACGGTGTACCTGGGATCGTTCGCCGACTCCATCCCGGCCTTGAAGATCCCGAACCTGGTGCACGCCGACCCCGCCAGCAGTGCCGCGCCCGCCGCCATGGCCGCGATCCTGCTGCGCCGGCCCAGGGTCACCCCGGTCACCGCCCCGGCCAGGGCCAGCGCCTCGCCCAGCCGCAACAACCCGCTGCGCTTGAGCGGCTCGGCCAGCGGCCCGAGCCGCCGCTCCATCCGGGTGGCGGCCACACACTCCACGGCCGCCCCGAGCAGCGCCGCCCGGCGGGCCGGGCCCGCCTCCGACACCGGCGCGGCCAGCATGCCCAGCCCGCCCGCCGCCGACGCGGCCGACCCGGCGAACAGGAACGGCATCTCACGAAACCCCTCGTGCCAGGCCGGCACGGCGGTGTCGCAGATCAACGCCGCCGTGTACGTGGCCACCGCGGGCCCCGTGATCCCCGCTCCCACGGTGGCGGCCCTCCCCAGGCCGGGAAACAGCCCGGCGACGTCGGCGCCCGCCGCGCACCCGGCCTGCGGCGCGTAAGCGCTCAGGATCCACGTGCCGACGCTCATGGGCGAGGTCACCTTGAACACCCGCAACATGTTGAGGAAACGCTCGGGGCGCCCCAGGTCGTGGATCAGGCAGTAGAACGACCCGCCCAGTGCGCCCAGCGCGCCGACTTTGCTCGCCCTGGCCAGACGGGGCCTGCCGGTGAGCTCGGCGGCGGCGGCCAGCGTGGACGACGCGCCCGCCAGGCCGCCCAGGAACAGGTAACCGGCGATGTCGCGGGCGCTCCACGTCGGCTCGTTCAGCACCGGCCGCCCGTAGTAGGAGTCGAAGTCCGCCTTCGGCACCATCAGCCGCTCGCGCCTGCGCCCCGCCGAGCCCGGCGTCGCCTCGCGCTCGCCGCGCAGCTCCGGCGCCCCGTCCATCCGCACATCGGTCTGACTCACGAGGACTTTCTCCATCTCACCGGCGTGCGTCGCCATGCCGTCGCCGCGACCCCCGCCAGCAGGGCCACGGCCGCCACCCCCACATGCCGCCACATCGACGGCAGATCCCTGGTGGTCACCACCGGATCGGGCGGCAGGCCATAGACCTCGGGCTCGTCCAGCAGCAGGAAGAACGCCCCCGTGCCGCCCACCCCGTCGCCGGGGTCGTGACCGTAGAGGCGGGCGGAGGCCATCCCGGCCTCCTTCGCCTGCTCCAACCGCCGCTCGGCCCGCTCGCGCAACTCATCCAGGTCGCCGAACTGGATGGAGTCCGTCGGGCACGTCTTGGCGCAGGCCGGCTCCTCACCGGCGCCCAGGCGGTCGTAGCACATCGTGCACTTGGCCGCGGTGCCGCTGCTCTCGCGCTTGCCGATCACGCCGAACGGGCAGGCAGGCACGCAGTAGCCGCAGCCGTTGCAGATGTCCTGCTGCACCACCACCGTGCCGAACTCGGTGCGGAACAACGACCCCGTCGGGCACACGTCCAGGCAGGCCGCGTGCGTGCAGTGCTTGCACACATCCGAGGCCATCAGCCAGCGGAAGTCCATCTCGCCGACCCCGGGCTCCTGGTGCCCGTGGGGCCGCCGCTGCTCGACGAACGCCACGTGCCGCCAGGTGTTGGCGCTCAGCCCGACGGTGTTGTCGTAGGACATGCCGGTGAAGTCGAGCCCGTCCTCGGGCACGTTGTTCCACTCCTTGCAGGCCACCTCGCACGCCTTGCACCCGATGCAGATGCTGGTGTCGGTGAAGAAGCCCACCCGGCGGCCCTCGTCGAGCCGCTCGTCCAGGTCGAAGGCCATCACGCCTCCATTCCGGTGTCGGCGCCCACCCCGGCGCGCCGCTGATAGGACCTGACCAGCTCGGGCAGCGCCGGTCCGCGCGGTCGCCGCCCCGGCCTGATGTCGGCCGACAGGGCCTTGACCTCCTGGATGTGCGAGTTGGGGTCGAGCGAGATCGCCGACAGCTCGTTGGCCGCGTCGCCCTTGGCCAGCCCGTTCGGGCCGTAGTGGAACGGCAGCCCGATCTGGTGCAGCACCCGCCCGTCCAGGTGCAGCGGCGGGATCCGGTCGGTCACCAGCACCCGGGCCTCGATGGCGTTGCGCGCGGTGATGATCGTGGCCCAGTCGCCGTGGATGAGGCCGCGCTCGGCCGCCAGTGAGGGCGACACCTCGCAGAACATCTCCGGCTGCAACTCGGCCAGGTAAGGGGTGAACCGGCTCATCCCGCCCGCGGTGAAGTGCTCGGTCAGCCGGTACGTCGTCACCACGTACGGATAGACCGAGGCCCCCGGCTCGTCCCCGCTCGGCTGGTAGCGGTTGTTCTCGTGCGGATAGACCTTGCGCACCGGGTTGCGCTGGTGCCCGTAGAGCGGGTTGGCCACCGGCGAGTCCTGCGGTTCGTAGTGCGTGGGCAGCGGCCCGTCCACCACCCCCGCGGGCGCGAACAACCAGCCCTTGCCGTCGGCCTGCATGATGAACGGGTCGATCCCCGACAACGCCGCCACGCCCTGCGCGTCCGGCGAGGGCCGGTAGGAGGGGCTCTTGTCCGCCTCGAAGTCGGGCACGTCGTGGCCGGTCCACCGGGCCGAGCCGGGATCCCACCAGACCAGGCGCTTGCGTTCGCTCCACGGGCTGCCGTCGGGCCTGGCCGAGGCCCGGTTGTACAGGATGCGCCGGTTCGCCGGCCACGCCCAGGCCCATTCGGCGGCGATCCAGTCCTGCTCGGAGCCCGGTCTGCGGCGGGCGGCCTGGTTGACGCCGCCGGCGTACACGCCGCTGTAGATCCAGCAGCCGCAGGTGGTGGAGCCGTCGGCCTTGAGCGCGTGGTAGCCGGGCAGCGGCCGGCCCTCCGCGTCATGGCCGTTGATCTCGGCCAGCACCGCCTCCGCCGACGGCTCGGCCGTCTCGCCGGTCACCGGGTAGTCCCAGGTGAGGCCGAGCACGGGCGCGTCCATCGGATCCTGCGACCCGGCCAGCTTCTCGCGGATGAGGCGGCCGAGGTGGTACATGAACCACAGGTCGCTGCGGGCGTCGCCCTCCGGCTCGACGGCCTGGTGGTGCCACTGGAGCAGCCGGTTGGTGTTGGTGAAGCTGCCGTTCTTCTCGGTGTGGCAGGCGGCGGGCAGGAAGAAGACCTCGGTGCCGATGTCGGCCGTGCTCAGTTCGCCCGTCTCGATCTCCGGGCCGTCCTTCCACCAGGTGGCGCTCTCGATCATGTTGAGGTCGCGCACCACCAGCCAGTCCAGCTTCGACATGCCCAGGCGCTGCATCTTGGCGTTGGCCGAGCCCACCGCCGGGTTCTCGCCGAGCAGCAGGTAGCCCTTGCAGCTGCCGTCGAGCTGCGCCAGCACGGTGTCGTACGTGCTGTGCGAGCCGGTCAGCCGGGGCAGCCAGCCGAACCGGTAGTCGTTGTCCTGTTGCGCCGAGTCCCCCCACCACGCCTTGAGCAGGCTGATCAGGTAGGCGGGCATGTTCGCCCAGCAGCCCTTGTGCGGCGCGTCGTCCATCAGGAAGGCGCGCAGCCGCTCGTTCTCGTGCGCGTGCGGCATCGGGATGTAGCCGGGCAGCAGGTTGAACAGCGTCGGAATGTCGCTGGAGCCCTGAATGCTGGCGTGCCCGCGCAGCGCCTGGATGCCGCCGCCGGGGCGGCCGATGTTGCCCAGCAGCAACTGCAGGATGCTCGCCGCCCGGATGAACTGGGAACCGTCGCTGTGCTGCGTCCAGCCCACCGCGTAGACGAACTCGCTGGTCCTGTCGGGGCCGGAGTTCTCCGTCAGGTGGCGGCAGACCTCCTCGAACAGGTGCCGCGGCACCCCGCACACCCGCTCGACCATCTCCGGCGTGTAGCGGGCGTAGTGGCGGCGCAGCACCTGCAGGACGCAGCGCGGGTGCCGCATCGTCTCGTCGCGCTCGGGGCACCCGTCCATCGGCATGCCGGTGCTGCCCCGCACCTCGCCGCGGCCCGGCGGCGTCCTGCCCTCCTGGCGCTCGTAGACCTCGTCCCGCTCGCCGGAGGCCGGCACCACCGTCATGCCCTCGTACTGCCAGGACTCCGGGTCGTACCTGCGGTTGTCCGGGTCGAAGCCGGAGAAGACGCCGTCCAGGTCCTCGGCGTCGCGGAAGTCCTCGCGCAGGATGGTGGCGGCGTTGGTGTAGTTGAGGACGTATTCATGGAAGTAGAGCTCGTTCGCCAGCACGTGGTTGATGATCGCGCCGACGAAGGCCACGTCGGAGCCGGCGCGGATCGGGACGTGCAGGTCGGCCAGCGCACTCGTGCGCGTGAAGCGCGGATCCACGTGAATGATCACCGCGCCGCGCGCCTTGGCCTCCATCACCCACTGGAAGCCCACCGGATGGGCCTCGGCGAAGTTCGAGCCCTCGATGACCACGCAGTCGGAGTGCTGGAGGTCCTGCATGAACGTGGTGGCCCCGCCGCGCCCGAACGACGTGCCCAGCCCCACCACGGTCGAGCTGTGGCAGACACGGGCCTGGTTCTCGATCTGCACCACGCCCAGCGCCGTCAGCAGCTTCTTGATGAGGTAGTTCTCCTCGTTGTCCAGCGTCGCCCCGCCCAGGCTGGCGATGCCCATGGTCCTGGCGGTGCGCCGGCCGTCACGCTCCCACTCCCACGTCTCGCGGCGGGTCGCGATGATCCGGTCGGCGATCATGTCCATGGCCGTGGCCAGGTCGATCTTCTGCCAGTCCGCCGCGCCCGGCGGCCGGTAGAGCGCGGTGTGCTTGCGGCCGGAGTCGGTGGTGAGCTGGAGGCTGGCCGCGCCCTTCGGGCACAGCCGGCCGCGGCTGATGGGGGAGTCGGGGTCGCCCTCGATCTGGACGACCTTCTCCTGCCGTACGTAGACGTTCTGGCCGCAGCCCACCGCGCAGTACGGGCAGACCGACTTCACCACCCGGTCCGCCGTGGCCGTGCGGGCCCGCAACGCCTTCGTCCCGGCCGACTTCGCCGCCGATCCCCGCCCCGTACGGTCGCCGCCAGTCAGCTGCCGCAGCAGCGGCCACGCGAAATCCATGACACCCCCCGATGCCCCACGGCCCGAGTCCTGCCCTGGACAGGGTGGGGGAAAACCGGCAGGTCAGAACACGCGCGCGGCGGCCTCGTCCCAGGCGCGCGGGTCTCCCGAGGGCTCGTAGCGGCGCAGCGGCTGCGAGGTGGCGACCAGCGAGCGCATCTCCTCAAGCCCGGAGACCAGCCCGGCCGCCCGCGCCTGCACCAGCACGTTGCCGAACGTGGTCGCCTCCGCCGGCCCCGCCACCACCGGCAGCCCGCAGGCGTCGGCGGTGAACTGGCACAGCAGCTCATTCCGCGAACCGCCGCCGACCAGGTGGACCACCTCGACGTCGCGGCCGGACAGCTCCATCGCCTGCCGCACGGCCAGCCGGTGCCCGAGCGCCAGGCTCTCCAGCACGCACCGCACGTACGCGGCGGGGGAGGAGGGCGGACGCTGGCCGGTGCGGCGGCACTCGGCGGCGATCCTGGCCGGCATGTCGCCCGGCGGCAGGAACGCGGGCTCGTCCGGGTTCACCACGGCGGCGAACGGCCGCTCGCCGGCCGCGGCCGCCAGCAGTTCACGCAGGTCGGAGCCCGGCCCCGTAGCCGACCAGGCACGCAGACATTCTTGCAACAACCACAGGCCCATGACGTTGCGCAGGTAGCGGACGGTGCCGTCGACGCCGGCCTCGTTGGTGAAGTTCGCGGCGCGGCTCTCGGGGGTCAGCACCGGCTCGGGCAGCTCGATCCCGGCCAGCGACCAGGTGCCGCACGAGACGTAGGCGAAGGAGGGGCCGGAGGCGGGCACCGCGGCCACGGCGGAGGCCGTGTCGTGCGAGCCCACCGCCCTGACGGGCGCCGACCAGCCGATCTCCGCGGCCACGTCGCGCCGCAGGCCGCCGACCGCGTCGCCGGGCTGCCGCAGCGGCGGGAAGATCCCGGAGGGCAGGCCGAGCTGCTTGATCAGCGGTAACGCCCACGACCTGGTGCGTACGTCGAGCAGGCCCGTCGTCGAGGCGTTGGTCACCTCCGCGCCCAGCTCACCGGTCAGCCAGTAGCCGATCAGGTCGGGGATCAGCAACATCGTGGCCGCCCCGTCGAGCCGGTCGGCCAGCAGCTGGTAGATCGTGTTGAACGGCAGCACCTGCAGCCCCGACACGTCGTAGAGCGTCTCCGCCCCGACCGCGCCGGCCACCTGCTCGGCCACGCCGCGCGTGCGGTCGTCGCGGTAGTGCACCGGGTTGCCCAGCATCGCGCCCGACCCGTCGAGCAGCGCGTAGTCCACGGCCCAGGAGTCCACGCCGATGGAGGAGACGGGGCCCGCCGCGCGCAGCCCGGTCAGGATCTCCCGGTAGAGGCCGAGGACGTCCCAGTAGAGGCGGTCCGCCACGCGTACCGGGCCGTTGGGGAAGCGGTGCGCCTCGGTCAGGCTCAGCCCGCCGGACAGGTCGGCCAGCATCACCCGGCCGCTGGAGGCGCCCAGGTCGACGGCGGCGAAACGGCGGCTCATTGCGTGGACTCCCTGGCGACGAGCTCCGGCTGGAACATGATGTGCTGGTGCGCGTGCGTGTCTGGATTGTCGCACTCGTCCAGCAACAACTCGGTGGCGATCCGGCCGAGCTGGTATGTGGGCTGCCGCATCGAGCTGAGCGACACGGTCGAGGCGGCGGCGAAGTCGATGTCGTCGTAGCCCATCAGCGCCACGTCCTCGGGCACCCGCACCCCTGAGCGCAGCAGCGCCCGCAGCACGCCGAGCGCGAGCAGGTCGTTGGCGCAGAACACGGCCTCCGGCAGGTCGCCCGCGATCAGGTCGGCGGCCGCCTTCTCACCCGCGCGGGCGGTCATCGTGGTGGCCTCGACCACCCGCAGGTCGGCGGGGTCCAGCCCGACGCCGCGCATCGCGGCCTTGGCGCCCTCACGCCGCTCCGCGCACTGCCTGATCGTCAGCGGGCCCGTCACGTAGACCAGGCTGCGGGCCCCCTTGGCCAGCAGGTGCGTCACCGCGGCCCGGCCGCCCGCCACGTCGTCGACGGCGACCGCGCACTGGTCGGGGCGGTGCGCCGGATGGTCCACCAGCACCACGCTGATGCCGTGCTCGCGCAGCCGGTCCAGCCGGGCGGGGTCCTCGCCGGAGGGGGTGATCAGCACGCCGCGCACCCGGTGCTCGGCCAGCACGCGCAGGTTGCGCTCCTCCTTGTCCTGCGAGCCGGCCGAGTTGCCCAGGATGACCGCGTAGCCTAGCTCGCTGGCCACGTCCTCGACGCCGGCGGCGACCTCGGTGAAGAAGGGGTTGCCGATGTCGATGACGCTCAGGCCGATCGTCCTGCTGTGCCCGGCGCGCAGCGTCGAGGCCGAGCCATGACGGACGAACCCCAGCTCGTTGATGGCCGCCTGGACCCGCTCCCGGGTGGCGGGGGCGACTTTGCCGGGCCGGTTCAGTACGTTGGAGACCGTGCCTGGGGAGACGCCGGCGTGCGCGGCGACCTCCTTGATGCTGACCATGGCCATGGGGCCCAATTAAAACGTACAAACACCCCCTGCGCCAGTCGCGGCACCGGTAGGAAGGGGAATCCGCGCCGCGCCGGGCCTCGTGGTGCGCGTCAGGAGTAAAAACGTTCTACTAAGGACGTGCCTCCAGGAAGCTTTCATAACGTTCAGATAACTCCAGTGTCACGGCCCATGCTCGAATCCCGGCGGCCTGCCTGCGGAATCACCCCCGCTGATCAGCGGGAACCGCTCGCACCCGGCGCGGAAGGTCTTGTGCGGCCCGGCGGATGAACGTTTTAATCCCCCGTAAACGCAGACGTAACACGCTGTGAGCGCTAACAGTAATCTTGAAAGGCAGGCTTCATGCCGGATGTCATCGCGTACGGCGGGGACTGGAGCCCGGAGCAGTGGCCCGAGGAGACGTGGGAGCAGGACGTCGCGCTGATGCGCGAGGCCGGCGTCAACCGGGTCAGCGTCGGGATCTTCTCGTGGTCCCTGCTGGAGCCCGTCGAGGGCGTGTTCGACTTCGGCTGGTTCGACCGGGTGATGAACCTGCTGGCCGCCAACGGGATCAAGGCCAACCTGGCCACCCCGTCCGCCTCCCCGCCACCCTGGTTCGGCGACGCCTACCCCGAGGCGCTGCCGGTGGACGCCGACGGGCGGCGGCTGTACCACGGCAGCAGGCAGGGCTTCTGCCCCAGCTCGCCGATCTACCGGGAGAAGGCGCTGCGCATCGCCGAGCAGGTGGCCACGCGCTACCGGGAGCACCCGGCGCTGGCCCTGTGGCACGTGCACAACGAGTACGGCTGCCACAACGCCCGCTGCTACTGCGACACCTCGGCGGCGGCCTTCCGCGCCTGGCTGCGTACCCACTACTCCTCGCTCGACGCGCTCAACGACGCCTGGGGCACCGCGTTCTGGTCCCAGCACTACAGCGACTGGGCGCAGATCCTGCCGCCCCGCGCCACGCCCACCTTCCCCAGCCCGGGCCAGCAGCTCGACTACCGCAGGTTCAGCTCCGACGCCCTGGTCGAGCTGTACCTGGCCGAGCGCGACCTGCTCAGGGAGATCAGCCCTGACGTGCCCGCGACCACCAACCTGATGGCGGGCGCGCACTGGGACATGGACTGCTGGGCCTTCGCCGCCGAGCTGGACGTGGTCTCCACCGACCACTACCTCGTCGGCGCGCGCCCGGAGCCGCACATCGACCTGGCCTTCGCCGCCGACTACGCCCGCTCGCTCAACGGCGGCCGGCCCTGGCTGCTCATGGAGCACTCCACCAGCGCGGTCAACTGGCAGCCGCGCAACCTCGCCAAGACCCCGGGCGAGCTGCGCCGCAACTCCCTGTCCCACCTGGCCAGGGGCGCGGACGGGATCATGTTCTTCCAGTGGCGCCAGTCCAGGGCGGGCGCCGAGAAGTGGCACTCGGCGATGCTGCCGCACGCGGGCGCGCACACCAAGGTCTTCCGCGAGGTGGCGGCGCTCGGGGCCGAGCTGGCCGGGCTCGCCGACGTGGCGGGCAGCACGGTCAAGGCCGAGGTCGCCCTGCTCGTCGACCACTCCAGCGTCTGGGCGCAGGACCACCCCGCCCAGCCCAGCTCGGAGCTGGACCCGGTGGAGGAGGCCAAGCGCTGGCACGCGGCGCTCTGGCGGGGGGGGTGTCACCTGCGACCTGGCCCACCCCGAGGGCGACCTGACCGGCTACCGCCTGGTCGTGGTGCCCCAGCTCTACCTGGTGAGCGACTCGGGCGCGGCCAACCTGGAGGCCTTCGCCCGGCGGGGCGGGGTGGTGGTCGTCGGCCCGTACAGCGGGATCGTGGACGAGCACGACCGGGTACGGCTGGGCGGCTACCCCGGCGCCTGGCGGGACCTGCTCGGCGTCACCGTCGAGGAGTTCTTCCCGCTGGAGGCGCCGATCCGGCTGTCCTCGGGCGCGTCGGGGAGCGTGTGGAGCGAGGTCGCGCAGGCCACGACCGCGAAGGTGCTCGACACGTACGCCACGGGCGAGCCCGCCTGGACCCGCAACGACTACGGCGACGGCGCCGCGCACTACCTCACCACCCTGCTCGACGACGACAAGCTGGCCGAGGTCCTCGCCACGGCCTGCCGCGAGGCTGAGGCGGAGCCGGCCGCCAGGAGCGTGCCGGGGGTGGAGGTGGTGCGCCGCTCGCACGCCGACGGCCGCTCCTTCCTGTTCGCGATCAACCACACGACGCGGGACGCCACGGTGACGACGCCTTCGGGCGCCGCCGTCACGGTGGCGGCGGGCGACGCCGTGGTCATCCCCGACTGACCCGGCGGCGCACGGCCGGCGACCGGCTCGCGTCGGCTGCGGTCCCTCCGGCCCGTCGGGAAAGCGCTTACCACCTGCACGCCGAACCTCCCGGGACCGGCCGGTTCCGGGGACCACCTGCACGCTGAACCACCCTCGGGACCGGCCGGTTCCGGGGATCACCCCCCAGCACGGAGGTGCACCATCATGTCCGAGCTCACCCGCAGGAACGCGTTAAAGGGAATGGCCGTCACCGGAGCCGCCCTCCCGCTCGCCTCGATGCTCGACTCACCCGCCCTGGCCGCCCTGGACGTCCCCGACGTGCGGCTGCGCTGGCTGGAGGACAAGCCCGCCGAAACCCCCGGCACCACCTGGGGCGTGCCGTGGCCGAAGGGCGCGGTGGCCAAGGAGCAGGCGTTCGCGCTCACGGCCGACGGCGGCGCGGCGGCACCGGTGCCGATGCAGACGTGGCCGCTGGCGTACTGGCCGGACGGGTCGCTGAAGTGGACGGCGCACGCGATCAGCCCCGAGGCCCCGGTCGCCGAGGCGTACACCCTGCGTCCCGGCACCGCCGCCGCCCCCGCCAGGCCGGTCACGGTCAAGGACGACAAGCAGTACGTGGACGTGGACACCGGCGTGATCCGCGTCCGCGTACGCAAGAACGGCACCGACCTGATCAGCCAGATCTGGCGCGGCGAGACCGAGATCGCCCGCCAGGGCCGGCTCGTCAGCCTGCGGCAGGGCAGGATCGACGACGGCGACGACCGTACGGTCGAGGTCGACTCCTACCTCAGCGACATCGCCAAGGTCGTGGTCGAGCAGTCAGGCCCGGTGCGCGCGGTGGTGCGCGTGGAAGGCCGCCACACCTCGAAGAAGGGCAGGTCGTGGCTGCCGTTCACGATCAGGCTCTACTTCTACGCGGGGGCCGAGAGCGTGCGCATGACGCACACGTTCGTGTTCGACCGCGACGGGCAGCACGACTTCGTGGCCGGGCTCGGCGTGCGCTTCCGCGTCCCGATGCGGGACGAGGCGTACAACCGGCACGTGCGGTTCGTCGGCGACGGCCACGGCCTGCTCACCGAGGCCGTCAAGGGCATCACCGGCCTGCGCCGCGACCCCGGCCTGCCCGTGCGCCAGGCCCAGGTGGCCGGCAAGAAACTGCCCGACCTCGCCACCTGGGACACCCGCGTCAGCAGCCGCCTGCCCCTGATCCCCGACTGGGGCGACTACACCCTCTCCCAGCTCTCCTCCGAGGGCTTCACGCTCAAAAAGCGCACCAGGAAGGGCTACGGCTGGGTCGCCGTCGACCAGGGCAAGCGCGCCTCCGGCTTCGGGTACGTGGGCGGCACGAGCGGCGGCCTGGCGTTCGGCATGCGCGACTTCTGGCAGCGCCACCCCACCCAGCTCGACATCAGGGGCGCGGCCGGGGACGAGGCCGAGGTGACCGTCTGGCTCTGGTCGCCGGAGGCCGGGCCGATGGACACCCGCTTCTACCACGACGGCCTGGGCATGGACACCTACCCGGAGCAGATCGAGGGCCTCAACATCACCTACGAGGACTACGAGCCGGGCTTCGGCACGCCGCTGGGCATCGCGCGGACGACCGAGCTGACGTTCTGGGCCGTGGCCGCCACGCCCGACGCGGCCAGGCTCGCCGCGATGGCCGACGCCGTGCGCACGCCGCCGCTGATCGTCGCGCCGCCCGCGCACCTGGCCGCCGCCAAGGTGTTCGGCGGCCTGTTCAGCCCCGTCGACCGCTCGACGGCGGAGAAGAAGACGATCGAGGACCGGCTCGACTTCCTCTTCGACTTCTATCGCGGGCAGGTCGAGCAGCGGCACTGGTACGGCTTCTGGGACCACGGCGACATCATGCACACCTTCGACGAGGACCGGCACGTGTGGCGCTACGACATCGGCGGCTACGCCTGGGACAACTCGGAGCTCTCGCCCGACCTGTGGCTCTGGTACGCCTACCTGCGCTCGGGCCGGTCCGACATCTTCCGCTTCGCCGAGGCCATGACCAGGCACACCGGCGAGGTGGACGTCTACCACCTGGGACCGTGGGCCGGGCTCGGCTCCCGGCACAACGTCCAGCACTGGGGGTGCAGCGCCAAGCAGCAGCGCATCTCGACGGCCGTCTACCGGCGGATCTTCTACTTCCTGACCGCCGACGAGCGTACCGGTGACCTGATGCGGGCACTGGTGGACTCCGACAAGACGTTCCTGGCCATCGACCCGCTGCGCAAGATCCGTACCGAGCCGTACACGCCGGACCCGACGGCGCTGGCGATCGGGCTGGGCACCGACTGGAGCGGGCTGGCCGCCGCGTGGCTGACCGAGTGGGAGCGCGGCGGCGACCCGATCGCGGAGAAGAAGCTCAAGGCCACCATGCGGACGATCGCCGCCATGCCCAACGGCTTCGTCACGGGGGAGGGGCTCTACAACATCAACACCGGCGAGTTCGCCGCCGCGCAGAAGAAGGTGTCCGTCTCCCACCTGTCGGCCATGTTCGGCCAGGTCGAGATCTGCGCCGAGCTGATCGACCTGATCGAGATGCCGGACTTCGAGCGGGCCTGGCTCCAGTACTGCCGCCTGTTCAACGCCCCCAAGGCCGAGCAGGCGGCCGAGACCGGCGCCGACTTCGGCAACCTCATCCTCAAGCAGGGCCATTCCAGGCTGACGGCCTACGCGGCCGTGCGGCTCCAGCGCGACGACCTCGCCGCCAGGGCCTGGACGGAGTTCGCCACCGGCGACGGCTACGCGCCCAACCTGCCCTGGAAGTCGGAGAAGCTCACCACGACCCTCAACCCGACGGACGAGGCGGTGTGGGTCTCGACCAACACCACGGCTCTGTACGGCTTGGCTGCCATCCAGAACCTCGCCCTCGTGGGCGACCGCATCCGTTAAAACGTTCATTCCATCCTTTACGCGCTGCCGTGCCCGGCCACCCGCCGCACTCCGGCGGGTGGCCCTCCAGGAAACGCCCTCTGACCCATCACTGGTGGCCCACCGCTACGCGAGCCCACGTTGCCCGATGACCTGGTGACCCGGTCACCGTCCGTGCCATGGTGGCGGCATTGACAGTGAGCACCAGGAATCGTAGTTTCCTGCACGAAGGATTAAAACGTTTTTGAAAGGAGTGTCAGTGCAACGCGTCTGCTTCCTGCTGAAAGTCCGCCCAGAGCGGCTGGCGGAGTACCGCGAACGCCACCGCGCCGTCTGGCCCGAGATGCGAGAGGCGCTGTCGCGCACCGGCTGGCACAACTACTCGCTCTTCCTCAGGGACGACGGTCTGCTCGTGGGGTACCTGGAGACCGACGACTTCGAGGCCGCGCAGAAGGCCATGGCCGAGACCGAGGTCAACGCCCGCTGGCAGGCCGAGATGGCGCCGTTCTTCGAGGACCTCGACGGCCGCCCCGACGAGGGCATGACACCGCTGACCGAAGTGTTCCACCTGGTTTGATCGGGGAGTAATGACTGACATCAAGGCCGCCCTACGGGCACAGCACATCGAGACACCGTCCTGGGCCTACGGCAACAGCGGCACCCGGTTCAAGGTGTTCGCGCAGAAGGGGGTGCCGCGCGACCCCTATGAGAAGCTCGCCGACGCCGCCCAGGTGAACGCCCACACCGGCGTCGCCCCCACGGTCGCCCTGCACATCCCGTGGGACAAGGTCGACGACTACGCCGAGCTGGCACGGCACGCGCGCGAGCTGGGCGTGGGCATCGGAGCGATCAACTCCAACGTCTTCCAGGACGACGACTACATGCTCGGCAGCGTCACCCACCCCGCGGCCAGGGTCAGGCGCAAGGCCACCGACCACCTGCTCGAGTGCGTGGACATCATGGACGCCACCGGCTCCGACACGCTGAAGCTGTGGTTCTCCGACGGCATCAACTACCCGGGCCAGGACGACATCAGGTCCCGCCAGGACCGGCTGGCCGAGTCGCTGGCGCAGGTCTACGACCGGCTCGGCGACGGGCAGCGCTTCCTGCTGGAGTACAAGCTGTTCGAGCCCGCCTTCTACGCCACCGACGTGCCCGACTGGGGCACCGCCTACGCCCACTGCGTCAAGCTGGGCCCCAAGGCGCAGGTCGTCGTGGACACCGGCCACCACGCCCCGGGCGTCAACATCGAGTTCATCGTGGCGTTCCTGCTGCGTGAGGGCAAGCTCGGCGGGTTCGACTTCAACTCCCGCTTCTACGCCGACGACGACCTGATGGTGGGCGCGGCGGACCCGTTCCAGCTCTTCCGCATCATGTATGAAGTCGTCAGGGGCGGCGGTTTCGACCCCGCGACCGGGGTCGCTTTCATGCTGGACCAGTGCCACAACATCGAGCCCAAGATCCCGGGCCAGATCCGCTCGGTCATGAACGTGCAGGAGGCCACCGCCAAGGCGCTGCTGGTGGACCGCGACGCGCTGGCCGCCGCCCAGTCCGAGGGCGACGTGCTGGGCGCCAACGCCGTGTTCATGGACGCCTACAACACCGACGTGCGGCCGCTGCTCGCCGAACTGCGCGAGGAGCAGGGCCTGGCGCCCGACCCGATGGCCGCCTACGCCAAGTCCGGATACTTCGAGAAGATCGCCGCCGAGCGCGTCGGCGGCGAGCAGGCCGGCTGGGGGGCCTAGCACCATCATGGATGCCAACAACACCGACACCGACACCGACAACGCCGACTACACCGTCAACGAACTGCTGGAACGCTCTCACCGCCTGGGCGCAGACCCGCGCAACACCAACTTCGCGGGCGGCAACACCTCGGCCAAGGGCGCCGCGCCCGACCCGGTCACCGGCGAGGAGGTGGAGCTGCTCTGGGTCAAGGGCTCGGGCGGCGACCTCGGCACGCTGAAGGCGTCCGGCCTGGCCGTGCTCCGCCTCGACCGGCTGCGCGCGCTCAAGGGCGTCTACCCCGGCGTCGAGCGCGAGGACGAGATGGTCGCGGCCTTCGACTACTGCCTGCACGGCAAGGGCGGGGCCGCGCCGTCGATCGACACCGCCATGCACGCCCTGGTCGAGGCCGGGCACGTCGATCACCTGCACCCCGACGCCGGCATCGCGATCGCGACCGCCGCCGACGGCGAGGAGCTGACCGGGCGCGTCTTCGGCGACCGGGTCGTGTGGGTGCCGTGGCGGCGGCCGGGCTTCCAGCTCGGCCTGGACATCGCCGCCATCAAGGAGGCCAGCCCGCAGGCCATCGGCTGTGTCCTGGGCGGCCACGGCATCACCGCGTGGGGTTCGACCTCGCAGGAGTGCGAGGAGCGCTCGCTGGAGATCATCCGCACCGCTGAGGCGTACCTGGCCGAGCACGGCCGCCCCGACCCGTTCGGCGCGGTGATCCACGAGAGCCTCGGCCAGGACGAGCGGCACGAGCGGGCCGCCGCGCTCTTCCCGCTCATCCGCGGCCTGGCCTCCACCGACGTGCGCGTGGTCGGCCACTACACCGACACCCCCGAGGTGCTGGACTTCGTCGCCCGCGCCGAGCACCCGAGGCTGGCGGCGCTGGGCACGTCCTGCCCCGACCACTTCCTGCGCACGAAGGTCGCGCCGCTGGTGCTGGACCTGCCGCCGGACGCGCCGCTGGAGCGGGTCGCCGAGCGGCTGCGCGTCCTGCACACCGCCTACCGCGCCGAGTACACCGCCTACTACGACCGGCACGCCACCCCCGACTCGCCGCCCATGCGCGGCGCGGACCCGGCGATCGTGCTGGTGCCCGGCGTCGGCATGTTCTCCTTCGGCAAGGACAAGCAGACCGCCCGCGTGGCCGGTGAGTTCTACGTCAACGCCATCAACGTCATGCGCGGCGCCGAGTCCGTCTCCAGCTACGCCCCGATCCCCGAGTCGGAGAAGTTCCGCATCGAGTACTGGGAGCTGGAGGAGGCCAAGCTCCGCCGCATGCCCAAGGCCAAGCCCCTGGCCACCCGCGTCGCGCTGGTGACCGGCGGCGGCTCGGGCATCGGCGCGGCCACCGCCCGCCGGCTGGCCGCCGAGGGCGCGTGCGTGATCGTGGCCGACCGCGACCTGGGCGCCGCGGAGAAGGTGGCCGCCGAGATCGGCGCCGCCGCCTACCGGGTCGCCGACGTCGCCGTGGCGGTCGGCGTGGACGTCACGTCCGAGGAGCAGATCGCCGCCGCCGTACGCGCGGGCGTGCTCGCGTTCGGCGGCGTCGACCTGGTCGTCAACAACGCCGGCCTGTCGTTGTCGCGGGCGCTGCTGGAGACCACGCTGGCCGACTGGGACCTGCAGCACGACGTCATGGCGCGCGGCTCGTTCCTGGTCTCCCGCGAGACCGCGAAGGTCATGATCGACCAGGCGATGGGCGGCGACATCGTCTACATCTCCTCCAAGAACGCCGTCTTCGCCGGCCCGAACAACGTCGCCTACGGTGCCGCCAAGGCCGACCAGGCCCACCAGGTACGCCTCCTCGCGGCGGAGCTGGGCGCCCACGGCATCCGGGTCAACGGCATCAACCCCGACGGCGTCGTACGTGGCTCCGGCATCTTCGCCTCCGGGTGGGGTGCCAACCGCGCCGCCGTGTACGGTGTGGAGGAGGAGAAGCTCGGCGAGTTCTACGCACAGCGGACGCTGCTCAAGCGGGAGGTCCTGCCTGAGCACGTGGCCAACGCCGTCTTCGCCCTTACGGGCAGCGACCTGACCCACACCACCGGCCTGCACATCCCGGTGGACGCGGGCGTCGCCGCCGCCTTCCTGCGTTAGGAGAACGCCCCCACTACCGCGACGATCAACAGCAGCACCCCGGCCGCCGTGACCAGGACGCCTCCTGTCATGGCGGCCCGGCGCCCCCTGCGCGCGCCCAGCCAGTACATGACCACGTACGGCAACAATCCGAGCCCGCCGAGCCCCGCCGCCGGCAACGCCAGCGCCGCCAGCACGCCCGTCAGCCCGGCCGGAACGGCCCGGTCGCCCTCGGGCGTGAGCTCGGCCCGCATCTCGTCACCGGCCTCGGAGTCGGGCGACGCGGGCACCTCCACGACCGCCTCGCCGGAGTCGGGCGTGAACCGCCCCCGGCAGTCGTACCGGCCCTCGCCCAGGTCCTCGCACGCGACCACGCGCAACGTGCCCGGTGTCCCCGCCGCGCCCGTGGCCAGCGCCAGTGCCCCGGCGCCGAGCACCGTCGGCAGCAGGCAGATCCCCAGCCACAGCAGCACGAGGACGACCCGGCCCCACGGCCCCGGCCACCTCCCACGTGTGAGTGGCCGCGATTCGGACAAGAACTCGGTCATGACCTCCATCCTGACGTCCTGTCCTTGGATCTCGGCCGCAGGTGACAAGTCTCACGATCCGGTCATTGACGTTGTGCGAGCTTGCATGTTCATCCTCTAGAGTGCATCATCTTTACAAGCAAACTTATGAGCTATGATGCATAGTCATGCATGGAGGGGTTGAATGAGGGCAGCCATCGCGGGAGCCAGCGGCTACGCGGGAGGGGAGCTGCTCCGCCTCCTTCTCAGCCATCCGGAGTTCGAGATCGGCGCGCTCACCGCCGCCACCAGCGCCGGGAGCCGCCTCGGCGCCCACCAGCCCCACCTGCCGCAGCTGGCCGACCGCGTCATCGAGGACACCACCGCCGACGCGCTCGCCGGGCACGACGTGGTCTTCCTGGCCCTGCCGCACGGCCACTCCGCCGCCGTCGCCGCCCAGCTGGGCGAGGAGACGATCGTGGTCGACTGCGGCGCCGACCATCGGCTCGCCGACCCGGCCGCCTGGCAGGAGTTCTACGGCGGAGAGCACGCCGGCACCTGGCCCTACGGCCTGCCCGAGCTGCCCGGCCAGCGCGATCTCCTCAGGACGGCCAAGCGCGTCGCGGTGCCCGGCTGCTACCCGACCTCCGTCCTGCTCGCCCTGGCGCCGGCGTTCGCCGCCGGGCTGGCCGGGCCCGACGTGGTCGTGGTGGCCGCCAGCGGCACCAGCGGCGCCGGCAAGTCGCTCAAGCCCAACCTGCTCGGCAGCGAGGTCATGGGCTCGGTCAGCGCCTACTCCGTCGGCGGTCTCCACCGGCACACGCCCGAGATGGAGCAGGGGCTGTCGGCGGTCGCGGGTTCGCCCGTGCGGGTGTCGTTCACCCCGACGCTGGCCCCGATGAGCCGCGGCATCCTGGCCACCTGCAGCGCGCCCGCCGCGCCGGGGGTCACCAAGGAGTCGCTGCGCTCGGCCTACGAGGTCGCGCTGAAGGGCGAGCCGTTCGTCCGGCTCCTGCCCGAGGGCACCTGGCCGGCCACCTCCATGACCTACGGCGCCAACACCGCCGCCCTGCAGGTGACGCTCGACGAACGCGCGGGCCGCGTGGTCGCCGTCATCGCCATCGACAACCTCACCAAGGGCACGGCAGGGGGCGCCGTGCAGAGCGTCAACCTCGCCCTCGGCCTGCCGGAAGAGCTAGGTCTCCCCATGACAGGAGTTTCTCCTTGACATCCGTTCATGAGTGTTCGGCACCTACAGAGGAGATGCCGTGAGCGTAACCGCACCTCTCGGATTCAGAGCCGCGGGTGTGGCCGCGGGGATCAAAGCAGGCGGCGCCCGTGACCTGGCCCTCGTCGTCAACGACGGGCCGGGCCGCGCCGCCGCCGGCGTCTTCACCGCCAACCGGGTGAAGGCCGCCCCCGTGCTGTGGTCGCAGCAGGTCCTCGCGGGCGGGCGGCTGCGAGCGGTGGTGCTCAACTCCGGTGGCGCCAACGCCTGCACCGGCCCGGAAGGCTTCCAGGACTCCCACGCCACCGCGGAGAAGGCCGCGCAGGCCCTCCAGGACTCGGCGGGCGAGATCGCGATCTGCTCGACCGGCCTGATCGGCGAGCGGCTGCCCATGGACGACCTGCTGTCCGGCGTCGAGACCGCGGCGGGCCAGCTCTCCCGCGACGGCGGTCTGGCCGCCGCCGACGCCATCCGCACCACCGACACCGTCTCCAAGATCTCCTTCAGACGCGGCGGCATCGCCGCCGCGGAGGAAGACGAATCTTCCACGCCTTCTGGGGGGCACGTGGGGGGCGAAGCTCCCCGCGGGTACATGGTGGGCGGCATGGCCAAGGGCGCAGGCATGCTCGCCCCCGCGCTGGCCACGATGCTCTGCGTGATCACCACCGACGCCGACCTGACCAGCGAGGAGCTCGACGCCACGCTGCGCAGGGCCACCGCCCAGACGTTCGACCGGCTCGACACCGACGGCTGCATGTCCACCAACGACACCGTGCTGCTGCTGGCCAGCGGCGCCTCCGGGGTCAAGCCGGACCTGGCCGAGTTCGAGGAGAAGGTCACCGAGGTCTGCGCCGACCTGGCCAGGCAGCTCCTGGTGGACGCCGAGGGCGCCTCCAAGGCCATCGCCATCGAGGTGGTCGGCGCCGCCTCCGAGGACGACGCGGTCAAGGTCGGCCGCTCGGTCGCCCGTTCCAACCTGCTCAAGTGCGCCATCCACGGCGAGGACCCCAACTGGGGCCGCGTCCTGGCCGCCGTCGGCACCACCGACGCGGTGTTCGAGCCCGACCGGCTCAACGTGGCCATCAACGGCATCTGGATCTGCCGGGCCGGCGCGGTCGGCGACGACCGCTCCAAGGTGGACATGCGCCCCCGCGACGTGACGATCACGATCGACCTGTCGGCGGGCTCGAACACGGCGACCGTGCACACCACCGACCTGACGGCCGACTACGTCCATGAGAATTCGGCGTACTCCTCATGAGACTCAGCACCGCTCAGACCAAGGCCGCGGCGCTGACCGAGGCGCTGCCCTGGCTCACCCGCTACCACGGCGCGACCGTTGTCATCAAGTACGGCGGCAACGCCATGACCGACGACGCGCTCAAGGAGGGCTTCGCCGAGGACGTCGCCTTCCTGCACCAGGTGGGCCTGCGCCCGGTCGTCGTGCACGGCGGCGGCCCCCAGATCAGCAGCGCGCTCGGCAAGCTCGGCATCGAGTCCACCTTCACCGCCGGCCTGCGGGTCACCACTCCCGAGGCCATGCAGGTCGTCAGGATGGTCCTCACCGGCCAGGTCAACCGCGACATCGTCGGCCTGGTCAACCGGCACGGGCCGTTCGCCGTCGGCATGTCGGGCGAGGACGCCCACCTGTTCACCGCCGTGCGCAAGCACGCCATCGTGGACGGCGAGCCGGTGGACATCGGCCAGGTCGGCGAGATCATCAAGGTCGATCCCGGCGCGGTGCGGGCCCTGCTCGACGACGGCCGCATCCCGATCATCTCCAGCGTGGCCAGGAGCGACGACGGCGAGATCTACAACGTCAACGCCGACACCGCCGCCGCCGCGCTGGCCGTCGCGCTGCAGGCGCACAAGATGATCGTGCTCACCGACGTCGAGGGCCTGTACGCCAACTGGCCCGACGACACCGACGTGATCGACGTGCTCACCGCCGACGAGCTCGCGACGCTGATGCCCACGCTGTCCAGCGGCATGGTCCCCAAGATGGAGGCGTGCCTGACGGCCGTGCAGGGCGGGGTGCCCCACGCCCACGTGCTCGACGGCCGCGTGCCCCACTCACTGCTGCTGGAGATCTTCACCAATGAAGGAATCGGAACGATGGTGAGGCCCTCATGAGCCTGTACGAAAGGTTCGAGAACGCGTTCATGCCCAACTACGGCGTGCCTCCCGTGGCGCTGGCGCGAGGTGAGGGCACCCGCGTGTGGGACCTGGACGGCAAGGAGTACCTCGACTTCATCGCCGGCATCGCGACCAGCTCGCTCGGTCACGCCCACCCGGCCCTGGTCGAGGCGGTCTCCAAGCAGGTCGGCACGCTCGCGCACACCAGCAACCTGTTCCTGCACGAGCCCGAGGTGCTGCTCGCCGAGAAGCTCCTCGACCTGCTGAACGCCCCCGCCCGCATCTTCTTCGCCAACTCCGGCACCGAGGCGAACGAGGCCGCCTACAAGCTGGCGCTCAAGTACGGCAGGCGCGAGGGCCGCTCCTACTTCGTGGCCGCCGAGAACGGCTTCCACGGCCGCACGATCGGCGCCCTGTCCCTGACGGGCAAGCAGTCCATCCGCGAGCAGTTCGGCCCGTTCCCGGTGGAGGTGCGTTTCGTCCCGTACGGTGACGCCGACGCCCTGAAGGACGCCGTCACCGGCGACTGCATCGCGGTCTTCCTGGAGCCCACCCAGGGTGAGGCCGGCGTGGTCCCGCCGCCTGAGGGCTACTTCGAGGCCGCCCGCGAGATCTGCGACTCGACCGGCGCCCTGCTGGTCGCCGACGAGATCCAGTCCGCCATCGGCCGAACCGGGCACTGGTTCGCCCACCAGGCCGACGGCGTCACCCCCGACATCCTCACCCTGGCCAAGGGCCTCGGGGGCGGGCTGCCGATCGGGGCGTGCATCGGGTTCGGCGACACGGGCAGGCTGTTCGAGAAGGGCGACCACGGCTCGACGTTCGGCGGCAACCCCGTCTCGTGCGCCGCGGCGCTGGCCGTGCTCGGCAACGTCGACCTCGACCACGTGAAGTCGGTCGCCGCGCGCCTGCGCACGGGCCTGGAGTCGGTCGGCCACCCGCTGCTCAAGGGCGTGCGCGGCCGCGGCCTGTGGCTGGCCGCCGTGCTGGGGGAGAACCGCTCGGCCGAGGTCCAGAAGGCCGCCGCGAACGCCGGTTTCCTGGTCAACGCCCTGCAACCCGACGCGATTCGCATCGCGCCTCCGCTGGTCGTCACGGCCGACGAGGTGGACGCGCTGGTGGCGGCGTTCCCGGCGATCCTGACGGAGGCGGCGAAATGACCACGAGCCTGACGGAGGCGGCGAAATGAGCGCGAGCCTGACGGAGGCGGCGAAATGAGCGCGAGCCTGGCGGAGGCGGCGAAATGAGCACGAAGTCTGGCGGAGGCGGCGGAATGAGCGCGAGACACTTCCTCCGGGATGACGACCTCACCCCGGCAGAGCAGGCAGAGGTGCTCGAACTCGCCGCCGCCATGAAGAAGGACCGGTTCGGCTACCGCCCCTTCGAGGGCCCGCAGACCGTCGCCGTCCTGTTCGACAAGCCGTCGGCCAGAACCCGCGTCTCCTTCCACACCGGCATCGGAGAGCTCGGCGGCCTGCCGCTCGTCGTGGACAACGTCAGCGTGCTCATGGGCCGCGGCGAGCCGCCCTCCGACCTCGCCAGGGTCCTCGACCGGCAGGTCGCCGCCATCGTCTGGCGGACCACCGGCCAGGAGCGCATCGACGAGATGGCCGCCCACTCCAGGGTGCCGGTCGTCAACGCGCTCACCGACGAGTTCCACCCCTGCCAGATCCTCGCCGACCTGCAGACGATTCAGGAGCGGCTGGGCAGGACCGCCGGGGTCACGCTCACCTACGTCGGCGACGGCGCCAACAACATGGCCCACTCCTACCTGCTGGGCGGCGCCACGGCCGGCATGCACGTACGCGTCGCGGGCCCGGTCGGCTACCAGCCCGACGCGGTCATCCTCGACCAGGCCGCGGCCATCGCGGCCAAGACGGGCGGGTCGGTCATCGCGCTGTCCGATCCGGTGGCCGCCACGCAGGGCGCACATGTGATCGCCACCGACACGTGGGTTTCGATGGGCCAGGACGGCAAGGAGGAGCGGATGGCCACCCTCCTGCCGTACCAGGTGAACTCCGAGTTGCTCGAACACGCCGCACCCGACGCGATCGTGCTGCACTGCCTGCCCGCCTACCGCGACCGCGAGATCACCACCGAGGTGCTCGAAGGGCCGCGCAGCGCGGTGTGGGACCAGGCGGAGAACCGCCTGCACGCCCAGAAGGCGCTGCTGCACTGGCTGGTCTCAGGCAGATGACGATCCCGATGACCAAGGCCGGGCGGCAGGCGAAGATCACCGACCTGCTGGAGCGGAAGCCCGTGCGCTCCCAGCCCGAGCTGGCCAAACTGCTCGCCGAGAGCGGCGTCGAGGTCACCCAGGCCACGCTCTCGCGCGATCTCGACGAACTCGGCGC
The DNA here is from genome assembly GCF_042656245.1 of Nonomuraea insulae. Lineage (NCBI taxonomy): Bacteria > Bacillati > Actinomycetota > Actinomycetes > Streptosporangiales > Streptosporangiaceae > Nonomuraea > Nonomuraea insulae. Next base: position 130,244 of record NZ_JBHSPA010000015.1, read on the forward strand.
GCTCAAGCTGCGCGCCGACGACGGCTCCCTCGTGTACGCCCTGCCCGGCGAGGGCGGCGGCCGCATCCCGCTCACCCGGATGGGCGCGGGGGAGTCCCCGGACGCCCGGCTGCACCGAATCGCCGAGGAGCTCCTGGTCAGCGCGGAGGCGTCGGCCAACTTGGTCATCGCACGTACGCCGCCGGGCGCGGCCCAGTTCCTCGCCTCCGCCATCGACCACGCCGACTGGGAGACCATTCTCGGCACGGTGGCCGGCGACGACACGATCCTCGTCATCAGCCGCGACCCGACAGGCGGCCAGGTCGTCGCGGACGCGCTGCTGAAGGTCGCCGACAAGCGCAGCTAGAAGACTTTGGAGACGATGAAATGCCGGAAAGAGTAGTCCTTGCCTATTCGGGCGGCCTAGACACCTCGGTCGCCATCCCCTACCTCGCCGAGAAGATGAACGCCGAGGTCATCTGCGTCGCCGTGGATCTCGGGCAGGGCGGCGAGGACATGGAGATCATCCAGAAGCGGGCCATGGACTGCGGCGCGGCCGAGTCGGTCGTCGTGGACGCCAAGGAGGAGTTCGCCGCCGACTTCTGCGTGCCGGCCCTGCGGGCCAACGCCCTCTACATGGACCGCTACCCGCTGGTCTCCTCACTCTCCCGGCCGCTCATCGTCAAGCACATGGTGACGGCGGCCAAGCAGTTCGGCGGCACCGTCGTCTCCCACGGCTGCACCGGCAAGGGCAACGACCAGGTGCGCTTCGAGGCCGGCCTGGCCGCGCTGGCCCCCGACCTGGAGGTCATCGCGCCGGCCAGGGACTTCGCCTGGACGCGCGACAAGGCCATCGAGTACGCCGAGGCCAAGGGCCTGCCCATCGAGACCTCGAAGAAGAACCCGTTCTCCATCGACCAGAACCTCTGGGGCCGCGCCGTCGAGACCGGCTTCCTGGAGGACATCTGGAACGGCCCCACCGAGGAGGTCTACTCCTACACCGCCGACCCGACCCAGCCGCGCGAGCCGGACGAGGTCGTGATCACGTTCGAGCGGGGCGTGCCGGTCAGGATCGACGGGCGGGAGCTGACGCCGTACCAGATCATCGACGAGCTCAACCAGCGCGCGGGTGCGCAGGGCGTCGGACGCATCGACATGGTCGAGGACCGCCTGGTCGGGATCAAGTCGCGAGAGGTGTACGAGGCGCCGGGCGCGATCGCGCTCATCGCCGCGCACATGGAGCTGGAGAACGTCACCGTCGAGCGCGACCTGGCCCGCTTCAAGCGCGGCGTGGACCAGCGCTGGAGCGAGCTCGTCTACGACGGCCTGTGGTTCTCGCCGCTCAAGGACGCGCTCGACGCCCTCATCGCCGACGCGCAGAAGCACGTCAACGGCGAGATCAGGATGACGCTGCACGGCGGCAACGCGACCGTCACCGGCCGCCGTTCCGAGGACTCGCTGTACGACTTCTCGCTCGCCACGTACGACACCGGCGACACCTTCGACCAGTCGCTGGCCAAGGGCTTCGTCCAGCTCTTCTCACTCCCTGCCAAGATCGCGGCGGCCCGCGACGCCAAGAAGAGCTGAATGCACTATGGTCTCGCCCGGAGCGCAAGAGCTCGGGGGAAGAGCGCGAGGGACGATGCCGACGAGCACCGAAGCGGGCGCGACCACCAGAAAGGTACACGAAGGAGATGACGGTGAGTGATGCCAAGCCGATGCGGCTGTGGGGCGGACGCTTCGAGAGCGGCCCGTCCGACGCGCTGGCCCGGCTGTCGGTGAGCGTGCACTTCGACTGGCGGCTGGTGCCGTACGACCTGGCCGCGTCCAGGGCGCACGCCCGCGTGCTGCACAAGGCGGAGCTGCTGAGCGACGAGGAGCTCGAGCGCATGATCGGCGCGCTCGACGACCTGGAGCGCGCCTGCAAGGAGGGCGAGTTCCGGCCGACGATCGCCGACGAGGACGTGCACACCGCGCTGGAACGCGGCCTGCTGGAGCGGCTCGGCTCGCTCGGCGGCAAGCTCCGCGCCGGCCGCTCGCGCAACGACCAGATCGCCACCGACCTGCGCCTCTATCTCCGCGATCACGCCCGCTCGATCGTCTCGCGCCTGGTCGAGCTGGAGACGGCCCTGATGGCCCAGGCCGAGCAGCACGCCGACACGGCCGTGCCCGGCATGACCCACCTGCAACACGCGCAGCCGGTCTCGTTCGGCCACCAGCTCCTGGCCCACGTGCACGCCTTCGCCCGCGACATCGACCGGCTCACCGACTGGGACAAGCGCGCCGCGATCTCCCCGCTCGGCGCCGGCGCCCTGGCCGGCTCCTCGCTGCCGCTCGACCCGCAGGCTGTCGCCCAGGAGCTCGGCTTCTCCGCCGCCGCTGCCAACTCGATGGACGCCGTGTCCGACCGCGACTTCGCGGCCGAGTTCCTCTTCGACGCGGCCATGATCGGCGTGCACCTGTCGCGGCTGGGCGAGGAGATCGTCCTGTGGGCCTCGCAGGAGTTCCGCTGGATCGAGATGGACGACGCCTACTCCACCGGCTCGTCGATCATGCCGCAGAAGAAGAACCCCGACGTCGCCGAGTTGGCCAGGGGCAAGTCGGGCCGCCTCATCGGCAACCTGGTGGCCCTGCTCACCACGCTCAAGGGCCTGCCGCTGACCTACAACCGCGACCTGCAGGAGGACAAGGAGCCGGTGTTCGACGCGGTCGACACGCTCCTGCTGGTCCTGCCCGCCGTGGCCGGCCTGGTCGCCACCATGCGGGTCAACACCGCGCGCATGGAGGCCTCGGCCCCTGACGGGTTCGCCCTCGCCACCGACCTGGCCGAGCTGCTCGTCCGCCGCGGCGTGCCCTTCCGCGAGGCGCACGAGGCCGTCGGCCACCTCGTGGTGTGGTGCCAGGTCAACGACAAGGACCTCGGTGAGCTGACCGACGACGAACTGGTCAAGGTCTCGCCGCACCTGACGCCCGACGTCCGCGACGTGCTCAGCGTGCCCGGCGCCCTGGCCGCCCGCAAGGCCCACGGCGGCACCGCGCCCGACCGCGTACGCGACCAGCTCATCGCCCTCCGAGAGGCGGTCGACGCGCAGGCGGCATGGGCAGCCGGGAGCTGAGCTCCGCCGCGCTGCCGCGGAGTTTCTTCGACCGGCCGTCGCACGAGGTGGCGCCCGACCTGCTCGGGCGCGTGCTCGTCCACGGCGGTGTCGCTGGTGATGTCCACGGTGATGTCCACGGCGGCGTCGATGGTTCCGTCGCCGTACGCCTGACCGAGGTCGAGGCGTACGGCGGCCCCGGCGAGGACCCGGCGGCGCACACCTACCGGGGCAGGACGCCGCGCAACGCCGTCATGTTCGGCCCGCCAGGACACATCTACGTGTACTTCACCTACGGCATGCACTTCTGCGCCAACCTCGTCTGCCTGCCGGAAGGCTTCGGCTCCGCCGTGCTGCTGCGGGCCGGCGAGGTGATCGCGGGCACGCGGCACGCCCGCGCCCGGCGCTCGGCCGGCAAACCGGTCGCGGACCGCGACCTGGCCCGTGGCCCCGCCCGCCTGGCCGTGGCCCTCGGCCTGCTGCGCGAGCACAACGGCCTCGACGCCATCCTCGACGGCTCGCCGGCCGGCCGGCCGCACGGGTCGGCCACCATGCTGGAGGGCCTGCCCGCCGCCCCGGCGCTGATCAGGTCAGGCCCGCGCACCGGCGTGTCGACGGCCAAGGAGACGCCGTGGCGGTTCTGGATCGACGGCGACCCCACCGTCTCCCCGTATCGTGCTCACGTGCCCCGGCGCCGCAGCGCCGCGGCCACCTCCGTCGGTGAGGTGCCCAGCTCGTGAGGGCTGAAGATGTGCAGGTAGTCGCCGGTGTCGATCTCCAGCATCTCGCTGCGCAGCCCCCATCGCCGGCGTATGTCGACCTTGATGTCCCAGATCGACTCCCACGGGACGTGCCGCCTGCCCGCGAACCCCTGCACCACCGTGATGCCGCTCTCGTCGGCCGCCAGCCGTACGGGGGCGAGCACGTCACGCAGCCCCATCGCGCCCACCAGCACGGTCGCGGGGACGGCCAGGATGACGCCGCGGAAGTCGCCCTGCGACCACCAGAAAACGGCGAGCCCGGCACACACCAGAGCCCCTAAGATCTTGAAAACAGCCAGCTCGCGACGGACCCTCCACATGGACACACAGCGTATCCAAGTGGCGCGCACGCGCACCGATCGGGCAGGCTGAAAGGCACCGACCTCCGACCCAGGAAAGCCAGATGACCGTGACAGACCTCCTTGACGACCTCGCGTGGCGAGGCCTGATCGCCCAGTCCACCGACCTCGACGCCCTGCGCGCGTCCATGGCGAGGGAACCGATCACGGTCTATTCCGGTTTCGACCCCACCGCGCCGTCCCTGCACATCGGCCACTTCGTGCCGCTGCTGACCCTGCGCCGTTTCCAGCTCGCGGGGCAGCACCCGATCGGCCTGGTCGGCGGCGCCACCGGCCTGATCGGCGACCCGAGCGGCCGCAACACCGAGCGCTCGCTCAACTCCTCCGACGTCGTCGCCGAATGGGTGGAGCGCCTGCGCGGCCAGGTCGGCACGTTCCTCGACTTCGACGCCCAGCCCAACCCGGCCCGCCTGGTCAGCAACCTCGACTGGACCGGCGAGCTGAGCGCGATCGACTTCCTGCGCGACATCGGTAAGCACTTCCCGGTCAACCGCATGCTGGCCAGGGAGTCGGTCTCGGCTCGGTTGTCCGGCGAGGGGCTCAGCTACACCGAGTTCAGCTACCAGATCCTGCAGTCCAACGACTACCTGGAGCTGTTCCGCCGCTACAACTGCACGCTGCAGATCGGCGGCAGTGACCAGTGGGGCAACATCACCGCGGGCGCCGACCTGATCCGCCGCATCGAGGGCGGCCACGTCCACGTCCTGACCCAGCCGCTGATCACCAAGGCCGACGGCACCAAGTTCGGCAAGACGGCGGGCGGGGCGCTCTGGCTCGACCCCGCGATGACCTCTCCGTACGCCTTCTACCAGTACTTCCTCAACTCCGACGACCGCGACGTGATCCACTACCTGAAGGTGTTCACGTTCCGCACCCGCGAGGAGATCGAGGCCCTGGAGAAGGCCGTCGCCGAGCGCCCGTTCGCCCGCGAGGCCCAGCGCACGCTGGCCGAGGACCTCACCGAACTGCTGCACGGCGCCGACGAACTGGCCGCGGTCGTGGCGGCGTCGAAGGCGCTGTTCGGGCAGGGCTCGCTGGAGGAGCTGCCGGCCTCCACGCTGGAGGCGGCTCTGGCCGAGGTCCCCAAGGCCGTCGTCCCCGCCCTCGGCGCGTCCTTCGTGGACCTGCTGGCCGACAGCGGCCTGGTGGAGTCCAAGTCGGCGGCGCGGCGGGCGGTCAAGGAGGGCGGGGCGTACCTCAACAACCGCAAGATCACTGACGAGTCGTACGAGCCGGGCGCCGACGACCTGCTGGGCGGCCGCTTCATGGTGCTGCGCCGGGGCAAGAAGTCGATCGGCGGCGTCGAGGTCGGCTGACCGTTCCGTCCGGGCCCTTCGCCTGCTTTCTGTACGGCGGAGGGCCCGTTTTCGCGGGCCTATCCGGACGGGCTCACCGACGGGCCTATCCGGACGGGCCTATCCGGACGGGCTCATCCGGGCGAGTTCACCGACGGATGAACAACGCCACCGTCAATCCCGGCAAGTCCACCGAATGTTTGGCCACGTCCAGCTCGAACCCCGCGCGCTCCACTTCCCCCACCCGGGGAACCGAGTCACCCTCCAGCCCCGACTGCTTGCTGCCCCGCCACACGACCCAAACCCGCTTCCGCCCTTCCAGCTCGGCGGAAACATCGGACCGCTCCGGGTACCCGAACCCTTCGGCATCCGGCGAATCCCCCGACCGCAGCACATCCACCGGCATCAGCGAGTCCGCGTAGTAATCGAACCCCGACCGCAACTGGCTCTGCCCATAGACGATCGCGTCCTCCGGCTCGGCCTTGATCACGCGCAGCGCCCACGGGATGTTCTCGAAGCGCCCGTTCTCCTCCCGTACCTCCACATGGTCGGGAAAGGCCAGCACACACCCCAGCGCCACGACCAGCACCCCCGCCACCACGTGGAACCGCGGCAGGCACGCCACCGCCACCCCGGCCAGGAGCGCCAGCGCCGGAGCGGTCACGAAGAGGTAGCGGTCCACATATACCGGCGTGACGAGTTGCGAGACCGTCAGCAACAGCACCGGCGGCAGCAGCAGCCACCCCACCAGCACGAACGCGTGGACATCCCGCCGCGCCCGCCACAGCAGCACCGCCCCGGCCAGCGCCATGGCGAACAACACGACCCCCAGCGTGGTAGCCCCCGCCGCCATCTTGGGGAACTTCAGCCACACCTCGGGCCCCCGCTGCGGGACCCAGCTGATCGCGTGCCGCTCCCCGAACCCGATCAGCCCCAGAACGGCGGCGGGCACACACCCCACGACCAGCGCGGCCAGCATCCGCACCGCCACCGGCCGCCGCATGAGCAGCAACTGGGCAGGCAGCACGAGCACCGCGAACAGGTGCGTGGAGCACACGAGCGCCACCGCCACCCCGTACACGACCCACCGCCGCCCGGTCGGCCGCTCGACGGCCCGGTGCAACGCCCAGAACGCGAACACGACCGCGGCCGCCGCGAACGCGTACGACCTGGCGAAGGCCCCGTAATAGGACACCGAGGGCAGGATCGCGAACACAGCCGCGCCGATCACCCCCGCCCGGACGCTGTGCAGGCGCCGCCCCAGATCGACCAGGAACCAGGCCGCCACCCCGATCGCCACCGCCGACGGCAACCGCAACCACAGCTCCGCCGTGCCCGCCTGCACCCAGAGGTGCATGAACAGGTAGTACGGCAGGAAATGGCCGTCGATGTGCCGTGCCAGCTCGAACATCCCGGACAACGAGCGGGAAGCGGCGCTGATGGTGGCCAGTTCGTCGCCGTTCAGGGTGGCCGAGCCCGTGCCGGAGAACGCGGCGATCCCCGCGAACAGACCCATCCACCACGGGGTTGACGTGCGGAGACGTTCGGCCGGGCGAACGAGGGGAGCGAGCGTGGCGGCAGTTGTCACCGGGGCAGGATACGCGCCGTAGGGTCGGATGCATGGTGAATGTGATCGTGTTCGACCTTTATGGCGTTATCGCCCGTATCCAGTCCGAGGACGCCCGTCAGCGGATCGCCGATCTCTCCGGCGTGCCGGGGGAGCGGTTCTGGGAGGCGTACTGGGCCTGCCGGCAGGCGTACGACGAGGGCCAGGACGGCGCCGCGTACTGGGCCACGGTGGCCGGCGCGCTGGGCACCCGTTTCGCGGACGTGCCCGCCCTCATCGAGGCTGACCTGGACAGTTGGTGCGTTGTGGACAGCGCCATGGTGGAGGTGGTGCACGAACTGGCGGATCAGGGGCACCGGCTGGGGCTGCTCTCGAACATCGTCCCGGAGCTGGTGCCGCTCTGGGAGTCGCGGCACGGGGACTGGCTGGGGCGCTTCGCCTCGCTGACGTACTCGTGCCGGATCGGGGTGGCGAAGCCGGGGCGGCGGGCGTACGAGATCTGTGCGGAACAGATGGGGGTACGGCCGGGCGACGTCCTGTTCTTCGACGACCGCGAGGCGAATGTCGTGGCTGCGCGGGAGGCGGGGATGGTGGCTGAGGTGTTCGAGTCACCGCAACAGGTCCTGACGCTCTGCGCCACCGTCCGTCCGCGTCAGGGGTTCGCCGGCGGGTCGTAGCCGACCCACGAACCTCTGACCTCCGACCTCTCGTCCCGCGTTCCTGCTGTGCCCAGGCGCGCGAACTCTCTGATCGGCCACAGCTGTCCCTACGGGTTCACCGACGCGGCAGGAGTTGGCCTCTCGCTCGGGCGGGACGAGCTCACCCTCTCGATCCGGGCACGAGCAAGCGATCCGGGCACCAGCACGGCCTTGATTCGGGCACGAGCACGGGCACGGGCACGGTGGCCAGGGCGGCGTCCTTGTGGTCGCGTTTGTGATCGCGTGTTCATGGCGTCTCGACTTCATGGCGTGTCGACCTGAGCCCTCAGCCCGTCCGGGGCCGCCGCCGTACGAGCCGATCACCCCGCCCGCGAGATCAACTCACCCACAGGCCGCCGAACCCGACCGGGCTCACCTCCAGATCATTGCTGGGTGGTACGTGTCGGCCTCATAACGATCACGACCCGCCGCTCGGCATCCCCGACAGGCCGCTCGTACTCCAGCCCGTAACGCCTGGCCAGCACGTCGAAGAAATCCCCCGCCGGGTCCGGCTCCACCCGCTCGACAACGCCACGGACCTCCACGTAGCGGTACGGCTTCTCGGGGTCGTTGATCGAGACCGCCACATGCGGATTTTCCATGACATTCCTGCACTTGCGGCGGTCCGTCGTAGTCGTGAACCGCAGGTACTCCCCGTCCCAGATCGTCCAGACCGGATTGACGTTGGGCTTGCCGTCCGCACCGATCGTGGCCAGGTGCGCGAAGAGCGGCCGGGTCAGGAGGTCGAGGTGGCTTTCAGGAATCATCGCAACTTCTCTCATCTCAGACACGGGCGCAGTCACCCGATTTTCGGACACCATATCAAAGCCTTGATGTTCATCAATGTTAGAAGCATCGTATGAGGTTGTACGCTCGCCCCCATGGGGATGCCTGCGGACGAACGGCTCGGACTGGACATCAAGCGGGCCGAACAGACCCTGATCACCGCCAAACAAGCCGCCGTACGGCCGGCCGGCCTGACCGTCCCGCAGTACGCGGCACTCTTCGCCCTCGCCGGCAGCCCCGGCATCTCGGGGGCCGCCCTGGCCCGAGCCTGCCTGGTAACACCCCAGGCCATGACCGTCGTCCTCAAGAACCTGGAGGAACGCGGCCTGATCGAACGTTCCCCGCACCCCTGGCATCGCAACGTCCTGGAGACCCGTCTGACGGAGGCCGGGCGTACAGCGCTGATGGCGGCGGACGAGCGGGCCGTGGTGGTCGAGCGGGCGATCGCCGAGGAGTTGAGCGAGGAGGAGCGGAGCACGTTGCGGGAGCTGCTGCGCCGATGCAACGAAGCGGTCGCGAGGGCCGTATCCGAGCTGTGAATCCCGATCCGCGCACGCCAGAACCACCCCCTGCACCCGGCCACTGACCGGCTGCTCCTGATCAACCGTCGCGTTGACCCGTAAGCACCTGGGCGCCGCGAGCTCGCGACCACGGGCCCTTCGCGACCACGGGGCGTCAGCGAAGATCAGCGGCCCACGTAGATCACTCCATCGGGACGCAAGCCCACGAGGGGACCCCGAGCATCATCTCCCGCCAAGGAGATCTCCTGCTCCTGGAGGTTGCATGCCGACTGCCCAGACCGTATGGGATGCGGTCGGCCAAACATTTCCAGGTCAGCCGGGGTCCTGCGGAGGACGGCGCGCACACCTCGCTCACACCGCCAGGCGAGGCGATTTGACGTGTGGCGGATCGCGACCTAATCTTTCACTTCGCCCCGGGAGTGAGCCGGACGCCGGTAAGGCGGACGGGCCTCAGGGCAAGCCCCTTGAAACAAAACGAGCCACTCGGCAGAGCTGCTTCGGCGTGCTCCAGCGAGGGTGGATTCCGGGCACGCCAAGATCAACGAATAATCAGTTGATTCGACACGGGCCGGATGACACGGTAAGTTACGAGGGTTGCCCCAGAAACGGGGTGCATAATCTTAGAAGATCCAGTCACTTCGGATCAAGTCGCAAGATTTGACACGAATCTGGACAGTCTGATAAGATGGAGACAAGCGAGATTGCGCCTCCGCTTCAAGGTTCACCGAAAGTGAATCTCGAATCGGGTGTACGCGTCCGTT